>CALMVL010000048.1 GCA_937873265.1 uncultured Granulicella sp.
TCTTCGGCCCCAGCAACGTCCCCGCCTCGATCCGCCGCCGCAACGGCACCGTCACCCGCAGGTCCGACCCCACATCCACCACCGTCGTAAACCCCCGGCTGGTGAACATGTCCGCGATCTGCCGGTTCAGCACCGCCGCGTCCTTCCACTCGCTGTTCAGCCACTTCGGCTCCGTGAGGTGCACGTGCGCATTCCAGAATCCCGCGGCGACCGTGCATCCGTTGCACGGCAGAAGGGTCGCCCCCGCGGGCACCGGAGCCGCTGCTCCCACGGCGGCAATCCGTCCATCGCGGGCCACCACGGTTGCGTCGCGAAGCGGCGGCAGATCCGGTGAAACATAAACGGTCGCATGCTCCACCGCGACCACGCCGTGGCCTACCCGCTCCGCCGGGTGGCCGCCCCGCAGCGGATACCAGACAAACAGGTAGGCCGCCACGCCCAGCACGGCAAGCAGCACGACCGCCAAACCTCCCAGCCACCGAAGCAACCGCATCGTGTTTCCTCACGTTCCGCCGACTGCCCCCATGCTAACGGTTCTTTCCCGGGCGTTGCGCCCGTGTTCCCGATCACCCAGCGCCCTCGCTCCCCGGCTTCGGCTTCGTCAGCAGGAAGGCAAACGGAACGCACAGGAAGCACAGGATGCCGAAGTATCGCAGAACATCGACATAGGCATAGACCTGCGCCTGCGAGTTGAGTGCGCTGTTGGTCAGCGAGATGGCGCGCAGCGTGTCGTTGTGCGATCCGGGTCCCGCCGCATGGAGGGACAGACTCGCGGTAAGCAGCCGGAGCTGCCGCCGCAGCAGCCAGCTGGCGCCGGTGTACCAGTGCACCAGGTCGTTGCGATGGGCCTGCAGATGACGTTGTGCAATGGTGTTCGCCGCCGAAATGCCGATGCTGCCGCCCACGTTCCGCAAAAAATTGAAGATGCCGCTCGCGTTTCCGGTCTCCTCTTTGCCCACCGTTCCCAGCGCAACCTTCGACAGGGGCACAAAGATCATGGCCAGGCCGAAACCACTCATCGTGATGGGCCAGAAAAGCGTGTCGGGGGAGATGTCGAGCGTGAGATTGCCCAGCCAGAACCCCGAAAAACCCAGCACGGCAAACCCGCCGGCAACCACCCATCGCGCGTCCAGCTTCGACAGCAGAACGCCCACCGCGATCGACGACACGACCGACCCCAGGCCGCGTGGACTGACCGCCAGCCCCGATCGGGTCGCGCTGTACCCGAGCAGCGTCTGGTAGAAAACCGGCAGGACGGTTGTGAGCCCGTAGAGCACCGCTCCCAGCGCAAACACCAGCGCACACCCGATTGCGAGATTGCGATTGCTGAAGGCACGGAGGTCGACCAGCGGCTTTCTGTGCCGGAACTCCCGCACCATGAACAACGTAAACGAGACGACCAGGATGCCGGCAGCCCAGCGGATGCGCGCGTCGCCGAACCAGTCGTCCTCCTGCCCCTTGTCGAGAATGAACTGCAGGCAGCCGATCCAGAGCCCGAGCAGCCCAAAGCCGATGCCGTCAAACGCGCCCGGCTTGGCGTTCTTGATCTCCGGAGGATCGTCCAGAAACTTGCTTTGCAGCAGAATGGCCAGAATGCCGATGGGGATGTTGATGTAAAACGCCCATCGCCAGGAGATCGCGTCGGTGAGGTATCCGCCGAACGCCGGGCCGATGACGGGAGCGAGCACCACCCCCAGCGCATACAGGCCAAGCGCCTGACCCTGCTTTTCCGGCGGAAAGCTCTCGAGCAGGATCGCCTGCGAGAGCGGCTGCAGCGCACCTCCGCCCGCCCCCTGGATGGCTCGCGCGATCAGAATAAACGCGAGCGACGGCGCAATCCCGCACAGAAAGGACGCAATCGTGAACACACCGATCGAGAACATCAGAAACTTCTTGCGGCCAAACCGCTGCGAGAAATAATTGCTGGCCGGCAGAAACACAGCATTCGCAACCAGGTAGACCGTCAGCACCCACTCCGCTTCATCCGTCGTCGACGCCGTGCTGCCGGCGATGTAAGGCACGGCAACGCTGGCGATCGAGGTATCCATCACCTCCATGAACGTGGCAATCATGACCGAGACCGCAATCAGCCACGGATTTGTCTTCGGCTTCGATGCCCCACCGTCGCCCGGCATCTAGACCCCCTGCTCCTCACCGCCGCGCGCCTTCATCGGAGCCAAACCTTCGGCTCAACCGACATCCCCGGCGCGAGCCGATCCGCCCCCGGCTGACCCGGCTTGAACCGGATCCGCACCGGCAGCCGCTGCACCACCTTTACGTAGTTGCCCGTCGCATTTTCCGGCGGCAACAGGCTGTACACGGCGCCCGTCCCGCCCGGCAGCGCTTCCACATACCCCTGGAACTTGGTCGCCAGCGCATCCACGTAGATCGTCACCGAATCGCCCGGAAACATGCGCTTGATCTCGGTCTCCTTGAAGTTCGCGGTGACCCAGATATCGTTGGTCTGCGTCAGGGCAAACAGCTCCTGCCCCGGCGCGACCTGGGTCGCCACCTGCACCTGCTTGTCGCCGATGATGCCGTCCTCCGGCGCGTAGATCCGGGTGTACTCAAAGTTCAGCTCCGCCTGGTCGGCCTGCGCCTTTGCCGCCAGCTCGTTGGCCTTGCGCTGCGCCAGCTGCTCCTTTTGCATGGCAACCTGCCGCGGCAGATCCGCCCTGGCCTGCCGTTGCTGCTGCTCCGCCTGCCCCATCTGCGCCTTCGCCTCGGTCACGTTCTTGGCCGCGGCGTCGGCCGCCTCGCTCCGAGACGCAACCACCGCCGCATCGGCCCGCGCCTCGGTCGCCCGCTGGTCGTACTGCTCACGCGAAACCTCCTCTTTCGCTACCAGCAGCCGGTAGCGCTCCTCCTCTCGCGCCGCGTTCTCCTGGTTGGCGCGCGCCTGCTCCAGGTTCGCCACGGCGGACCGATACTGCTCCTCCGTTGCCGCCACGTTCGCCCGCGCCCGCACCACATCCAGGTCCTGGTTCGCCACCCGCGTCATCTGGTCCGTCGTGGTGATGGGCACGTTGGGAGCCTGCGCCCGCGTCCCCGCCTGCGCCTGCGCGTAGTTCGCCGCCGCCTGCTCCTTGGCAACCTGGTTGTCGCGCGAGTCCAGCTCCACGAGCAGCTGCCCCTTCTTCACGCGATACGTGTTCTCGACGTACACCGCCGACACAATCCCGCTGATGCGGAACGAGATCGGGTCGGTGTGCCCGTCCACAAACGCGTCGTCCGTGTCCTCGTAGCTGTTCAGGTAGTGGATCAGCAGGATCCCGCCCACAAGGAGCACGACCAAACCCACCAGGATCAGAACCGTGTACACCGGATGCTCCCGCACCCAGCCTGTGACGCGCTCCTTCAGAGGCGGCTTCTTCTCCTTGTCCTTCTCCTTCCCCGCATCGCCGCCCTTCTTGTCGTCGCCTTCCTTCTCATCGCCACCGCCCTTCTCATCGCCACCGCCCTTCTCATCGCCACCGCCCTCTTTCTTGTCGTCCCCGCCTCCCTTGCCCTTTTCGTCCTGCTTCTGCCGCAGCTGGTCGAGCTCCGCACGCAGGCGCGTTTGCTCGTCATACAGCATGCGCAAAGCGAGATCGCCTGTCGGCTCAGCAGGCCGTGGCTGGTCGGTGACTGGTTCAGGCTCCGGCGCGGGCAGCGCCAGCTCCGGTTCAGGCGCGGGCAATTCGTGCATCACGGTTTCCTCAGAAGTTGTGGCAGAGTCTGTTCCGCATTGCCCATCGCACGGGCCAGCGACACCTTCGCCAGATTGTGCTCAAACACCGCCGTGATGTAGTCATCATCGGCCTGCACCACGGCCTGTTCCGCCTGAACAAGCTCGACCGTGTCCGCAACGCCCGCGTTGAAGCGATCTCTGGACTGCGTCAGCGTTTCATGGGCAAGATCCACATTGCTCTTCGCGACACCCACCTGGTCGGCCGCCGATCCAAGATCGATAAAGGCCTGCCGTACATCCTGGTCGACCTGCCCCCGCAGATCCTCAAACTCTGCCCTCCGCTGGCGCAGCGCGGCGGATGCCTGCTCGATGTCGCCGCGAATCCGGCCGCCCTCGTAGAGCGGAATCGTCAGCGTTCCCGCCACGCTGTACACGCCCGTCGCCTCGTGGCTGGGCGTAATGCCCGCCGCGCCGAAGTCAGCGTTTACCGTCAGGTTCGGCACCCGTTCGGCGCGCGCGGCCTTTACCGAGTCCTCCGCCGCCTTGACCCCCGCCACCGCCGCCCGCAGATCGCTCCTGTCCTGCATCGCCCGCGGCAGCGCGGTCTCGACCGTGATGTCCGCCAGCGGGACGTACGGGTAGGTGTCGAGCGGGGCAAAGCGCTGCCCGAGCGCCAGCCCGATGATCCGCGCCAGCCGCAGCTTCTGCGTCTCCAGGTCCGCCTGGAGCGAGCGCAGCCGCTGCTGCTCGGTCTGCAGCTGCACCTGCGACCGGGTCACATCGACCCGCGTCGCCAGCCCGGCCGCCAGCCGGTCAGCCGCCTGCTGAAAGATCGCCCGTGAGCTCACCACCTGCGCCGTGGTCGCATCGATCCTCGCCTGGGTCGCAATCAGCTGCAGGTACGCGCCACCCACCGCCAGCACAATCAGATCCCGCGCGTTCCGTGCCGCATGCATCTGGGCGTGCACGTTTTCGCTCGCGCTGTTCAGGTTGCGAACGCGAACCAGATCAAAGACGGACTGATTCAGCCGGGCCGCTCGCGCATCGAAAAAGTTAAACTTCACCGCTTCCGGGAAGCTGGTAACTTCCACCCCCTGCTCCCGCAGGTTCAGCCGTTCAAACTCTTCGCTCACCGCCGTATTCAGCTGCGGCAGCAGCCCGCTTCTCGCGACCTGCCTCTGACCCTGCGCCTGCTGCACCGCTGCTGACTGCTCCAGGGCTCCGAGGTTTTCGCGCAGCCCCATCGCGAGCGCCTCGCCGAGCGTGAGGGAAAGAACTCCGTCGATCAGCTTGCCCGCCGGTCGGCTTCCGCTGTACGAGCCCTGCACCGTCACCGAACTGTTGATGACATTAACGGTGTTGCCGCCGCCGGAGTTTGTCGTCCCCTGCATCACCGAGACCGAGTTGCTCCCGGCCTCCCTGCCGGAGAGCGGCACGGGCGCCGCCTGGGTCGGCCCCGTCGTCATCTCCGAAGGACTCTGCGCCGCCACTCTGTTCGACACCAGACAGAGCCAGAGCAGGCTGAGCACGACTGCGTCCCGCTTCGCGCAAGTCTGCGCCGCGGCAGACAGAGGTCTATCTTTTCGAAGAAACAACATGGTGGCTGCAGTTTTCGTTCTGTACCGGCTCTGATGTCTGCGCGGCTCGTCCCGTTGTGCCCCCCGACGCTCAGAAGTTGCCAGCCGGATGGAAGGCGGGCGCGTTGCTGCCGCGATTCGCCCAGCCTTCACACGCATCCCCGCCTCGCCGGCCGGTTCCAGATCGTGTTTGATTAACATTCCTCCGGGAGCTGCGTCATCCTTAGGAACAGGCAAGAAGGTAGACCCTTGGCCACCGGCTTCGCATCCATGCACTCCACCGAAAGCCTTTCCCAGCTCTTCCACGAGCACCATCGGCGCGTGCTTTCCGCCGCCTATCGCATCACCGGGAGCATGGCCGATGCGGAAGACGTGGCGCAGTCGGTCTTTCTGCGTCTCTCCGGCAGGGCGACGCCGGTCGGCAATGCGGGGAGCTATCTTTACCGCGCTGCAATCAACGGCGCGCTCGATCTGCTGCGCAGGCGCAGGGCCGCCGCATCCGAGCCGCTCGAGCAGGCGGCGGACGTGGCCTCGGCAGCACGGGGCAGCTCGCCCGAGGCCGAAGCTTCCGGCCGGCAGCTCGGCGATCTGCTGCGTCTCGCCATCTCTGAACTGCCAGAGCGCGCGGCGGAGATGTTTACCCTGCGCTACCTCGAAGAGATGGACAACGCCGAGGTCGCGGCGTGGATGGGCACCTCGAAAGCAGTGGTCGCCGTCACCCTGCACCAAACGCGATCCAAGCTGAAAAAGCGACTCACCGAACTGGACAGGACACCCCGATGAAACAGGACGAAGCACATCTCGACCGAGCCGTACGGTCGTTACAATCCGCCGAACCCGGCCGCGACGAGCTCGCCGCTGCAGCGGCGCGTGTAGCCGATCTCCTTGGGATCGCCACCGTCGATCGTTCGCGCGCCGCTGCGGCCTCCGACACCATTCAGAGTTGCAGGGATGTGCAGCGCCTTTTGCCGGCCTACCGTGCTGGCACGCTCCCACAGGGGAGGTCGCTCGTGGTTGGGGCCCACCTGCGCGAGTGCGGCCCCTGCCATCGGCAGCTCCGTGCGGGAGCGGCCTCGGCTGCCCTGGACTGGTCGGCCCCCGGGGCGTCGCGTCCGTCCCGGTGGCGTCCGCGCCTCTCCGGCTGGGCGATGGCGCCGGCGCTCGCCCTGCTCGCACTGACCTTCTTCCTCTACCGTGCCTTCTGGCAGGTACCCCCCGGCGTGCGCGCCGAGGTCCGGTCGATCGACGGTCCGGCCTACCGTGTGTCCGCCGCGGGGGATCGCCGGCTTGCGCCCGGGGACGCACTCGGCGAAGGCGAACGTCTGCGCACCGGTGCGGGCGGCCACGCCGTTCTTCGCCTCGCCGACGGCTCCCTGGTGGAGATCAGCGAGCGCAGCCTCCTTGGAGTTGGGGCGCGCGGCAGAAACCTGACCGTCGCGCTCAAGGATGGAGCCGTGATCGTCCAGGCAGCCAGGCGCGCCGCCGGCCATCTGTACGTGCAGACCGCCGACTGCCGCGTCGCCGTAACCGGAACGGTCTTCTCGGTCAACTCCGGCATCAAGGGATCGCGCGTCGCCGTCCTCGAAGGCTCGCTGCACGTGCTCCATGCCGGCGCGGACTCGCTCGTGCGGGCGGGCGATCAGGTCAGCACGAACGGCAATCTCGCCCCCGAGCCGGTAGCGCAGCAGATCGCCTGGAGCCAGGACCGCGTGAAGTACCTCCAGCTGCTGGCGCAGATGTCCACCCTCGAACGCCGCCTCGAACAGATCGCCGCTCCACAGCTGCGCTACACCAGCGATCTGCTCCCCCTCGTCCCGGCGGAGACGCTTCTCTACCTCAGCATCCCCAACCTCGGCGACTTCCTTGGGGAGGCAAACAGCATCTTCGACGACCAGCTGAAGCAAAGCCCCATCCTGCGGCAATGGTGGACCCGCGGGAACGCCACCAACACCGAGCAGCTCGACGCGATCGTCGGAAAGCTGCACACCATGAGCGGATACCTCGGCGAGGAGGTCGTCGTGGTCGGTCTGAAGCAGCCGGGCGGGTTCGCACTCCTCGCCGATGTGCGGAAGAGCGGCCTCGGCGACTTTCTGAAGGAGCAGTTTCCCGCCACCGCTGCCGGCAACGGCCCCAGCCTGACGGTGCTGGACGAGAACGCGCTCCGAGCCGCGGCGCCTCCCACCGGCGCGCCTCCGGCGCTCTATGCCGTCGTTCGCGAGCACCAGGTCATCTTCTCCGGGAACCTCGCCACCCTCACGGAGGTGGACGCGCAGCTGACTGCGGGCGCCAGCGGCTTCCTCCCCAGCGACTTCGGGCAGCAGATCGCCGCAGCCTACCGTCGCGGCGCCGGCATCGTCCTTGCCGCGGACCTCCACCAGATGCTCGCCTCCCGGGAAGACAACCGGACCGCGGCGCTCCAGAAGAGCGGCATGGACGGCCTGCACTACCTCATCGCCGAACATCGCGAACAGAACAACACCCCGGAGAACCACCTCAGCCTGCAGTTCTCCGGAACCAGAGAGCGGGTCGCGTCCTGGCTCGCCGCCCCCGCGCCCATGGCCTCTCTCGATTTCGTCACCCCCAACGCCGCCGCAGCGGTCGCCGTGCTGTCCAAAGACCCGAAGGCCATCGCGGACGACCTCATCCGCATGGCAGCGCCGGACAACGGGTCGCCCGCCGAGGACCTCCGCGCGGCTGAAACCCAGCTGGATGTCAATCTCCGGGACGATCTCGCCGCAAATCTTGGTGGTGAGTTTCTCGCATCGCTCGACGGCTCCGTCCTCCCGGCCCCGGCATGGAAGGTGGTCATCGGCGTCCGCGACACGGTCGCGCTCGAAAGGACGCTCGAAACCCTCGCCCAGTCTTCCTGCCAGGCGCAGCAGGGAACGCGCCACCACTGCATCGCCATCCAGGCGAGCCAAAGTGGCAGCCAGCGTTTCTACTCGGTGGTCGATCGGACCTCCGGCGCCGCCGTCGCCGAGTACACCTTTGCCGATGGATACCTGGTCGCCACGCCGGATCGCGCGCTCCTGATGAGGGCTCTCGACGCGCATGCCAGCGGCATCTCGCTCGCCCACTCGAGCGCCTTCCAAGCCATGCTTCCAAGGGACGAAAACGACAACTACTCCGCGGTGGCCTACCAGAACGCGGGCCCCACGCTGACGCCGCTGCTCTCGCAGCTTCCCGGCGAAACCGCGGCCGCCCTGCAGCAGCTCACCGCAGACGCCCGGCCGACCGCCATCTGCGCCTGGGGGCAGGACACGCGGATTGAGGCCGCAAGCAACAGCAACCTCTTTGGCTTCGACTTCGTCGCGCTCGGCGCCTTGTTTCATCCCGGGAACCAGCACGGAGCGAGGTCCGTAACTCCCTGAGATGGCCGTCATCGATCTGGAAGGGTTAGAGGTCCGGCTGGGCAATCGCGTCGTTCTCGACGCTCTCACGGGCGCGCTCGAAGGCCGCGCCATCGGTCTGCTGGGCCCCAACGGCGCGGGCAAGTCGACGCTGATCAACACGCTGCTCGGCTTCTATCCACCCACCCGGGGGACGGCCCGCGTCTTCGGTCTCGATGCGTACCGCGATCGCGCCCAGATCCGGGGCAAGATCGGCTATATGCCGGAGAACGACTCGTTTATCGGCAACATGAGCGGCGTCGCCTTCGTGCGCTACATGGCCGAGCTCGCCGGTCTGCCCCGACGCGAAGCCCTCGAACGCGCGCACGAGGCGCTCTTCTACGTCGGCCTCGGCGAGGTGCGCTACCGCGTGGTCAACAGCTACTCCCTCGGCATGAAGCAGCTGATCAAGCTGGCCCAGGCGCTCGCCCACGGACCCCGTCTGCTGATCCTGGATGAACCGACCAACGGCCTCGATCCGGTGGCGCGGCAGCGCATGATCCAGCTGATCGGGGAGATCGGCAGGCAGGGCGACGTCCGCATCCTCATCTCCTCGCACCTGCTCCGCGACATCGACGAGATCTGCGACGAGGTGCTCATCCTCAAAGCAGGCCGCATCGTCGCGCTCTCAAACATCGAGCGGGAGCGGCGATCGAACCGCAGCTTCGTCGAGCTGGAGACGATGGAGCTCCTGCCCCACTCCACCGACCGCTTCGCCGCGGCCGCGCGGGCACGCGGCTGCGAATGCGCCTGCTTCCCCGCCGGCCGCATCAAGCTCGTCCTCCCGGACAACACCGAATCCCGCGACCTTTACCGTCTCGCGTCGGAACACGGCCTCGAGATCCGCCGCCTGCACCAGCGCCGCGATTCGCTCGAGGATATCTTTCTCCGCGCCATGGATGGAGGGTCCGCGATCGTCGGCGCGCCCGAAGCCGCCGCCACCGAAGACGCGAGGCGGCCAACCCATGCCGGTCTATAGGCACATCTACCGCCCCTACTCCGGCAGGCTCACGCCCGCCTGGAGCAGGAGCCTCGTCCTCACGCGCTATGGCCTCGCCGAGGCCTGGTCCTCCAAGATCACCATTGCGCTGTTCACGCTCTGCTTCCTTCCCGTGATCGTTTCGCTGTTCGGCATCTATCTGGTCAATAACCCGCTCGCGCGCGTTCTGCTCGGCGCGCAAAGGCCGCAGGTCTTCACCATCGACGCCGAGTTCTTCCTCCACGATCTGCAGGCTCAGTCCTGGCTGGCGCTCGCGCTCGCCTCCTGGGTGGCGCCCCGGCTCATCACCTTCGACCTCGCCGACAACGCTCTGCCCATCCTGCTCAGCCATCCCATCTCCCGCTTCACCTATCTTCTCGGCAAGTTCCTCGCTCTGTTCGCGTCGCTCTCCGTCGTCACCTGGATCCCTTGCCTGCTGCTGTTCGCCTACCAGGGCTATTCGTCGCCGGGCGCCTGGGCCTCCGCGCACCTGGGCATTGCCGGCGGTCTGTTCCTCGGCGCCGTTCTTTGGATCACCTTGCTCTCCCTGCTCGGCCTGGCGCTCTCCTCGTGGGTCAAGCTGCGCGTCGTCGCCACCGGCGTCATCTTCGCGGCTGTCTTCGTACCCGCCGGCGTCGGCGCCGTTGTCAGCGCCGTGCTCCGCACCCGGTGGGGCTTTCTGCTGAACGTGCCGGTGATGATGACGCTTCTGTGGCAGCGGTTGCTGGACGCTCCCGGCATCTCCGGCGCTGACCTGCCGACGGGCGCGATCCTGCTTACGCTGCTGCTCGTCTGCTGCGTTTGTCTGGGGGTGCTCAACGCCCGCATCCGCGCCCGCGAGGTGGTCCACGGATGACAGACCGCATCGTGTTGGACAACGTGTCGAAGTTCTACGGCGAGGTGCTGGGCGTCAACCGCGTTTCGCTCTCCATCCCGCCCGGCATCACGACGCTGGTCGGCCCGAACGGCTCCGGCAAGACCACCCTCATGAACCTCCTGACCGGCCTGGTCCAGCCGTCGAGCGGGTCCATCTCGGTCCTCGGCCTGTCGCCGTCCAACTCCACCGGGTTTTTCCGCGAGGTCGGCTACTGCACGCAGTTCGACTCCTTCCCGCGCGGCCTCACCGGCAGGCAGTTTGTGCTCGATGGCCTGATGCTCCACGGCATGTCCGCGGCCGAGGCGAACCGTCTCACCGCCGAAGCCCTCGCCCGCGTGGACCTGGGCGAGGCCGCCGGCAAACGCATCGAGGGCTACAGCAAGGGCATGCGCCAGAAGATCCGGCTCGCGCAGTCGATCGCCCACCATCCCCGGGTCCTCATCCTCGACGAGCCCTTGAATGGCCTCGACCCGATGGCCCGCGCGGAGTCGCTCGCCCTGTTCGAAGAGCTGGGCCGCCAGGGCATGCACGTCCTCATCTCCAGCCACATCCTCGACGAGGTCGACCGCATCTCCGATCGCGTGGTGCTCATCACCGGCGGGTACCTGGTCGCCGAGGGCGATATCCACGCCGTCCGAACGGAGGTTCGCGATCAGCCGATGCAGGTCCTCGTCCGCTGCGATCGTCCGGGGCTGCTCGCGTCCCGGATGTTCGCCCTGGATCACTGCGTGGAAGCAAGGCTGCAGCCGGACGGCAAGGGCGTTTTGCTCCGAACCGGAGAGATGGCCGCGTTCTACGCCCTGCTCAATCAGGTCGCCGCCGAAGGCCTGGTCCGGATCGAAGCCGTCGCCCCCGCGGACGACGACGCCAACGCCCTCTACCAATACCTGATCGGCTCGGAAGGGAGCGCGTCCTGATGCCGCGGCAGAACGGACCCACGCTTCGCGAAAGACGGGTGCATCCGCCCTGGGGTCTGTGGTGGATCCAGGGGCGTCGCCTGGTCCGCATCGAAGTCAGGCGAAACCTCTTCTCCTGGAAGGCGGGATGGATCTATGTGCTCGCATTTACGCCCACTCTGATCCTCGCCATTCATGCCGGCATGGACGCACGCTCCGCACGGGACATCGAGGGCGATACGGAGGTCCTGGCCAGGATCGTCCAGCTCTTTTACCTTCGCCTGGCGATCTTTTTCGGCTGCCTCGGCATCTTTTCCCGCCTGATCCGCGGCGAGATGATCGAGCGCAGCCTCCACTTCTTTCTGTTGTCGCCGGTCCGGCGCGAGGTTCTGCTCCTCGCCAAATTCGTTGCGGGATCCATCAGCGCCCTGCTGCTCTTTGAATCGGCGATCGTCGCCGACTTCGCTCTGCTCTACCTTCCCTTCGGGGGGATGGCATGGACGTACATCCTGAACGGTCCCGGACTCGGCCAGCTCGCAGCCTACCTGGGCGTGGCGGCGCTCGCGTGCCTCGGCTACGGATCGGTCTTTCTCCTGCTGAGCATGATCTTCCGCAACCCCACACCGGCAGCCATGGTCTTTCTGCTTTGGGAGACCATCAACCCCGTCCTTCCGTCGCTGCTGCAAAAGCTCAGCATCGCCTCCTACCTCCGGCATCTCATGCCGGTTGCCATCGCGCCCGAGGGCTTCTTCGCGCTGCTCACGGTGGAAACCGAACCGACCGCGGCCTGGACGGCCACGCTGGGGCTGCTTCTGCTCATCCTGGCGGTGCTGGTCTACGCCTGTTTCCGCATGCGGACGCTGGAGATCCGCTACACCACCGAGTAGCAAGATCTGGTCGTTACTGCCGCAGAAGTCTGCTGAGGTAGGCCAGGGCTTTGGGATCGTCCGACTGGCCGAGCCAAAAGACGGCCTGTTTGCGCACCTCGGGATCGTTACTGGTCTGGGCCACCTCGATCAGCTGTGTGGCGGCCTGATCGCCAGGCAGCCGGGAAAGCGCGAAGACAGCCGACTTGCGGACGTCGCTGTTGCCGTCCGTCGTGGCCAGCGTGCGCAGGTCCGCCGTCACGCGCGCGCCGCCCACCGTGGCCATCCAGAACTGCGCCTGCTTGCGGACCTGCGGCGATGGATCGGTGTGGGCCATGCGGATCAGCTCTTCGAGCGCGGCAGGCTGTTTCGTGAGCGTGAGATCAAAGGTGAGTTTTTCCCGGAAGCGCGCATCGGGATCTTCGCGCGCGAGCCGCTGGATGGCGGCAAACCCTTCCGGGCTGTTCCGGCTGCTCAGCCAGAAGGCAGCCTTCTCGCGGATCTCGGGAGCGTTGCCGGCATCCGTGAAACGGACGAGGGTAGGGATCGCCGTCGGCGCCTGGTGAAGGGCGATCGCGAAGACAGCGGCATCCCGCAGGCTGTTGTTGTCCGGCGAGAGAACGATCGTTTGCAGCGTCGCGATGCTGTCGGCGGGGTCGACGTCCGGGAGCCACACAAATCGGAGGCCGCCGGCGTCGAGCGTGCGGTCTGGGCTTTCCACGCGAAGCTTCCCGACCTCGCGATCGAGGCGAAGGAGCAGGATGGCGTGGTCCTGCGGGGCGTTCGGTTCGGAGTTGCGGTAGGCGGTGGGGTGGTCGCCTTCGAGGTAGGCGACGCGAGCATCGCTGCCGCCGGAGGAGAAGTGGCCGTCTGTGGGGATGCGGTAGCCGACCCAGGTGGGCGCGCCGCTTCGCTCGATCGCCGCCAGTTCGGCCTGGAGTCCGTGGGCGGCGGTCTCGGTGGTGAGGCGGGCGTGGACGATCTCGGGCTGCTGCGCCCGGAGGGTCAGGGACGTTGCGAAGGCGGTCGCGAGGAGGAGCAGGAGTGCGCGCATGGGTGGGTCTCCTTTGGTGCGGGCGGTGCTACTTCAGAAGTTCGAGCATGTAGTCGGTGGCGGCCTTGTCCTGCATCAGCGCGAGCTTGGAGACGATGTCGCGCTTTTGGCTCAGGTTCTTCTCGTCGCGAGCGAGTTTCACCAGGCGCGGAGCGTCGCCGGAGACGAACAGGGCGGAGGTGACGGCCTCTTTGACCTGCGGGTTGGAGGTGGAGCGATACGCCTCTTCAAGCGAATCGTTGGCGCGCCTTCCCTGCGTCGCGGTCATGTGGATGGCCTCGATCTGCAGGTTCGGGTCGACGCGGCCGAGGATAAGGTCGTGCGTTAGCTGCTGGGCTTCGGGAGAGTTGTTCTGCCCGAGCACAAAGATCGCGTGCTGCTTGACGCCATCCGGCTGGTTGCCGGCGAGCAGGTTGCGCAGAAGGGGCAGTGCCTGGGCCGGGTCGCGGTTCATCAGCGAATTGAGCGCAAGAATCTTGAGGTCCGCGTCGGGGTCGGCTCGTTCGCGGTGCAGAGCGTCGATGTGGAGCTCCGGAACAACAACATGAATGTCTTTGACCTCCTCCTGAAGCTGCCGGACTTCGGCGAGGCCGGGAAGCTCCTGCTGCCCAGGTTGCAGGCTCATCGTAAGGGCGACGCAGTCATGGTTCCAGGTGCTGGCCCTGTAGGCGACCTGCAGCTGGGCGCAGGTGGCGTTGGCCAGGCTGGTCTGGCCGAGCTTGTTGAGCGAGTAGGCCTTCCAGTAGAGCGCCGCGTCGGACCGCCTGCCGTGGGCCTCGGCGACCCGGGAAAAGGCCGCGACGGCATCCGGCCAGCGTTGCTGGTTCAGGGCGCGCATCCCGTCGGCGTAGGGACCGCCCTCGGTGGACTGCGAACCCGTTTCGGGTAGAGCTTCGGCGGCGCGCGCCACGGGCGCGACCGAAGCGAGAAGGGCGGCGACGGTGAACAGCAGGCTGGCTTTCATGGCAGGGTTTCCTGAAGATCGGTGGTCTGTTGCGGATGTCGCTGGGTCTCGTTCTGGCGAAGAATGCGAAGGTCGAGCAGAAGGCCGTTGGTATTGATCTCGAAGCGGATATGCCACCCGCTGTCGGCGCCCGTCGGTTCGTTGTCGACGGCCGTGAGGACGCGGTCGAGTTGTTCCAGCACGGCCGCATCGGCCAGATCGCCGGCTTGGCGAGCGCTCCGGACGTACGCCGCGTTCCGCAGCAGGAGCGTGCGCGCCTGCTCGCGGGTGAGGGGGTCGAGCGGCTCGGAGGTGTGGCTGACTTCGGTAAGGAAACGCTCCGCGCTGTCCAGATGAGCGGCGATCTGGGGGTTCACCGGACGAGATGTGATGGGACCGGGATGAGGAAGCGTCGTGGCGATCGGTGTCCGGTGCGGAGGATGCGGGCTCGCCACAACAAGCAGGATCGCCGCAGCAAGCGACGCAACGCCCGCGGCGGACCAGATCCAGCCGAGGCGGAACGGCCGCCGGGGTGCCTGCCGGGGCAGGACGGGGAGGTTGGGCCGAAGCCGTCGCCACGCGCGGTCCACATCCACCGGGGGCAGGGGCTCGGCGGAGAAGACGCGCACGGTTTCGGCGAAGGAGTTTGCCATCTCCGCGCACTCGGGGCAGGTCTCGAGGTGCGCAAGAATCGCTGCTTCGTCGCAGGGCTCTCCCATCTGGAACGCGATCAGATCGGCTTCCGCCATGTGCGGCATCCTGGTGGTCAACGGAGACCTCCGGCGAGGGGAGCGAGCGATCGGCGAAGCTTGGTAACGGCGCGAAACACAGCCTGTTTGGCGGAGTTTGCCGGAATGCGAAGGGCGACGGCGATCTCCGCGATGGGCACATCTTCCATGTGGCGAAGGGTGAACGCGGTCCGTTCCATGGGCGTCAGGGCGGCCATCGCGTCCCGGCGAAGCGATGTCAGTTCGCCATTCAGCAGCAGCCGCTCCGGGCCGGCATGATGATCGGCGGGATCGGGTGTAGATTGGCCGGCGCCCGCGCCGGAGCTGAGGGAGTCGGAGCTCCGCGTGAGGTCGCGGGAGCGGCGTTCGACGAGATTGAGCGCGGTGTTCATGGCAATCCGAGTGATCCAGGTGGAAAAGCTGCTGTCGTGCCGGAAGCCGGCAAGCTTGGTGTACGCGCGCAGAAAGGTGTCCTGCGCAGCCTCCTCGGCGTCCTCGGGGTTGCCGGTGATGCGAAACGCGATGCGAAAGACACCAGGGTAGTGGCGGTCGAGCAGCACGCGATAGCACTCGGGGTCGCCGGCAAGGACGGCTCGGATCGCTTCTGTGTCGCCCTTCTCCATTCGCCCGATTAGACAACCGGCGAGAGCCGCGGTTAGGTCGAGTCGGCATGTTTTCTTCGGCTGACGTCACCGGCGCGATCAAGATCCGTTTCACCCACAGTTCACGTCGCGAACAAATCTTGCGTACGGCCACAACATGGCTGTACCCTTTGGCGCAGGCGAGCGACACTGCTAATCGGTTCTTCCGGCGCAGCTTGCCGGGCAGTGGCCTCATCTCCGGAACTCGCTTGCCCGGCCTCCAACTCTCTCGAGGCTCTTCACTCGTTGACTTCTTCCATCTACTCCACCCCATCCCCATACCCGCCGCGCCAGGCTCGCACCCTGGGCGAGGAGGTGTGGCAGACAGTCCGGCTGGGCGGCCCGCTATCGCTGGGGGAACTGGGCTGGATGTCCACCTACCTGGTGGACGCATGGATGATCGGCCACCTCGCCAACTCCCCGCTGGCGATCTCGGCCTCGTCGCTCGGCAACACCATCTTCTATGCGATCGCCTTTTGCGCGATCTACCTGCTCAATGGCCTGGAAACGCTGATCGCCCAGGCATACGGTCGCGGCAAGCGGGAAGAGTGCGTCCATCTGCTCGGACAGAGCCTCTGGATCGTCGCCATCGCGACGCCGGTGGTCATGCTGGCCAGCATCGGCGTGGTGCACCTGCTGCCGATCTTCGGGACGCCGGCCGACATCGTCGCCGAAACCGGCCGCTACGTGCGCGCGCTGGTCTGGTCGACCCTGCCGCTGATGGCCTACATGGCGCTGCGGCGGTACCTCCAGTCGATGAACCGCGTCACCATGATCACCGTCTCCCTGCTGACGGCGGCCTTGGTGAACGCGGCGGCGGACTGGGTCTTTCTCTTCGGGCACTTCGGCGCGCCGGCCATGGGCGTCGCCGGCTCGGCGTGGTCGACGCTGGTGGTGCGCATCTTCATGCTGGTTCTGCTGCTTGCCGGAACCACGCAATCCTTTCGCGCCAACGGCCACCGCCTTACCCGGTCCATGCTCCAACCCAGCTGGGTGCGACTTCGATCTCTGCTCCGCATCGGCTGGCCGAGTGCCATCGAGAACCTCACGGAGCTCGGCACCTCCACCACGCTGTCCATCTTTTGCGCACGGCTCGGCGCCACGCTGCTCGCCGCGCACCAGGTCACGCTGGACTTGAACGCCTTTGTCTACCAGATCGCGGCGGGGCTGTCGTACGCGACCATCATCCGCGTCGGCCAGGCAGCCGGCCGCAACAATCTGGAGCAGGTCCGGCGGGCAGCCCGGGCCAGCCTGCTCCTGGGGCTGGGCTTCATGCTGGTCGCCGCGGTCGTCTTTGCCGCCTTTGCGCACCTGTGGGCGAGCCTCTACACCAACAGCGAAGCCGTCGTTGTCGCCGCCGTTCCCCTGTTTTCCATCTGCGCCTTTCTGCTCCTCGGCGATACGGCGTTTGTGCTTCTCGCTGCCGCGCTGACCGGCCTCGGCGACACGCGGACGCCGCTCGTGGTGTCGCTCATCTGGAACTGGGGCATCGGTATGCCGGTCGCGTACAGCCTTGCCTTTCACCAGGGCCTCGCGCTCCGCGGTTTGTGGCTTGGCCGCGCCGTCGCCAGCGTTGGCGGCGGCCTCACCATGCTGGCGCTCTGGCGCTGGCGTATGCAGCGCGCCAGCGGCTCGGTCCCGGTCAACCTCAGCCTGCTTGCCCAGTTTTCTTCGGCTCCCTGACGGGGTGCCGACACGCTCTCCCCGGGTACGCGGGACCGAGTGCACGCCCCGCGCCACCGCTCGATCGCGACCCTAACCGACTGAAATCGCACAATCCCACTTTTCCCGAGGTCACCCCATGTTCCTGTTCCGATACCCGCCCACCTTCCGCTTTCTGCTCTTCTGCCTTGGCTCCGGCCTCATCGCCGCCTCGTCGCCGGCGGACGCGCAGTCCACGCTCGCCTCCATCGTCGGCAACGTCCAGGATCCAACCCATGCCGCCCTCCCCAACGCCCGCATCCTCCTTCACCGGTCCGAATCGAACACCGACCTCGCCGTCACCTCCACCGCCGACGGCTCCTTCACCGCCCTCAATCTTGATCCCGGCACCTACGTGGTGACCGCCTCCGCGCCCGGATTTTCGACCTCCGTCGAAACCGGCGTGCACCTGGACGCGCGCCAGCAGCTGCGGCTGGACCTCGCGCTGACGCCTGCCGCAACCTCCGAGACCGTCACGGTGAACGCGACCGACGCAGGAACCATCGCGACCGACTCCGATGCGATCTCGGCGGCGCTGTCGCCCGAGGACGTGCTGAATCTGCCCGCAAACTACCGGGGCGCAGGCTCGACCTCGCCGCTGAACGTGATTCAAACGCTGCCGGGCGTGCAGCCGGACTCCGGTTCGTACCCGCCGACGCCCTCGGCTTCACCCAACCCCGGAATCAAGTTTTCTCTCCAGGGCGGCCTTCCGTCGCAGTCCGAAACAACCGTCGACGGCATCTCGGCGCAGAACCTGACGACCAACAATATTCTGGGCGACGCGTTCCCTTCGGCGGAGTCGATTGCCGAGATCCGCGTGGACGGCGTGGGAAACAATGCGGAGTTCGGGCAGCCGGGCGAAATCACAACTGTTACCAAATCAGGCACAAACTCCGTACACGGATCGGCCTTCTGGTACTTCCAGAACTCTGCGTTCGACGCGGTGCCGTATGGCTTCACCCAGCAGACCAAGCCAAAGAAAGTGGCCAACGACTTCGGCGGTTCGGTGGGCGGGCCGGTGGTGATTCCGCACCTGTACAACGGCCGGGACCGCACCTTCTTCTTTGCGACGTATGAGGGGCTGCAGTTCCCGCAGTCGATCGGGGTGCAGTACCTGGTTCCCACGGTGCGGATGAAAACAGGTGATTTCTCCCGCGAAACGGCGACGCTGCACAACCCGTTTACCGGCGGCCTCTACCCCAACGCGACGCTGCCCGCGATCAGCCCAAGCTCGGCCGCGTTTCTTTCGCTCTTCCCCGACCCGAATGTGGGCGACCCGGACGAATCGGTGCAGGATTCCCTCGCGGCGCGCGGCTACAACTACCGCTCCACCCGGGACAACGGCATCTCGTCCAACCAGTATGATCTGCGGGTCGACCGAAACTTCGGCAGCCGGGCGACCGCCTTCGCGCGGTACACCAACAAGGACATCAATCAGGTGCAGCCGGCGCAGCTTGCGATTCCAGAGGGAACCGCATTCGCGCAGTACCACATCTTCGCCACGGCGTTTACGTTTGCCTTTACGCCGCGGCTCTCCAATGAGGCGCGGTTCGGCTTCACGCTCGAACAAGACGGCAGCGCGAATCCGCTGAACGGCGCGGCCGTAACCAACGCGGCGATGTTCAACGGAGTCGAGCGAACGTTTCCCTTCAATGGCGTCACCTACTTTGGCTTCCAGCAGCTCACATCGGTGGGCGAGCGGTTGAACTCCGTGGAACGCTCGCGCAACTTTCAGTACGTGGATACGCTGACGTGGCAGAAGGGCAATCACACCGTGCGCGTCGGCGCGGACATCCGCCACTACAACGCATACACGCCGCTCTCCTTCGCGCCGGCGGATAACTACGGCAACTTCGCCTTTGTGCGCACAGGGTCGTTCACCGGCGAGGAGTTCGCGGATTTCCTCATCGGCACGCCCTACCTTTCGCAGACAGACAACGTCACCTCCGACAACAACGGCAATGCGATAGCCTATGCGGCGTACGCGCAGGACAGCTGGAAATCGACGCCGAACCTGACGCTGAACTTCGGTCTGCGGTACGAGCTCCATCCGGCGTTTGCGTCCTCGACGACCACCATCGGCAACTTCGATCCGTCCGTTCCCCTGTCAGGCCGGATCATCTACAACTCCGGCTACGCCGCCGGCCTGAACGTGCAGGAGCTTGCCAACGTAAACGCCTGTCCGACCGCCGGCGTGAATAATCCCTACGCAACAGGGCTGCCGGCCAACGGCGCACCCTGCACACCGGTGCTCTCGAACACCCAGGCGGGACTTCCGGCAGGCCTTCGGTCGACACCCAAACTGCGCTTCGAACCTCGTTTAGGCTTTGCGTACCGGCCCTTCGGGAACGACCGTACCGCCGTTCGAGGCGGTGTGGGCTACTTCAACATCACCACCACCGGCGCGCTCTTTTATGCGCTCACAGGCACGGTCAGCCCGAACCTGCAGAGCTTCTATAACTCGGAGACCGCGGCCGGACCGACGTTTGCCTTTCCCAATGTGTCGCCGGCGGGCAACACGTTTACACCCTCGCTCGGGTCCGTGCAGTTCTACTCCGCCGTCGATACCAACTGGCACGACCCGTACTCGCTGCAAACGAATCTCTCGGTCGATCGCGACCTCGGCCGCGGCTTTGGGCTGCGCGTCTCCTACATCGGCCTCAAGACGTGGCATCTGGTGTGGCAGCCGGAGCTCGACCAGCTGCACAACTCCACGACGACCGCCGCCACCGACCAGCCGCGAAGTGCGTTTCCGTTTCCGAACTTCGCCTCCATCCCCGACCGGTCATCGTCCGCGCAGGCGAACTACCAGTCCGGGCAGGCGGAGCTGTCGCACCGCTTCTCGCGCGGGCTGTCCTTCGACGCGGCGTACACGTTTGCCAAAAACCTCTCCGACAACCAGGGAACCTACGGGTCGTTCGGCCTCGCGTCCTCGTTCAACGATGAGCAGGGCGGGTACAACGCCACCGACACGTACCATCGCGAGCTCGATTACGGCAACGTGACCGGCACGCGGCGGCAGCGACTGCTGATGAGCGGCGTTCTGGAGCTGCCGGTCGGCCGGGGCCATCGCTTCGCCGGCAACCTCAACCGCGTCGCGGACCTTGCCATCGGCGGATGGCAGCTTTCGGGGATCTTTGTCGACCAGACCGGACCGTTTCTCACCCCCATCATTCCATCCAGCACCGCCGATCCGTCGGGCACTGGATCCGGCACGCTGTTTTTCCGGCAGCAACGGCCCGACCGCGTGGCCCGGGGCAATGCCGCAAACCCGAATCGCACCCAGTGGTTCAACCCCGCCGCATTCGCGTGCCCGGGAGGGGTCGGCGCCTCGGGCACAACCGGCTTCGCCTCCCTCCAGAACGGCCAGTGCACGGTGGGCACAGACGTGAATGGCGTCAACTTCGCGCCCATCGGCCGCTTCGGGACCTCGTCGGTCGGCGACGTCACGGGTCCGGGCACCGTCGCGCTTTCGACCGGCGCGAGCAAGTCGTTTCAGCTCCTGGAAGGGCTGCGGCTCCGGGCGGAGGGGACCTTTACCAACGTGCTCAATCACACCAACCTGGCGGATCCGGTGCTGGACACAACCAACCCATCCTTTGGGCAGATCACGCAGGCGCGCGGGTCTGATTTCGGCGGCAACCGGACCGGGCAGGTTTCGGTGAAGCTGGAGTTCTAGCCAGCCCCAGACAGGGCAGCTCGAAACCGTCGCGAGCTGCCCTAAGCCGGCACGAAGCCGCACCGATCCATCGCCAGCCGAGGCTCTGGATTGCGCATAAACGTCTCCCAAATCCACCCCGACCGGAGATTTTCCGCCATCACCACCCCGATCCCCAGATCGATCCCCAGCACGTCAGGGTCGTACCAGGGCTGGCTCGGATGAAAGGCATCGCAAAACCCGTATCGACCCCAGGCGTCCGGCCCGTATCTGGCCTTCAACGATCGTTGCACCCTCAGGCAGTCCCCAGGCAAGAACGCCAGCGACCCAGCCGTCGCGCACGGCACCACCGACCCATCCACCGGCCCCATCAGCGGCGGGCCGCCCCACGCCGTGTAGCCGTGCTCCCAGTCCGAAGCGCTCACACCCCAGTAGTCCTCCGTGTACCAATGCTGCTTCAGCGACAGGCACCAGGCCTCGTGCGCCCGCGTCGCCGTCACGGAGTTCGCAAAGTAGTCTGCAAACGCGTCGCGCTTGCCGCGAAAGTCGAACCAGGCCTGCGAGTACTGATGGACAAACAGTGGATCGTCTCCCGAGATGTAATCGAAGCTGCCGAAGCGCATCCGCGGTCGCGTCCATGCCGTCCAGGTCGATGCGCTGACCGGATGCGTCGGCGACCCGATCGCCAGGAGGTAAATCATCATCAGTTCGCAGTAGTGGCTCCATCGCGTCTCGATGAATCCCTTGCCGCCGTTCTTCCAACCCATGGAAAACGTCGTTCCGCCGTTCAGCATCCACGGCCAGTCCACCCGCTCATAGATCGCCGTCGCCAGCCGCGCGATCCGCGGGTCGTTGAAGTACGCTCGCGCCGTCAGCACGCCGCACAGCAGCAGCGCCGTGTCGATCGACGAGACTTCGCTGCCCTTCGCCGGCTCGCCCGTGTGCACATCGTTGAAGTGGTAGAAAAAGCCGTGTTCGTTCGGCAGTTTGTTCAGGTGGAACTCGAGCGTCGTCAGCACCTGCTTGCGAATACGATCGTTCGGCAGATATCCGCGCCGGTCCGCGATGCACAGCGCCGTCAGACCGAACCCCGTCGCCGCAATGCTGGCGAGCGTACGCGCATCCAGCTCGCCGGTCGCCGTCCTGTTCACCGCCCGGTCAAGCACCTGCCCCGTCTCCGGCCCCGTCTGCTCGGCGAAGTACAGGCACGCCGCGCGCTGCATCTCGTCCAGAAACGCCACGTCCTCGGGACGCAGCGTGTACGGCAAGCCGGCTCCGGCATGCGGCGGAGACGCAGCCTCAGCCGGCATCGGCACGGGCGCGGCAGCCCCCAGCGCCGCTCCTCCCAGAAGCTTGATCGCCGAGCGCCGCGTCAGCGCGTCCATGCGCACAGCGGCTACCGCGCCCCGTTCGGCAGCAGCTTCACCAGCACCAGGCCCTGAGGCGGAATCTCGATCTCGAGCACACCCCCCTTCAGCGTCGCCCGCTCCGCCGGAGCGGCTTTGCCCGCCGCCCGCAGCTGCGCAATCTGCTCCTGCGAAGGTTCCGAAGGCCGACCCATCGCGTCAAACGCCTTCACCACATTGCCATGGTCCTGATCCAGCCTCTCGATCGTCACCGCCGCATCGGCGGGAACACCCGTGAAACGCACCGCCATTCGTTTCGCCGGCCCCGCATCCGCCGGCGGCGGCGTGTACCTCGGTCCCTCGCCGTACGGCGGATGGTAGTTCCACAGCGCGGTCACAACGCCGCCATCCGCCGACTTCGTCGCCAGCACATCGTCGCTCGCGACCTGGATCCGGCGGTCGCCTAACTGGTGCAGCATCGCAAACGCATTCAGCGCCGGCTTCGGAATCTCGTCAGCGGCGACCAACCCAAATCCACCATAAAACGGCGTCCGCACAACGCCCTGCTCCTCGAACACGTCCGAAAAGGACCAGTAGCTCATCGCCTCCGTCAGTCCGTCGCACATCCGGATATTGTTCGCCATCCACGGCCCCATGTAGATCGAATCCGTCACATCCGGCTCGTTGGAGTAGCTCGCGTTGTACTCGGAAAAGATCAAGGGCATCTGCGGAAACGGAGACTGAAGAATCTCCTCATGCACCTTCTTCACCGCGCGATACACCATCTGGTCGCGTGGCACGTTCTCGTTCGTCTTCAGCACGTTGTCCGCGGTGTCGTTGCCATACACGTGCGTCGAGGCAAAGTCGACCGGCACACCGCGCTCCTTCATGGTGCGCAAAAACTCGCCCACATACGCCGCCTGCGCGGTCGAAGGCCCACCTACCCGAATCCGCTCGCTCGCCTTCTTCAGCGCACGCGCCGTGTGCGCGTACAGCTCGTAGTACGTCGGCATATTCGGCCGGCCACCCCAGAAGTCCAGGTTCGGCTCATTCCAAACCTCGAAGTCCCACGTCGCCACCTCGTCGATGCCGTACCGCGTGATCAGGTGCTGCGCAAACGCCGTAATCATCCCGTCCCACAGCGCGTAATCCTTCGGCGGCGAAACCACCGGCTTATAAAAGAAGCTCTGGGTACTGTTCGGGTCTGCCGCCATCTTGCGCGGCATAAAGCTCAGCTCCACAAACGGCTTCACGCCATTGGCCAGCAGCCCGTCGTAGATCTGATCCACATAGGAAAAGTTGTAGGGCGACGCGCCCTCGACACGGCTCGCCGCAAGCCCCGGGTCCTGCCGCACCGCATCAGGATCGTAGACGCCCACCTCATCCATAAAGATCCCGTGGAAGCGTACCGCCCGAAAATCCGCAGCCTGCTTCACGGTGCGGATGTCGTCGCGATAGCTCTGCCGCAGCGACAGGATGGCGCGCCCCGAACCGAAGATCTGCTCCCAGAAATGCGGAAAGGGCGTCGTCGGCCCAGCAGCGTCGATGCGCACCTGCTCGGCCTGCTGCGCCCGCAGCAAAGGGCAAAGAATAACCGCAAGCAAAGCAGCTCGCGAAAGCCGACGGCTCACTTCTGTGTGTCTTCGCATCATCTCCTTCTCTTCCCTCGATCGTCGACCTCGCGTCCGCAACCGACACATCGCGCAACGCCGAACAGGTTACGATCACCGAGCGAAAAGGGTGCGCCCGAAGACGCGCCCTTCTCGCCAGGGGCAACCAGACCCCCTAGAAGGAAAAGCGCGCCTGGAGGTTGACAATACGGCCGGCAAGTCCGCTCTGCGCCTGCCCGAAGTTGGGCAGCAGGTAGTTCGTCACGATCGAGCTCGAGTTCAGGTTGGTCTGATTGAACAGGTTGAAGGCGTCCGCCCGGATCTCGATCCTTGCCCCTTCGCCAATCACGCGCGCGTTGGGCAGGCCGAACGATTTGGTCACGGTTGCGTCCACATCCTGGTACCCCGGGCCGTCGAAGGAGTTGCGGCTCACGCCCGGCAGCTGCGGCAGCGCACCGGCAAAGCCGCCGCCGGGAGCGACGGGCGCAAACGGGTTGACGAAGTAGGGCGAAGTCGTTGCGTTATCGGCGATGTTCGGGAAGTTAACGTTGGTTCGACCATTCTCGAACGCGGCGTTGCTGGTGTTGTGATGGTTGCCGCCCAGGTATGCCGCCGGCCGAAGCGCGTTGTAGCCGCTCGATCCGTAGTACAGGTTGCCGCCCGGCACGTTGTACACCGGCGTGAACGGGAAGCCGGTGTGGATGTTGTAAATACCGCTCACCGACCATCCATCCGCCACTTTGGACAGAACCCTGTTGCCGTGGAAAAAGACCGGCTGCCACAGACCATACAGCTTGAACGCCTTCCCATAGTTGAAGTCGGAGCGGCCGTACGCCAGGCGCGGAAGGTACGGGTACGGGTCTTCGTAGTACGGTCCCGATCCCGTATCCATCGTCTTCGCGTAGTTGAACTCCGCGTCAAACATCACGCCGTGCGCCATCTGGTGCTTCAATCCCACCAGCAGCGAATTGTTGTTGGAGTTCCCCGTATTCGCGTAGTAATCGATGTTCTGCACCAGCGGATTCTGCGCCTGCCCGTTCGCAAAGGCGGTGACGTACGCGAAATTCTGCACAATCAGGTGGCGCGTGACGCTGCCCTGGTACCCCACCGACGCCACCAGCTGATGGCCTAGGTCGACCTGCGTATCGAGCGAGAAGTGCTGGGTATAGATCGTCGGCTGCTTCGCCTGAAAGGCCGTGATGAAAGCGCCTCCCGCGATCGGCAGATTCGCGGCGTTGAATCCGCCAATCGCATTCGGGTTGGCAGGGTAGCCAAACAGCGAATTGGGATTGCTCGCGATCCCGTACACGATCCGCGGATCGATGCTGGCCACGCCGTTGACGATGCTGCTGTTGTTGAAGTTGGCGTTGAGCACGTTGGGCGGGTTGCCCCCGGCGTTGCCGCTGATGGCGATCTCGGTCTGGTTGAAGTTCAGACCGTACCCGCCGCGAAGGACGCCCTTGCCGTGCAGCATCTCCGGGCTATACGCAAAGCCAAACTGCGGGCCGACGTTGCCCTTCTGTGACTGCGTCAGATTCCCTCCGCGACGCACCACCAGGCCGGTGTACTCCGTCGCTCCGCCGCCCAGAATGACCGTGTTGAGGTTGTTCTCCTTCGACGACAGAGGGCCGAAGTAGGAGTAGCGCACACCGAGATTCAGCGTCAGATTCGGCCGCGCCTTCCAGTCATCCTGCGCGAAGAAGCCGTACAGATCTTCACGGTTGTCCTGACGGTTCGTCGTTGGCGTTCCCGTCGCCGGATCGAAGCTGCCGCTCTCGGCATGGGGAGCGTCGTTGAGGAAGTCCCAGATGTTGTAGAAGTTGTAGCTCGGGCGCGCGGAATAGGTCGGATTGTTGAGGTAATACAGCCGGGTCACCTCGCCGCCGAACTTGACGCTGTGATTGCCGGCAATCTTCGTCGCCACGTCCTTGTACGAGTAGGTGTGCTGATTGAAGTTGCTGGGACCGGGCGCTCCAAAGTAAGCGAGCTGGTTGCTGCCGCTGATATTCGCCTCGCCGTCCACCTGCGACTGGGGCAGACCGAACGGCTCCTGCGGGTTGGTCTGGATCTCGTTCCAGCGCCATCCGGCATCGTTCGCGCGAGCCTCGTTCAAAAGCGTCGGCGAAAAGATGTGATTCCAGATCACGGAGTACGCGTCGTTCACCTGGCTGTGGTGATAGAGGTTGTAGGCGCGCACGGTTCCGTTGTAGTCCGTCGTGGTCAGCGGCACCCAGTAGATCGCAAACGCGAGGTGGTCCTTCTTGGTCGCGTCGCCGTCCAGCCGGCCGTTGTACTGGCTCGCAACCATGGAGGTCGGATTGACGGTGTTGAACAGCGCGACATCGGCGACGCCATCCAGACCGCCACCGACGCCCGGGTTGGTCGTGCTCTGCCACGTCAGGTCCTGCGCCCCGAGCGGTCCTTTGATGGGCGAGCCGAGGTCGAGTCCCTGGCCGGCAATGGTGCGGCAATTGGTGTTCTCGATGAACCCGGCCTCCGCGCACGTCTGGTTGACGATCGACGAAGCAGCCACCGACGCGCCGGGGAAGTTCAGAAACTTCGCGGCGATGCTTCCCGACGGCGCCAACGCCCGATACGCCGCTGTCTCATACCAGCCCGTGCTCGTGGACTTCGCATTGTTGCGCTGCGTCTCGTAGGCGAAAAAAGCGAACAGCCTGTTGTGCAGAATGGGCCCGCCGACGCTGCCGCCAATCTGGTTGGCCAGCGTCGTATCGCGCAGCAAGCCGCGCTCGGAGGGCGTCCCGGTGTTGAAGGTGCCCGAGCCGTTGTAGCGCTGGTAGGCGTTCAGCCCCGGCCGGCTGGCCCGAAAAAAGGCGCTGCCGTGAAACTCGTTCGTCCCCGTCTTCGAGGTGATCTGGATCTGCGCTCCGCTGAAGCGGCCGTTCTCCGCGTCGTAGCCGTTCGAAACAACCTTCACGTTGCCGACGGAGTCCTCGGTCGGGGTAATCACCGACGTTCCGCCCCACACCGCGCTCACCGTGCTGATGCCGTCGATCTGGATGCCGTTGGTCTCGTACTGCCCGCCGTTGGCGTTCGCCTGCGGTCCGTTCTCCGTCGCAAAGATGCCGTTCCCGTTCCCGCCCGGGCCCTGGGTCCCGGGAAGGTTGTTCGTGCCGCCTCCGGCAGCCTGCGATCCATCGCCAAACACTCCGGGAGCCAGCTGCACCAGCTGAAACACATCGCGTCCGGCCGACGGCAGATGCTGAATCTGGTTCGAATCGACGGTTCCGTTGATCGACGCCGTCTCCGTGTCGAGCGGCGCGATGGTGTCTCCCGAAACGTTGACGGTAGTCGACGCGGCGCCCACCGCCATCTGCACGTTCACGGCGTTTGCCTGCTCGGGCGTGATGTGGACGTCGCTGATGATCTGCTGCTGGAAGCCCGGGGCCGTCGCTGTCAGGGAGAAGTGGTCAGGCGGCAGCGCATTGAAGTTGTAAACACCGCTCCCATTCGAGGTGGCGGTCAGCGTGCGATTGGTGTCCGTGTCGGTGAGGGTCAGCGTCGCATTGGGAATCACGCCGCCCTGCTGGTCGGTCACGGTTCCCTGGATGGATGCGCGGAACTGGGCCGAGGCCGACACCGAGAAAACGGTCGCGCCGGCGAGGGCAAAGGTGGCCCCGAGGACGAGGCGCCTCGGTCGTACAGAAAGCGGGTGGTTCATACAGCCTCCAGAAATGACGTCAGCAAGCGAAGGGGCGAGGCGTCGCCGTATGTTTCTCCGTTTGGTGTCCGGGTAAATCGTTTGCCTGACCCCGCCGATACTGCTCGTTGAAGGTCACGACTGTCAAGAGAGCATGACTTGATGAACCAGGTTCTGTCCCGAGTTGGGCGAAAACGCGTGCGCCGTGCCAGATCGAGGGTTGCCGCTCCCCCGTCCCTATGCCATGCTCGACGTGTGTCGCGCCCTCGACCCATGCCCGACCTCCTCTCCGGGCCGGCCATCTCAGCCGAGCCGCAGGCGGACGCACTGGCGCTCGACCGCTCGGTCAAGCCCGGCAGCCTCAAGCATCTCGCGGCGCATCTGGGGCTCTCCGCCGCTGCCGTATCGCGGGTCCTGAACGCCGCTCCGGCGGCCCGGTCCATCCCAAAATCGACCCAGGATCGCATCTTCGCCGCGGCCCGCGAGCTCAACTACCGGCCCAACGTGTATGCGCGGTCGCTGCGCAACCGTCGATCCCAGACCATGGGCGTGCTCGTGCCGGAGATCAGCGAGGGCTACGCGACGCTGGTTCTGGCCGGCATCGAACAACAGCTCCTGCAGGCGGACTTCTTCTACTTCCTGGTCAGTCACCGGCATCGGCCGGAGTCGATCGAGCGGTCGCAGCGCTTGCTGCTCGAGCGCTCCGTCGAGGCGATCATCGCCATCGACACCCTCTTGCCGCATCCCTCGCCCGTGCCGACCGTGACGATCTCGGGCCACGACGAGCCCGCAGGCGTCACGAACATCCTGCTGAACCACCGCCGCGCGGCGGAGCTCGCCATCGGCCACCTGAGCGGCTTGGGGCACCGCCAGATGGCCTTCATCAAGGGGCAGAGTTTTTCGTCGGACACGGAGGCGCGATGGGCCGGCATCCAACACGCCATGGAGGCAGCCGGGCTGCCCATCGAGCCGGCGCTGGTCGCGCAGCTCGAGGGCGACCAGCCGACGCATGAGCCGGGGTACTTCGCGACGCAGCGGCTGTTGGCGCGCGAGCAGCCGTTTACCGCCCTGTTCGCTTTCAACGACACCTCGGCCATCGGCGCGGTGCGGGCGCTGCGCGAAGCAGGGCTCCGCGTGCCGCAGGATATCTCGGTCGTCGGGTTTGACGACGTCCAGTCGGCCGCCTTTCAGAATCCGGGGCTGACGACCGTTCGCCAACCGCTGCGCACCATGGGAATCCTCGCAGCCGAGACCGCCCTGCAGCAGATTGCCGCGCCAACAGCGCTGCACGCGCGGCAGCTGGTCGTCGATCCCGAACTCGTGGTGCGCGAGTCGACCTGCCCGCCCCCGCGCTTGTGAGCCGGCATCGCGATCCACCGTGCGCCGGCCAGGCCTGACGGCCGGCGCACCGCATCAGCGCAGGACGATCTCGAAGCCCTTTCCGGTATCCGGGACGGTGACGACCGTCGATCCACCCGGGCCCGATGTGCGCTCGGACACCCGGCCGTCCACCCTGGCCTCGGCAGCGACCGCAGGTCCACCGTGGACCTCCACGGCCAGCTCCGTCCACCAGGGCCGGAATCTGCCCTGGTGCGGACCCACGTTGACATGGACCGCGCCACCTGAAACCGTGCAGGTCGAATCCATGCGGAGGAACTCGCCCCGTTTGTAAGCAAACGTCGTTCCGTCGTCCAGGTACACCGAGCCCCGGCAGTCCTGGCCGACGTAAACCCGCAGCGTCAGCGGACCCTTTGGCGTCTCTTCGGTGCTCTGCACCAGCGACTGGATGGGCAGGATCGCCCCGCCGCGGACGTACACCGGCACGTGCTCGACCGTCGGCGTAATCATCAGGGGATCGGCGCTCGCCGGCACCGCCTTGGCCTGGGGGCTGGGTGAGCTGGGCGCCGTCGGGGCTGTCTTGATCTGCACGGAGGTGACCTGCTCTTTATCCCCTCCCACCGGCTGCTCGGCATCCCGGCTGCTCACCTCCGCCGCCGTGGACACGCGATCGCCCGTCCAGTAGTCGTACCAGGCGCCGGGCGGCAGCTGCACCCGATACGCGTCCAGCTCATCGGGATACGGCGCGGGGGCCACGAGGATGTCGGGGCCGAACAGGAACTCGCTCCCCGCATCGAGATCGATCGGGTGGCCGTCCTTCGCCGCATGCGGAAACTCCAGAAACAGCGGCCGAACGATCGGCAGGCCGGTGCGCGACATCTCCTCGGCAACGGTGTACAGGTACGGCAGCAGATGGTACCGCTCCTCGATGAAGCGACGCCGGATCGCCTCCTGCTCCGGCCCATGCACCCACGGCTCCTGGTCGGCGGTGCCCTTCGCGGTGTGATCGCGATCGATCGGCTGAAAGGCGGCAATCTCGAGCCACTTGGTCAGCAGCTCCGGCTGCGGCGTTCCCGCAAACCCGCCCACGTCGGCGCCGCTCATCGCAAACCCGCTCAGTCCAAGATTCTCGAGCTGCGGCGTCGTCTGCCGCAGGTGATTCCACGTCGAGCTGTTATCCCCGGTCCAGGTAGCGGAGTAGCGCTGGCCGCCGGCATAGCTGGCCCGCGTCAGCACAAACGGGCGTTCATTCGGCTTCAGCGCCAGCAGGCCCTCGTACGTCCCGCGCGTGTTCTGCATCCCGTACACGTTGTGCATCTCCAGGTGGTCAGCGGTGCGCGTGCGGAAGCCCGACCCCTCAATGCGGTGCTGCACGTCGTCGGGCATCGTCTTCGACGCAACGTCAAACACGGCCGGCTCATTCATATCGTTCCAGAAGCCGGCGACACCCTCGTCGTAAAACGTCTTGTACAGCGTGCCCCACCAGGCGCGGCTCGCGTCCTGGGTAAAGTCAGGAAAGACGCTCGGCCCCGGCCACACCCGTCCGGTATACACCGACCCGTCCGGCTCCTTCACAAAATGGTCGCCCGCGGAGCCGCTATCGTACGGCGTGTACCCCTGGTTCGGCAGCTTGGCAATGTGGAGGTCCGTGATGGTCACCACATGGAACTGCTGCTTCGCAAGATCCGCAATCATCTGGGAAAACGTCGGGAAAGCGGCTGTGTCCACGGTAAACGGCCGGTTGCGATCCTGGTAGTCGATATCCAGCCAGATGCCGTCAGCCGGAAGGCGATCCGCGCGCAGACGGCCGGCCACCTCCTTCACCCGCGCCTCCGTCATGTAGCTGTAGCGCGACTGCTGGTAGCCAAGCGACCAGATCGGCGGCAGCGGCGAGGGTCCGGTCAGCCACGCGTACGTCTCGACCACGCGCTTCGGCTCCGGACCGTACCACACGTAGTAGTCGACCGGCCCATCCGGCGCCCCAAAGGCAACCGCGTCGCGCAGCTCCTTGCCAAAATCGAAGCTGGAGCGGTACGTGTTATCCATCAGCACACCCGTCGCGCGCCCCTCGTTCATCGAAAGAAAGAACGGGATGCTCTTATAAATCGGGTCGGTGGACTCCTGCCAGCCAAACATGTCGCTGTTCCACAGCGTAAAGGCCTGGTTCCGCCGGTCCAGCGGTCCAGGCTTGTCGCCCAGGCCGAAGAAGTGTTCTTCCTTGCCCATGCGCTTGGTCAGGCGAAACTCTGTCCCATGAAACTCCAGCGGCCGCAGATCCTCTTCGACCAGCCTGCCCTCCTTGTCGGTGATGCGGAGAACGCCGGTTCGGCGATGGATCGCCACGTTGAGTTCGGTCGTCGCGAACCCCGCCGCATCGTCACTCCGGCGCGTCACCGCCGCCTTTGCAGCCCGCGCCTCGGGGAGCACCGCCCAGGACGCGTCCTCGGGCATCTGTCCGTCGCGGCCAACGCGGACGCGAACGACATCGGGACGGAGCGCGGTCACCTCCATCACCGCGCCGGCGAAGTGGACGCGCACGCCATTGGGCAACGGTTCCTCGCTCGTAACCTTGTCCAGCACCAGCACCGGGCCGACCCCAGCCGGAACCGTGGACGGGGTGACAGCGGCCTGACCCCAGAAAAGGGAAGCGGAGCAGGCAGCGGCGAGCAACAGGGAAGCCGAACGGAGGGCGGAACAATGGCGCATAGAACCAAAGAGTCGCATGCGGACTAGGTCTGTGCAACCGCTTGTTGCACTCGGCCTGCTCGAGACCCGTGGAGGCGCTACCGGATCCGCTCCACGCACAGCCGTGCCGGAGCGGCGCGAAACACGCGAGCGCCGGTCACCCCCGCCTCCCGCAAAAGCCCTTCCCAGTCCCCGTGCCGGAACGCGCGGCGAAACGACACGGGGCCGTCGTGCCGGACATACGGGTGCCAGCGCATCAGCCGCGCCAGCACACCGAACCACCGATACGGGCGTTCGGCGCGCTCCAGATCGTTGACGAACCAGCCCATGCGCGCGGTTCGGTCCATCCACCGGAGAAGGGGAACGATCTCGGCATCCCGCAGGTGGTGCATCACCAGCGAACCGAGGATGATGTCGGGCTGCGGGCCGGAGTGGCAGAGGGCGTCGCCCGTCAGCCAGCGGATTTCGTCAGGCGGCAGGCCGGCTTCCCGGTCGGCCTCCCCCGCGGCGCGGGCCGCGAACGGCTGCAGATCGATGCCCGTCAGCCGCAGGGCAACCCCCTTTCGTCGCGCCCACCGCCGGAGAGCGCGCAGGGTGTCGCCATAGCCGGAGCCGACGTCGAGCACCTCGATCGGAGCTGTGGCGCCGGGGCGCCGCCGGACCGCGCGCTCAAAAAACTGGAGCGTCGGCCGGTAGGCGCCGGTAACCCGGTTCACCCGCGCCAGGTCTTCGAGGCAGGCCTGGAGCTCCTCATAGCTGGCCGGCTGGTCCATCCGTTCCGGGAGCTCGGCTGGGTCCACGCGACAGGCAAGGTCCACCCGCGGAGCGAATCCGAACCGAGCAAACAGCCGGGCCCGCGCCGCCTCAGGCCACATGAAACCGCATCGTCTCCGCCGTCAGGCCCGGGCCGAAGCTCATCGCGCAGCCCAGCTTTCCGCGCTCCGCCGACCGCATCATCGCCGCGAGCACAAACATCACCGTGGCCGAACTCATGTTGCCGTAGCGGCAGAGCACCTCACGCGAGGCGCGGAGCGCGTCCTGAGGGAGACCGAGCCCCTGCTCGACCGCGTCCAGCACCGACTTCCCACCCGGATGCACCGCCCACAGGTCGATCTCCCCCGGCTGCCGCGGCGCCGTGATCTCGCCCGCAACCTCGCGCAGCGACCGGCCGATCGCCTTCGGCACCTCGCCCGAAAGCAGCATGTCGAAGCCCAGCTCGCGGATACGCCACGTGATCAGGTCGCGGGTGTGCGGAATCACCACCGCGCGAAAGCTGTCCAGGCGCAGACCGGTCTCGTCGCCGGTCACCAGCGAAGCGGCACAGCCGTCGGCAAACACAAGGAACGACAGCACCTGCTCCAGGTCCTGCGTCTCCTGCAGATGGAGGGTGCACAGCTCGAGGTTCACCACGAGCACCTTCGAACGAGCCTCCGAGCGGACGATGTGCCGCGCCAGCTTCAGGGCGTTGATGGCGGCATAGCAGCCCATAAAGCCGATCATGGTCCGCTCCACGGTGGGCGCAAGGCCGAGGTAGTCGCCAATCTCAAAGTCCAGCCCCGGCGCGTAGAGCCCGGTGCAGGACGTCACCAGCACGTGGGTCACACCGCTCCGTTCCCCGTCGGTCAGCGCCAGCCGGTCGAGCGCGCGATGCGCCAGCCGGGGCGCCGCCTGCTCAAACACCGCCATGCGCCGGGCAGTGCCGGGAAACTTGCCGCGCCGGTAAAACTCATACGCATCGATGTCGAACTCGTTGGTGACGGGCACCGGCGACAGGACGGAAAAGCGGCTCTCAATGCCGGACCGCGACGCCATGCGGCTGAAGACGTTGCGCACCCGGTCCTGCTCGAGCATCGCACTGGCAAAGGTCACAAAGGGCTGGTGTACGTCGTGCTCGGGAACGGCAGTGGCGATGCGGTTAAGATAGGCGTGCGTCATTGTCAGGAACCCCAGGGCCCGGTCTGCCAAGCATACCGCCCTTGCGGCGCGGCGTGGTCAGTCGTGCGCACGCAGGGAAGAAGTACGTTGTGTGTGAGAACAAAGCATGCCCTCCGGAGCAGGGTGCTGCGCATCAGGAGGCCGACCGCCATCGCCGGCTAGCCCACTGCCCTCGCGCGGTCCCCGCGGCAGCGCGATGGCTCTGCCCGCAAAACCCGTCTCCGGACGGAACGGAATCACACATCCGAAATCCGGTCCGAACAAAACACGCGGGGCGGTGGCGTACGGATTCGCCAGACTACCTATCATAAGAAGAAACGGACACTCGAACGGGGCAGGGGCGCAACCCGCACCTCTGGCCCGCCTCCCGCAACCTCAACGGCATCAAGAATTTGCAGCTAACTCGCTTGGAATGAAGGGGTTACGGTACATCGAAAACGGCAACTCATTCATTCGGAACCACTTACGAGGTACAACCCCGGGGGGGGAGGGGTATCCGCACGGCAAAGATCGACCCGAACACGACGCATCGCCAACACGCGCACCGGCGTGAGGGGCGCCCTGGTCGCCCGGACTGTTTCCGGGGGGCGGACATCCAGGAGCTAAGGTGGGGCCATCTGCTTCGCCCCGGAAGCCGTGCGCAGTCGGCTCTGGTCCCGGGCGGTTGCCGGGGTTCAGGGTGCAGTCGGCATGCACCCTTGGCCGTCTCGCGTTGAGCGGGTCGAAACCGGTGCCGGCAGCCGTGCTACCGTCGAGCCATGGAAGAGAATCCCTACGCGAAACACCTCGAAGGCCGCGAGGCCATCGCCATCCTGACCGCCACCCCGGCGCGCCTGCACGAGCTTCTGACGCCGCTTTCGGAGGAGGAGATCAACCGCGTCCCCGGTCCGAAAAAGTGGAGCCTGCGCGAGCTGATGGCGCACCTTGCCGACTGCGAACTGGCCTTCGGCTTCCGGCTCCGGCAGGCGCTGCCGCCCATCGGCGAGGGCATCGGCGCGCCGGATCTCCCCGCGATTCAGACGTTCGATCAGGACGTCTGGGCGACGCGCTACGCGGTCTACGACTTCGCCGCCTCGCTCGCGACCTTCGATGCCCTGCGGGCCTGGAACCTGCGGCTGCTCTCGACCGTCCGCCCGGAAGATCGCGAACATCGGCTTCAGCACCCGGAACGCGGACCGATCACCGTTCAAACCATCGTCGAAACGATCGCCGGGCACGATACGCATCACCTCCGCCTGCTCGAAAGCCTGCTCAAGCACGAGGGCGTCCAGGAAGTTCCGTCGCCCTCCTAGAGCGGCGAAAGGGGCAGAGGCACATCGAGCAGGGAACGACGGAGTCTTCGCCGCGGCAGAGTGCGCCTAGCTTTGGAGGGCGTCGTTGACGTCCCGGAGCAGGTTGCGAAGGTAGCTGCGCCGATTCAGCAGCTCCACCATCGACGTCTTCACGGCCTGCCGTCCGGCGTCGTCGTCCGCGTCTTCAGCCGCATCCCACCGGGTCCACAGGGATTCGAGCTTCGTCTGCGTCTGCTCCATCTTGCCCGCGAACTCGACCCTGGCTCGCTCCAGATCGGCGCGCAGGTCGGGCTCTTCTTCGCCCATCTGCTTCGCCGCTCGCATCTCCTGTAGCTGCATGTTGAGTTCAAAGACCTCTTCCAGCAGCTCGGGCGGAACGACCTGCTTCTTTTGCCCGCCGCTCGCCCGCGCCGCATCGGTCGCGGCGCGCGACTGCTCCTCCATCTCCACACCCTCAAGCGTCAGCAGGTACTGTGTCCGCCCAATCGGGTCCTTCAGCGTCCGATAGGCGTCGTTCAGATCGGAGCTCGCCCGCAGCGCGCGTTCCTGCTCCTCGACAGGCTTGGCCGCGAATCGGTCCGGATGCAGCCGCCGCGACTGTGCATAGAACGCCTTCTCCAGCGCCGGGAGGTCGACATGGAGATGCCGCGGAAGGGAAAACAGGGCAAAGTAGTTGGCCGAACTGACGTCACTCATCAGATTCAGGGTATCCGTTTCTGCCGGAAGCGGCAGAACCCGCCTCCGAAGCGCCGTATCCTTGGAGAATGCGATCCGCCGCTGCCTGTTTGACCCTCACCCTCGTCGCCGGCGTTCTCCTGGCGCAAGGCGCCGCGGATGCCGGCCAGAGCACCTGGAAGCAGGACGGAGAGCGCCGCCGCACCGAGCTCATCGCCAGGAACGGCCCCGGCACGGACGCTGTCCTGCGCGACCGGCTGCTGGCAATCGGCGTCAAAGACCAGGAAGCGCGCGGCCTGGTAAACGGCCAGCCGAAGAACAAGGATCGGTACGAGCGCGCCGTCAACCTGGGCGAGATCGACAAGGCTCTTACATCCGAGCTTAGAACCATCGTGGAGGCGCATGGCTGGCCCACGATCGGCCTGGTCGGCCTGGACGCCTCAAACGCGGCCATGCTGGTGCTCACGCACACTGCGGACCACGAGTGGCAGCGAACGCTTCTGCCGCAACTGGAAGAGCTCGCCGACCAGCAGAAGATCGACGGTGCTCCGCTGGCGATGGTGGTCGACAAGGAGCTCCTCTCGGAGGGCAAGCTGCAGCGCTACGGGACGCAGTTTCGCCACGTCGGCAATGAGATGGCGCTGGTCGGTGTCGAAGATCCGGCGGGACTCGACCGCACGCGCGCCCGCCTGCTGCTGCCGCCCATGGAGGTGTACGAGCAGCAGCTGATCAGTCTGTATCACCTCGCGGTGAGCAAAAAGATTGTGAGCCCGACTGCGCCGCCAGAGTAGCGCTACGCCGAGAAGCTTGATCCACACCCACAGCTCTTGGTGGAGTTCGGATTGATGAAGTTGAAGCCCTGCCGCATCAGCGTCTCTTCAAAGTCCAGCACCATGCCGGCGAGATAGAGGAAGCTCTTCGGATCGACAAAGATTCGCACCGCTCTGGCGCCGCTCGGGTCGCCGGGCGTCTCCAGGTCCTGCCCGAAGAGGTAGGTCCGGTCGCGATCGCGCGCCTTTGAGTCGAATCGGATGTTGTAGCTGAGCCCCGAGCATCCGCCTCCCGTGATGCCTACGCGCAGCCCGCCCGCATCTGGCGTAATCCCCTCTTTCGCCATGGCCACGCGGATCCGTTTCAGCGCGTTCCGGGTGATGCGGATGCCCTTTGGAGCTGGCGCACCCTCGACCGCATCCGGCTCAAGCACCGTCATGCCCGCCAGCGGATCCTTCTCCACCCTGGCTGGCGCGCTTGTCCCCGGCGCTAACGTCACCATTGCCATCGCGAAATCCTCCTCCTGACCCCGTACGCAAAAGGGCTAGCGGCCCTGCAGCCGCCAGCCCTTGTCAGATGCCCCTGCGGAGCTAGTGCGCCGCAACCGCCGCAGCCGGAGCCTCGGCTCCCTCAGCGACGTTGTTTTTCTTCTTCCAGTCGCCGATTGCCGCGCGTATGGCGTCCTCGGCGAGGACGGAGCAGTGAATCTTCACCGGAGGCAGCGCCAGCTCCTTCACGATCTCGGTGTTCGAGATCGTCAGCGCCTCGGAGACCGTCTTGCCCTTGACCCACTCGGTCGCAAGCGACGAACTGGCGATGGCGGACCCGCAGCCGAATGTCTTGAATTTCGCGTCCTCGATGACCTGCGTCTCGGGGTTGACCCGGATCTGCAGCCGCATGACGTCGCCGCACTCGGGCGCCCCGACCAGACCCGTGCCGACTTCGCTTGAACCCTTGTCCAGCGTTCCGACGTTTCGAGGATTTTCGTAGTGATCTACAACTTTGTCGCTATATGCCATGGGAACTCCCTCACCTGAAGTAGATGATACTCCGCTCCGCGGGGATGCGGAAGCCTCGGCGCCTCGTGCCTGGTTAGCGTTAGAAGGGCCCGGCCGAAGCCGAGCCCCTTTCTGTGAACCCTGCCCCGGACGCTTAATGCGCCGCCCATTCGATCTTGGTGAGGTCGATGCCTTCCTTGACCATCTCGTAGAGCGGGCTCAGCTCGCGCAGCTTGGACACGACATCGATCAGCTTGTCCGACACGTAATCCACCTCCGCCTTGGAGTTGAACCGTCCCAGGCCAAAGCGGATGGAGCTGTGCGCTACGTCGTCGCCCAACCCCAGCGCCTTCAGGACATAGCTCGGCTCCAGAGTCGCCGACGTGCATGCAGAACCAGAGCTCACCGCGATGTCGTTGATGCCCATCAGAAGGCTTTCGCCCTCCACATACACGAAGCTCATGTTCAGGTTTCCCGGCAGGTGGTGCTGCATGTTGCCGTTGACGTGAACATAGTCCAGCGCGTTCTCGAACTTCGCCTTCATGTAGTCGCGCAACTCAGTGAGGCGAGCCGTTTCCGCCGCCATCTCCTGCCCGGCGATCTCACAGGCCTTGCCGAGGCCGACAATGCCCGGGACGTTGAGCGTCCCCGACCGCATGCCGCGCTCGTGGCCGCCGCCGTCGATCTGCGCCGAGATCTGCACCCGGGGATTGCGCCGACGCACATAGAGCGCGCCGACGCCCTTTGGCCCATAGATCTTGTGCGCGGTCAGGCTCAGCACGTCGATGTTCATCGCCTGCACGTCCACCGGGATCTTGCCCACGGCCTGCACCGCGTCCGTGTGGAAGATCACGCCCTTTTCATGGCACAGCTTGCCGATCTCCGCGACCGGCTGCACCACGCCGATCTCGTTGTTCGCGATCATGATCGACACCAGAATGGTCCCGTCGTCCATTGCCCGCTTCAGGTCTTCGAGGTCGATCAGACCATCCGCCTGCACGGGCAGGTAGGTCACGCGATAGCCGTATTTTTCCAGGCGCTTGCAGGTGTCCAGAACCGCCTTGTGCTCGGTCACCTGGGTGATGATGTGATTGCCGCGCTCCTTGTACATCTCGGCAATTCCCTTGATGGCCAGGTTGTTCGACTCGGTCGCGCCCGATGTGAAGATAATCTCCTTCGCCGTCGCGTTGATCAGCGTGGCGATCTGCTCGCGCGCCTTGTCCACGCCCTGCTCGGCTTCCCAGCCGAAGGAGTGGTTGCGACTGGCCGCATTGCCGAATGTCCCGGTGAAGTAGGGCAGCATCGCCTCGAGCACCCGGGGATCCATCGGCGTCGTCGCGTGATTGTCCATGTAAATCGGCAGCTTCACGCCCGCGGGCAGCGTTCCAGCCGCCTCCGTCACTACCACGCCGTTGTTGCTCATCTCGTTGCTCATCGTCTCTCTCTCTGCTCCTCGCAAATCCCTGAAACTCTCAAAACCCCTAAAGCGCGATCGTCACCAGACCACCGGCCACCGGCGAGCCCTCGGTCGACTCCGCCGGATCGATCAGATCTGCAATTCGTATGCCGCTTAACAAGTCTTTGATACTGTCATTTACCTTGCGCAATGGTTCTTTGATGGTGCAATGACCCAGCAAGTCGCAGGTTCCGTGAATCGTGATGCAGCTGGTGATAAACAGCGGCCCATCGATGGCCCGGATCGCCTCAAACGCGGTGATCTCGCTCGCCGGCCGAGCCAGGGCATACCCGCCGTTGGTCCCGGCGGTCGACACCAACAACCCCGCCTTCGCCAACGTCTGCGCTATCTTGGCCAGCAGCTGCGGTGGAATGTGATACGCCTCCGCAATGTCCTTCGCGCTCTGCGCGCCTTCGCTCGCATGCTCGGCCAGGTACTTCAAAGCCATCAAGCCGTAATCCGCTTTTTTGGTCAGTCGCAGCATGAAGGAGGGCCCCGTCCGGCGGCGCAGGGAAGGCAGATCCGCCGGAAACTCCTGCGGAAGGATAGTTTACGTCTCACCCCGGGCCGATGCAACCGACATGTGGCTCTCCCCAGGAAATCTGCCGGGTTGACATCGTGCGAGGCGCGAGGGACAATCCCTGCAACCAGTCCTCCAGCCCAATGACTGCCCCCTGCAAACACCCCATCGTCAAGGTCGTCTCCCGCACCGAAGACGCCGAATTCGTCGAGTGCCAAAGCTGCGGCGAGATCTTCGACTCCGTTGAGTACGACGACATGCTCGTTGAAGAGCGAGAAGGCCTCACCCATCTGCCGATCCAGGAATCGTGATCCGGCCGGCGCCGTAGGCCGGCTTTCGGGCAGCATACCCGTGTTCCGCGCCGGGAACGCCGGTCAGACCGGTTTCGGCTCCTCGATCCGCCCCAGAACCACCCACCCATACTGAGCCGCCGACAGCGGCGCCAGCACGGCCACCGCCCTTAGCAGCACCTCACGCACCGATCCAAAGGTTTCCCACGCAAAGACCCGCGCGCAAAACACGCTCACCACCCCGGCAATCTGCACACACGTATTCACCTTGCCCAGCAGCGTCGGCCGGAAGTCCCGCGCCGTGTCGGTGAAGAAGAGCAACGAGGCAATGGACACGACGCCGATATCCCGTCCGAAGACCAGCGCCGTCACGACCCGTGGAATGAGCCCGGCATGCGTCAGCACCAGAAACAGCGCGCTGAGCAGCAGCTTGTCCGCAATCGGGTCCAGGTACTGCCCCAGCATCGTGGATTGCCCCAGCCACCGCGCCAGCACCCCATCGAGCGCATCCGTCAGACCAGCGAGTACAAAGAGCGCAAACGCCAGCCCAAACCGGCCCTCGAGAATCTCGATCAGAAGGAACGGAATCGTCAGCAGACGAAGCAGCGTCAACAGGTTGGGGGTCGCGCGAAGCTGATCAAGGATCGACACGGCAAGCCTCATCCTAGCCTATGAACAGCACGAGCCTCGGTTGCCCAAGCGACACTCCGCTCCTCTGTGGCGGTGGATTTCCGCCGCGAGCGATGGCAGGCGCCGTTCTCGCCGGTCTCCTGTGTGCGGTGGTCCGTGCGTCCGGATGAGCTGGTGGGAGGCCGTTGCCCCCGGCTCCACCGTCAGGTAAACTAGTCAGACGCTTGTAGGCGCGTAGCTCAGTTGGTTAGAGCGCTACCTTGACACGGTAGAGGTCGTTGGTTCGAATCCAATCGTGCCTACCACTTCCAGCCTTCGCCAGGCGGTCCCCCGTGGGACCTGGCCGTGGCAGCCCTGGAAGCGATGCGAACAAGATCATTCAGAGTCAGGATCGGAGCACCCCCATGGCACAGAAATGTGAACTTTGCGGCAAAGGCCCGCAGTTCGGCAACAACATCTCTCACGCGCACAACACCACCCGCCGTCGCTGGAATCCCAACCTCCAGGCCGTCAAGGCGCAGGTGAACGGCAACTCGCAGCGCATGAAGGTCTGCACCAGCTGCATCAAGGCCGGCAAGATCGTCAAGGGCTAACGGTTCCGTCTGACCAGCAAGAAATACCCCGGCGACGACCATCGTCTCCGGGGTATTCTTCGTGTCTTTCGTAGGTGCTTCCTTACTGCTCCTTGAAGCCAAGCGAAGCCGAGTTGATGCAATATCGCTGGCCGGTCGGATTCGGTCCATCCGGAAACACATGTCCCAGGTGCGCCCCGCAGGTCGCGCAGGTCACCTCTACGCGCCGCATCCCGTAGCTCTTATCTTCGTGGGCCTCCACCGCATCCGGCGAGACTGGCGCAAAGAAGCTTGGCCAGCCTGATCCCGATTCGAACTTGCTGTCCGACTGAAACAGCGGCGCATCGCACGCGCCGCAGTGGTACACCCCGTCCTTGTGGTTGTTCACCAGAGCGCCTGTGAACGGCCGCTCGGTCCCCTTCTCGCGCATCACATGAAACTGCTCCGGTGTGAGCAGCGCTCGCCACTCGGCGTCTGTCTTCTGAACCTTCGGCTTCGGTACTGTTGTGGTCGTCTCCCGCATACGTCGATCTCCCTCGAAATCCTGAGGATTAGATGCAGCGACCGCACCGAAGCTTCGGCCCGGCTCCCGCCCGAGCCACCCTATCCCCGCGCAACCGCCTCGATCTCCACCAGCGCGTCCTTTGGCAGGCCGGCGACCGCCACCGTCGAGCGCGCGGGTGGGACCGCCCCGCCAGATGCAAAGAAACGCCCATACACCTCGTTGACCGTGGCGAAATCACCCATGCTCTTGAGGTAGATCGTCGATTTCGCGACATGCGTCAGGTCGAGCCCAGCCGCGGCCAGAACCGCCTGCAGGTTTTTCAACACCCTTTCGGTCTGTTCCGCCACGCCTCCTGGCACCATCTGCCCCGATTTTGGGTCGAGCCCGATCTGGCCTGACGTAAACAGCAGATCTCCCACCCGAATCGCCTGCGAGTACGGCCCAATGGCCGCCGGTGCTTCTGCCGTGCTGACCGCCGATTTGCCCTGTGTGCTCATCGCTCGATCATGCCCAGCTTGCCCTCACAATGCAAGCGAGTTACGCGTCGACCAGATCCGGCGTGAGCCGCCCGCCCGGCTCCGAAGGCGGGTCGTGAAAGGGGTAGCGCAGGCCCACGTAGAACAGCGCCAGCAACACCATGGCTTTGATGGGGCCGCCCGCGCTCTCTCCCTGATAGATGATCTCCGTCTCGGGCGCCATCAGCACGGCAAAGCACGCCATGGCCGCAACCAGCCCTGGAGGCGGTCGCCGGCCCTCCTGGTACACGCGCACCGCAAGAAACGTCAGCAGGGTCCACGGAGCGTAAAGGTGCACCAGGGTGTAATCGAACGAGGTGGGCGGGAACAGGATGGACGCAACAGCCAAGCACAGGACCTGGTTCGTGATCGGCATGCGCCGGATGCGGAGGAGATAGAGCGCAACTCCGGCGAGCGCAGTCGTGACCAGATACGCGGTGAGATAGGGGGCCAGCCGATCCGGCCGCGAGGGGCGATGCAAACGCTTGATCACGCCCCAAAGGGAGTGATCGAAGCCCTTCTCCAAGGGCCGGAGCCGCAGCATGTAGCCAAGGCGAAACTGGTCCAGACCATGCTCTATCAGGCGCCAGCTGGTCGACAGGTTGGGATAGACGACCCACAGCGAAACAACGGTCAGCAGCGCTCCGACCAGCAGCCCCCATGCAATCGGCCGGTACTGCCGGCGCGACAGCAGCAGCCCAAGGTAGACAAACGGAAACAGTTTCATCGCGCCGGCTACCCCGAAGCACGCAGCCGCCGCGTAGCTTCGGCCGGAGAAGAACAGAAGCAAGCCGAGGCTCAGGATGATCCAGATGATCCCCTCCATGTTCGCCTGCTTCAGCAGGAACACGAGGGGGTACGAGAGGCACAGCGTCACCGCCAGCAGCAGGACCGTGCTGGTCAGGCGCAAGCCGCGTCGCAGCAGCGCTCGCCCCAGCAGAAGCGTTCCCAGCAGAAACGCTCCAAGAATCGTCACCAGATATCCCCGCAGGGGACGCTCCAGGTGGAAGAAGAAGGCGTACGGCAACACAACCGGAGCCGGATACATGTACGGTCGCAGCGGGTCCATGGTGAAGAACGTCATCTGGTGGAGGTATTGGAAGCGCTCCATGAACGACGTCAGATCCGGGAAGTGTTCGATCAGAAGCGGAGAGGCATGCGGTGGACCCAGGTGGAAGATCAGCGTCGCCGCGGCCTCGCACAGGACGCAGATGCCGGTCAGCAGCATCAGGGCGGCCAGAAATCCTTCAAGCACCGGGGGCAGCGCTCGCCGATCTCCCCACCGCACGGATTCCGGATCTCTCGGTTCGATCAACGGCTAACCTCGTCCTTGCTTCACTTCCCCTTGCCTGGACGACCCGGCCCACATCGGCCTGCGGATATCGTCCTCGAGCTGTGGAAGCCATCGGCCCGTTGCGGGTCGCTCGGGGTGCAGCTCTCGCTCGACGATCGACAACGACCGATTCTTCATCTGCAAATACATCCGGCCCAGATACTCCCCGATGATGCCGAGCAGCATGGCGTTGATGCCCAAGGAGGCCAGGATCAGGATGGTCGTCGTCGTAAACCCGGCGGGCGCCCGGAAGCCGGTCGTATAGTGGGCGACGAGGTACCCGGCAATCGCCAGCACGGTGAGCAGCGCCACCAGCATGCCCACGTAGGTCGCCATGCGAAGCGGCACCACCGACTGATTGACCAGCCCATCGAGCGCGAGCTTCACGTTGTCGTAGAAAGAAAACTTGGACGTACCCACCACCCGCGCCTGGCGCGCATACGCGATGCCTGTCTGCTGAAAGCCCAGCGTCGCGATCGTTCCACGCAGGTAGGGCCGGGTGTCGCCGATGCGCCGCAGCTCCTCGATCACCCGCCGGCTGATCAGGCGGAAATCTCCTGCATCGCGCGGGATCGGATCCTCCGCGAGCGCGTCCACCAGCCAGTAGAAAACCGTGCGCGCATAGCTCCACCGTCGCGACTCCAGCCGCGATCGCCGGACGCCGTAGACCACGTCCGACCCCTGTCGCCAGGTCTCCAGAAACACAGGAATCAGCTCCGGCGGATCCTGGAGATCGCAGTCCAGCTGGATGGCCGCATCCCCCTCCGACCGCAGATACGCCGTCAGAATCGACCGCTGGTATCCGAAGTTGCGCGAAAAGCGGTATCCGCGCACCCGCGAATCCTCGCGCGCCAAAGCCGCGATCAGCTCCGGCGTCGCGTCGTCTGAATGGTTGTCGGTAAAGACAAATTCAAAGTCGTACTGTTCGGCAAGCGGATCGATTACGGCACGCACCGCGGGGAAGAACAGCGGCAGAGTCTCTCCCTCATTGAAGACCGGCACCACCAGCGAGACCAGCGGTTTGGTTCGCGGCTGGACGGTGGTGCGGCTCATCAACGGACCGCCATCGAGCTCTGCGCCAGGGGCAGATTTCGGCGAAACGCGTGCAACACTTCCTCGCAGTCTCGCAAACTTTCCGCCACCGTGCGCATTTGCAGATGTGGGTATTGTTGCCGTAGCAGATCGGTCGCCAAACCCGCATCGAGCGGCCGCGGCGCCTTCTGGCCAAGCGCGGAGGTCGGCACGGGGTCAAGCAACGAATCGTCCAGCCCCAGAAACTGCGCCACCTGCCGCGCGAAGTCGATGCGGCTCAGCAGTTCCGGACCGCACAGGTGCACGACACCGGTCGCCCCGAGCTCCACCAAACCGACTGTCGCGCGCACCAGATCCCGGTTGTAGGTCGGCGTCGACACCTGGTCGGCCGGAACGCGCATCCGCCGGCCCTCGGCGAGGTTGCGCATCAGGCTATAGACGTAGTTCTTTCCCCGCTCGTCCGGCCCGTACACGACGGTCGTCCGCACAACCAGAGCAGCCGGATGCGCCTTCGTGACGGCAACTTCCCCGTCGAGCTTGCTTCGTCCATACACGCTGAGCGCATGCGTCGGTGCGTTCTCCGGGTACGGTCCTGGCCGCGCCGGATCACCGTCAAAGACGTACTCCGTCGAGAAATAAACGAAGGGAATGGCAAGCGAGCGGGCGTACCCGGCCAGAACCGCCGGTCCGCGTGCGTTGGCGCCCTCGGCCTGCTCCGGTTCGCTCTGGCATCGCTCGACATCGGTCATGCCGGCAACGCAGTAGATGGCCTCGAACTCATAGGGCTGGAGGAGCTGCTTCGCCGATGTCGCATCGATAGACGCGAGATCGAGCGGCAGCCAGCCGGGCCTGTTTGCCGCCTCGCGAGATGTGGGCACCGCGTAGGCGATCCCGCGCGTCTGGTGGAAGTACTCCAGCATCTGCGCTCCAACCTGTCCGGATGCGCCCACCAAAAGCACACGCCCGCTCACGCCGTCCTCCCGGTGTCAGAGACCCCTGCCGCGACGTCCGATTTCCGGCCATAGCCGAACTCGCCTTCGGGCCGAACATAGCGAAATGGACTCACAAAGGTCTCGAATGTCTCCAGTCCCATGTCTCGCAGCGACACCACCGGGTTGGCGATGGGCCACGGCGCGCCGAAGGAGTTCCAGAGCACGCCGGCATCATGAGCCACATCATGCTCCGTGCTCACGTGGTACACCACGACCGCGGGATGCTCGCGAACATAGAACCCGTGCGCAACGCCGGACGGTAGGTACACGGCATTGTGCGCCAGACCCGAAAGCTCATAAACCTCGTGCTTGCCAAACATCGGCGATCCCACCCGGAGATCGAGCGCCATGTCGCAGATTGCGCCGGAGACACAGTAGACCAGCTTGGCATGATCATGGGGCGGCAGCTGCACATGCATCCCCCGCAGCACGTCCTTGCCGGAGACCGTGTAAAACACCTCGCTAAACCTGGTTTCGAGGCCATGCGCCTCGAAGATCGAGTGCTGCATCACTTTCACGAAGTCGCCACGCTGATCGTGAAACACGGGGAACTGCAGGATGAAGCACCCCGGCAGCTTTGCCTCTGTGACTTGGATTGCCCGCGAAGAGGACGGACGTGGAACCTGGGCAGTGCTCATTGGCATCGAGGCAGTGACACCGCCCCGGAGATCTCTGCGAGGACGGCGCTCCTTGAACACCTCCAACTTTAGCAGGAGGAGAGGCGAGTCGTTCGCCCCTCCCCGACGGTACCCCGAGGTCTCTCCTGCAGACGACAGACTTCCCGCTGTTAGCTGCCCGCGTAGGTCGAAAACACCGAATACTGCGTCTCGGTTCCAGCCGAAACGCCCGAAGCCGGCACAACATTCGCTCCGATGAAGCTGTTCAGCTGGCTCGCCATAGCCGGCGAGATCGCGATATTGATGCCACTCAGCTGCACGGTACCGGCGGTGGACGGCAAGGGAACCGTGAATCCCGGAGGCGCTGCCAACGTGAAGATCGGGAACCGGCTGACCGTGACATTGTTGACGATCACCAGACCGGAGATCACCGGGGCGGATGTGTTTGTGGTGTCAATAATCAGATCCTGCAGACGCATCGTGTTGCTGCCCATCGTGAGCAGAAGACCTCCGGTGTGCACCAGCTCGCCGACAGCGCTTGACAGATCCAGGACCCCGCCCACGCCTGTCAGCGTCGTTGAGCCGTTCACGAGTGCGTTCCCACTGATATCGGTAATCGTGATTCCGGCTCCAGCGACGTACTGCAGAAATCCCGAACTGAAGTTCAACGTCAAACGGCCATACGCGACTGTTTGAGCCTGACCGTGCAACAGGGCAGGACCGGCAACAACCATCGAGAGAACAACAGCAACTTTTGTCAGAAGGTTCTTCTTCACAGGGCACTCTCCGCACCGCCGCTGAGGGTCGATGCATGGCAAAGGTCCGCGTCTTGCGGATCGAAGCGCAGGCATCCCTTCGATCGGCAAGATCACGGAACGTGACTCGGACAACACGGATGCAATCTACGGAGGCCAGAACTCAGCAGGTAAGGCTCCGTTAGGAACATACTCTCAAACCTTTGATGCAGGCCAATACAACTTTTGGGCAATGGTTGGATCGGCGGACTTGCTTCCTGTCGATGATCACGACAACACTGGCTCGCCCGGGCCGCCGACCGTAAGCTGCGAAGATAGGAATAGACCTCATGAATCCCACCTCC
>CALMVL010000049.1 GCA_937873265.1 uncultured Granulicella sp.
GTGGCGGCGCTCGAGAACCTGGGGGTGCGGGCGACGACGGTTTCGGTGGGGGATATCGCGGCGGGGACGCTGGCAAGGTATGACGTGCTGGTGCTGGGGGTGCGGGCGTATGCGGCGCAGAAGGCGCTGGAAGCGGCGACGCCGAAGCTGCTGGAATGGGTGAAGGCGGGTGGGGTGGCGGTGCTTGAGTACAACACGGCGGAGTTTGGGGCGAGCGATGCGCCGTATCCGCTGGAGCTGGGCGAGGCGGCGGAGAAGGTGGTGGATGAGACGGACCGGGTGCAGCTGCTGACGCCGGAGGCACAGGTGCTGCGGTGGCCGAACCGGCTGGGGGAGAGAGATTTTGCTGGGTGGATTGAGGAGCGGGGGCACGGCTTTATGACGAGTTGGGACCCGCAGTACCAGGCGGTGACGGAGGTCCATGATCCGGGGCAGGATCCGCAGCGGGGCGGGTTGCTGGTCGCGGGATACGGCAAGGGCGTGTATGTGTATTGCGCGTATGCGTTGTACCGGCAGCTGCCGGAGGGGGTTCCGGGCAGTTACCGGCTGCTGGCGAACCTGCTGAGTCTTGGTCGGCGACCTTAGGTGTGATCGCTTCGGGCGGAGAGGTGAGTTTCGCGGGTGTGCGAAACGGCATCTTTAGAGAAGTGCCGGGGCACGAGAGGGAGAGACACGATGGCGGAAGATCTGGGACAGGGCAGAACGGCATTTGGGCAGACGAAGGAGCGGATTTCGGGGCCGCGCGAAGCGGCCATGATGAATGGGGCGAATCTGCTGATGGACGCGCGTCGGACGCAGAAGCCGATTGGGGAGTTACCGGCCGAGCTTAGGCCGGCGTCGCTGGCCGAGGCGTATGTGATGCAGGATACGATTGCGTCTGCGTACGGGGAGATTGGTGGCTGGAAGGTGGGCGCACCGACAGCAGAGGCGGAGCCGATGTTTGCACCGATGCCGAAGACGCTCATTGCGCCGAGCGGGGTGGTCATGCGGGCGATGCGGTATCGCGGGCTGGAGGCAGAGGTGGCGTTTTTGCTGGGGGAGGATCTGCCGGCGCGGGCACAGGCATATACGCGGGACGAGGTGCTTCGGGCGGTGCGCAGCTGCCATCCGGCGATCGAGGTGCTGGAGAGCGGGCTGGTGGATCCGGTGACAGCGGACCGAATGAGCATGATCGGGGACCTGCAGATGCACGGCGGATTTGTGTACGGGGCGGCCGTACCGGACTGGCGGTCGATCGACTTCACCAAGGAGACGGTGACGTTGGCGGTGGACGGGAGCGTGCGCGTGGAGAAGACGGGGTCGAATACCTCGGGCGATCTTTTGCGATTGTTGCCGTACCTGGCGAACGAGGGAGCGTCGCGGACGGCCGGTTTGCGGGCTGGGCAGTGGATTACGACGGGCAGCTGGACCGGCAACATTCAGGCGATGGCGCGGTCGAGCGTGGATGTGGTGTTTTCGACGCTCGGGCGGGTTGGGGTGCGGTTTGAGCCGGAGCAGGAGCTGGAGAAGGGTGTGCCGGGACAGTCGGTCCGGAGCTACCCGTAGCGACGGGATCGCGTGGGGGGCGGCGGGAGCTACGGGCTTTCGCCGCTTTGCTGTGTTGCGGTGATGACGTGAGAGGACATTGATCATGGCGGAGTTTGGTGAGGGTGTGGAGGTTCGGGCTGCGGTGCCGGAGCGGTATGCGGAGATTCTTACGCCGGAGGCGATGCGGTTTGCGGTGGGGTTGGAGCGTCGGTTTGGGGCACGGCGGCGGGAACTGCTCCACGCGCGGGAGGAGCGGCAGGCGAGGCTGGATGAGGGGGAGCGGCCGGACTTTTTGCCGGAGACGCGGGAGATCCGGGAGCGGGAGTGGACGGTGGCGGAGCTGCCGGCGGACTTGCTGGACCGGCGGGTAGAGATTACGGGGCCGGTGGAGCGCAAGATGGTGATCAACGCGCTGAACTCCGGGGCGCGGGTGTTTATGGCGGACTTTGAGGATTCGACGACGCCGACGTGGGCGAATGTGATGGAAGGGCAGATCAATCTGCGGGATGCGGTACGGCGGACCATCGCGTTTGAGGATGCGGCGACCGGAAAGAGTTACAAACTGAACGACAGGCCGGCGGTGCTGTTTGTGCGGGTGCGGGGGTGGCACCTGGATGAGGGGCACGTGCATGTGGACGGGCACCTGATGAGCGGCGGGATCTTTGACTT
>CALMVL010000050.1 GCA_937873265.1 uncultured Granulicella sp.
AGCAAGGCTCCGCGAGGCCGTCAGGTCCGCTGTCACAAACGAAGGTTTAAGACAGTGAAGGGCTACCAGTCGCAGAGTTGGCGTGTTTCGGGGGCGAGGCCGAGGTCTAGGCGGAATGATGGAATCATCGGTGTTCTGGAAAATGATCAATGATCGCTCGTGGGTCAACCGGAGTGTTTGAATCGAGAACAGTGTTCATATCTCCCTTCAGACATTTGTCGAAGAACGCCTGTATGTAGGCTTCGGCAATCTTGAGATTGTGAACGTTAGCACTATTCGCATTCGTGCTGAAATCTAGCAAGGTTTGATCTGTGAAGCTTCGGTGTGAGAAGCCGGGTACTCCAAACAGCTTAATGCGGTAGCTACCACCCGGAATGCTTGCCAGTTGTTCCGTCTCGGTCTCCTGATGAGACCTGAGCACGGCGCCGTACTCCGCTCTCGTCATCTTCTGGGCGGCCAGATCTGCATCGCTCGGGTTGATGATTGCTGGACTCCAGAGGTCGGCAGACGCGACGACAAAGAGTAGAAATGGCTGCTTTTCGGTCTGGTTAATCGGAGTGGCGATGAAGGGTGAACCACGGGAGTCGTCGCTGTCCTCATCTAGGCAGGCCCGAACCCGAGTGTCGATCTGGCACGTGCGGGCGGCGGCTAAACCACCGATCGAATGTCCAAAGGCTCCAATCCTACCTATATCTACCCGGTTATAAAACGGTGAGTTCAGGCTGCGCTGGGTTGCATACCTCAGAACTTCAGTGAGAGCGAACCTGTTGTCGTCTCCCATAATCTCGACGCGTTCTTTCGCGTAAGCGTTTAGCCCATTCACTTTCGTCTGCTGGTTGAAGCGGTCTTGGGCAAAGAGGGTTATGGTGCCGTCCGGGAAGCGGGTGTAAGCCGTGTCGTACGGATGATCGACAGCGGCTACGATGTAGCCGTGACTTACAAGGTCCTGCAACTCGGCTGTATAAAGAAAGGTCGGATTGCCCCAGCCATGAGAGAAGACGAGAAGCGGAAAGTGCTGGGTTCCTGCCGCAATGGGAGAGTTCTCAACGACGCCGGTCGCGGGGAGCGCATCAACACCCTTGAAGGACGAGGGACGAAACAAGCCTTTGACATCGCCAGAGCTCAACTTCGGCAACGCCTCTTGCAGGTCGGGAAGATAAGGCATGGTCTTACGGCCGGCAACTGTTCTGGAATCGACGGGGTACCACACGTGCACCATAATCTGGCGTTTGGTTTCCGGAGCGCCCGGTAGCGGCTCAGGCCGGGTCTGATCGACCAAGAGGTAATGAACAATCCCGATGCCATAGGTTCCGGTCGGTGCCGGAAGGCTCATATGTGTCGTCACGCTCTGTGCGTTTACACATGACCAGGCGCAAATCATCGTGAAAGTGGCAACTAGAATTCTCATTCGAACCAACGCCGTCCTCCTCGCAGCTTGCTGCTGATTGCGATCATTGTAAAAAGAATGACGGTGTAATGAGCGCCACAAACGAACGTTTCTGCAAGCCTCGGCCTCTCAGGGTGTCACGGGTCGGAGGAACAAGCGTTCGTACTGGGTAAAGCACTTGGTCTCTCGGACAAGTGCGGCCATCGCTTGGCACTCTGGATCGGTCGCAACCGCCTCCCGATAGTCTTGGTACGACTTCTCGCTCGGGAAAGTGAATAGGGCCAATGCGACATCTTCTGGGCCGTCATAACCCAGTCCAGGAAAGCTCGCACCCTTCACGTCGGGACTCATACGGGGAATGAAATACCCATAGTGCACACCTCCATACCGATTGATGAGCCTGATCCAGGCACGCGCGTAGGTCTCAAATGCCGCAAGCTGGTTCAGGTCAAGCGTGTATCGGACTTGGCACGTCACTGGTCCATCGCTCACCGTCGTCCTCCTTCGCACATTCATCTGAGCGTACGCCCCTCAACTTTCATCGAGGGCGTTTCTCAGGACCAACCGCTGCGGCCCGCGCGGTGGATGATCCGCAAAGCCTCGCTCTTCATCAGGGAGTGTGGATCACTCCATCGAGTTCGATCTTCGAGCACCAGAAACAGAAGCGGACATTTCTCCCCGGCGCTAGCTGGCTGGTGTCCAGACGCCGCCAGCAGTGGATGCCAACACGGCATAGCAATCCGGCTACTGCACTAGACTCGTGCTCTCTGTTTGGCCAAAGCCGGGCCAGCGAAGCTATGAGCGATGCATCGGGGCTGCGTTCCAAGTTCATCCGCGGTCCTTTCTCTTACGGCGTGAGGGTTGGCTGTCGATGTAGACACCGACTTCTGAACCTTTGTTCCTTGTGAATGTTAATGGCTATCGCGAAGTCGGCTTAGGGCAACACGTACGCAGAATCCGCTTCATCACAAACGAACGTTTCTGGTAGGGTTCACAGCTCACCCGAAAATGCGGGGTCTGGCCAGGCAGCCTAACCGTGGTCCAGCGGGAGCTCCGCCGCATGGTCCTGGACTCGGTTGCGGCCCGGACCTCGAAGCTCGCCTACGGGAACGCCGTCGACCAGCTCTTCCGCATCGCCCGCGGCCGGCCGCTCACCCGGGCAGTGGTTATGGAGTTCCGGGCCGCGATGGAAGGCCTGGCGCCCTCGACCGCCAATGTCCGGATGTCGGCGGTGCGCAAGCTGGTCGGGGAAGCCCGCAAGAACGGATTGCTGGGGGCGGAAGAGGCGGCAACCCTGACCGACGTTCCCAACCTCCGGCAGAGCGGCACCCGGCTGGGCAACTGGCTGACTAGGGAGCAAGCCCGCGATCTCCTCGCTGTCCCAAATCGAGACACGCTGAAGGGAAAGCGCGACTACGCCATCCTGGCCCTGCTGGTCGGCTGCGGCCTCCGCCGCGCCGAGCTCGCCTCGCTCGACGTCGAGATCCTCCAGATGCGCGAGAACCGGTGGGTGCTCCTCGACCTCCGCGGCAAGGGTGGCCGCGTCCGTACCGTCGCGGTCCCGCTGTGGGTCAAGCACGGCATCAATGCCTGGATGACGGCGGCGGGGATCGAGGAAGGGAAGCTCTTCCGCTCGGTCCGCAAAGGCGGAAAGAAGATCGGCGAGGCCCTGAGCGACTGGGCTGTGTGGTCGGTGGTCGAACAAGCCGCCGGCGAGATCGGGATCGAACGCTTCGGGGCGCATGATCTGCGCCGCACCTGCGCCAAGCTCTGCCGCAAAGCCGGCGGCGATCTTGAGCAGATAAGATTCCTGCTCGGGCACTCCTCGATCCAGACCACCGAACGGTACCTTGGGTCAGAGCAGGAGATCGC
>CALMVL010000051.1 GCA_937873265.1 uncultured Granulicella sp.
CTCCCGCCTCCCCGTCCGCGAGTCCGTCGTCACCCCCCGCTCGCACTGCCCCGGTTGCGGTCACACCATCCGCTGGTACGACAACATCCCCCTGCTCTCCTTTGTCCTCCTCCGCGCCCACTGCCGCGACTGCCGCCAACCTATCCCCTGGCGCTACCCCGCCATCGAGCTCTTCATGGCCGTCTGGTTTGCGCGTGTTGCGCTCCACCTAAAGTACTTCTTGGATGGCGCGCACTTCATCGACTTCGGCCAACCAGCTTCGATTCCCGCAGGCGTGGTCGCGGCCCTCACTACCGCCGTCCTCGGCCTCTTCCTCCTCCCCCTCCTCGTCATCGACTGGCAGCACCACCTCCTCCCCGACGCCCTTACCCTCACCGGCATCGCCACCGGCCTCTTCCTTGTCTGCACGCGAGCTATCTTTCTCGGTCCCACGGACGAGCAACTTCTGCTCCACCGCCGCGTCAACCTCAACAGCGCCGGAGCCGGCCGTTCCCAGGGCAACGTCTTCCTCACCGGCCCCGAACACCTCATCTTCGGCCGCCTCCTTGCCATCGCTGCCGCCGCCTTTCTTCTGCTTGCCATCCGCTGGATCTATCAGGCTCTTCGCCACCGCGAGGGCATGGGCCTCGGTGACGTCAAGCTGCTCGCCATGATCACCAGCTTCCTCGGCCTCGCCCCCGCCATCCTCGCCCTCTTCGCCGGCGTCCTCGCCGCTTCTCTCTTCGCCATCGTCCTTCTCATCCGCGGTCGAGCCGGTGCCGAAACTCGCCTCCCCTTTGGCTCCTTCCTCGCTGCCGGAGGCCTCCTCAGCGCCCTGTTCAGCACCCCCATCCTCCATTGGTACAAATCCCTCCTCTAATCTGCCGTCCGGCGCAGATCGATCCTTGACACTCGACAGAGCCACTCCTAAGCTCAGAGTTGCCCATGCAAAGCGTGCCTTACGTCTGGAACTATCTCCCCCTCGTGCTGCAGATCGTGGTCGCGATTGGCGTCGCCTGCGGCATGGTCGGCGTCTCCTTCTTCATCGGCAAACATAAAAACTCCCGAACGAAGGAGGGCGCGTACGAGTGCGGGATGGATCCCGTTGGCGACGCTCGCGGCCGCTTCTCGGTCCGGTTCTACATGGTCGCCATGCTGTTCATTCTCTTCGACGTCGAAGCCGTGTTCATGCTTCCCTGGGCGGTTATCTTCCGTCGTCTTCCAGCCCTCACCGGATCCCGCATGTTCGGCTTTTGGGAGATGCTGGTCTACCTCGGCTTCGTCGCTGTCGGCCTCTTCTACGTTTGGAAAAAGGGCATCCTCGATTGGGCCAACGACGCAGGGGACCTCTAATGCCCCTTGCTCCCGCCATCACCGGCATCGACGCCGTCCGCGAAGACCAGCCCACTCACCCTGCCCTCGCCGCCCTCGCTTCCATCGCCTCGGACGCCAAATGGGACCGCAACGAGCTCACCCTCACCATTCCCCGGGAGGAGATCGTCGACGCCTGTCGCGCCGTGCAGCAGGCCGGCTATAACTTTCTCGAGACCGTCACCGCTGTCGATTGGTACCCCTCCGAGCCGCGCTTCCAGATCACGTATCACATCCTCTCCCATGGCCTGAAGCAGCGCGTTCGCCTCATCGCTCGTCTCTCCGGCGACGATGCGGTTATCGCCTCCATCACACCTGTCTGGCCCTCGGCGAATTTCTACGAGCGCGAGGTCTTCGACCTCTTCGGCGTTGGCTTTACTGGCCACCCCCGCCTCACACGCATCATGATGCCCCTCGACTGGCAGGGTCACCCGCTCCGCAAGGACTACCCCGTCGCGGGCTACCGCGAAGCTCCCCGCCCGCCACCCCCGCAGTAGGAGCCGTCGCCGGCCCCGCCGCCGCCTACGGAGTCCACGCAGTTCTGGGGGACGTTGCCCATGGTGTTCAGCCGCTGCAGCGGTACCGTGGAGGCGGTGTTGCTGGGGGTAGCCGCGCGCGCGGCCCCC
>CALMVL010000052.1 GCA_937873265.1 uncultured Granulicella sp.
CAGACGGCGCTTACCCCCTTTGAGCAGCAAGCTTTTCAGGCCTTCAATCCGAGCGCCTTCGAGATAACCATCCCCATCCAACGCTTGCACAGACTACTAAGAGCACGAAGACCAACATCAGCAGATGGAGCTTAGGTGTGATTGCCATGTCTCTCCAGAAATATCTTCTTTTTAGTGTCGTCTACGATAGCACGACGCTGTTTGGCAGGCAGTAAAGGGAGATGCGGGAGGGGAACCGAGCCCGTCACAAGAACTGGCTCATAAAAATGGGGTCCCGATACGAAGATGGACGGATGAGGATGCGTACGAAGCTCTGCTGTCTCGCCGCAGCGTAGCGTCCGGATTGGGCATCTCCGAACGCGGGCAGCGAATTGTTGATCGGTACACCTGCTGCAGACCAATGGCAGCATGCGATCAACACCTCGGTATGGGACTTGCACCTTACGCTTACTGCTTGGCATCGGGTATTGTTCTCATCTTGCTCGGAAGTTCGTGTACATAAAGGATCGCAAGCCGAAGAGGATTTGACTCCTCACGTCAGCGAAAACACTATGATCATGGGTGGACGAATGAGATGATGTCTTCGTAATTCTCGAGGACATCATCGTCTATGGCTTACATCCAAGGTGAAGGTCGCAATCAGGGAACGCTCTTCCCGGTGGTTCTGGACGATCTTGTTCCTGCCGATCACATGTGTCGCGTGGTTGACGCGTTCGTCGGCCAACTCGATATGGAGAAGCTTGGCTTCGAGCGGGCGCAGCCAGCCGAGACAGGCAGACCGGGCTACGATCCGCGCTCTCTGCTGAAGCTGTATCTATATGGCTATCTGAATCAGATCCGCTCTTCGAGGCGCTTAGAGACGGAGTGCCGTCGTAACGTGGAAGTCATGTGGCTGCTGGAGCGGCTGTGTCCCGACTACAAGTCCATCGCGGAGTTCCGTCGCATGCATCGCGAGGCGGTGACGGCGGCCGGAGTGGAGCTCGTTCCCTTCGCCAAGAGCTGCGGTCTGATCCGTGGCGAGTGGGTCGCAATCGATGGAAGCAAGTTCCGCGCCGTGGCCAGCATCGATACGGCACGAGAGAGGTTCCAACTGCAACGCTATCTTGACAGCATGGAGAAGTTGGATATTGAGGAGTCGCCGGGGTTCGACAATGCTGGCGTGCAGGCCGCGCTAGAGAAGCTGAAGCATCACCCGGAGCCTGAGGTCGGCTTCATGGTGATGGGTCGACACACGCAGCCCGCCTACAACTTGCAGAGCTCAGTCGATGCCGAACATGCGCTGATCATCGCCCATGAAGTCGTGCTCGATGCGACGGACAACCGAAGTCTAGAGCCGATGGCCGCCGCTGCAAAGGCCGTACTTGGAAGGGAAACCTTCCATGTCGTTGCGGACGCGGGCTACTCGAATGGAGAGCAGGCAGCCAAGTGCGAAGGTAGTGGCATCCTGCCGTGCGTTCCTGCTACGCGGACCAGGAATCCACATGGCGATGGCACCTTCTTCCAATGCTACGCCTTCCGCTATCAACCAGAGTCGGAAACGTACCTCTGCCCAGGTGAGAAAACGCTAAAGCGCAAGGCGCGGCTCAAGAAAGACAAATCGATCATCTACCTAGCTAATGCGAAAGACTGCGGCGGCTGTTCTCTGAAGCAACGCTGCACCGCATCGACCGCGCGCCGGGTCTCGCGGCACATGTTCGAAGATTCTCTTACGAGAATGAATGAGCGGGCGACTGCAGCTGCTATGCGATTACGACGATCCGTCGTCGAGCATTCCTTCGCCACCATAAAGTACCGGCATCCTGGGTCACCCGCGTCTTCTGTTACGCGGGCGAGCAGGTGCTCACACTGAGTTGAGTCTTGCAATGATGGCCTACAACCTCAAACGGATGGCAAATGTCCTCGGAACCAGCCACCTGACGCAAGCACTCCGGAAAAACTGAGCCGAAGCGGAGCTCTGTCCGCTCGAACCAGCGCAGAGACTAGGTCTCGGGCCGCTGAAGCTGTCGAGTTCCGTAACAGACTCGGAACTGGACCCTGCCGCCGGCCCTTGGATGGGAGAGCAACTGCAAAAACAATAGTCCGCGGGCTGGAAGGGCGCGGGAGCCGATGGACTGACTCCCGCTCTGGGTTAGGCTGCGATTGGCTTCCTCGCTGGCTTCGGCTTCTTCGTTTGAGTCTTGGGTTTGGATAGTGCGACCGGAGCGTTTCTGCTCTTTTTGGGCTTCCGCAGGGGAGCGAAGACCGCGTCGGCTTCGGTGAGGAAGTCGAGCTCGTTCTCGCGCGGGATGCCGACGTGTCCGAAGAGAGCAAGCCGGATGGCGAAGCGGGTCAGCTTGTCATCCCCCGTTGCGTCGATAGTGGCCAGCAACACCTCTTCGGCGCTGCGGCGTCCGTTCTCGTCGGCGATGTCCTCGGCCAGATCGTCGGCGAAGGTGTAGGGGTCAAGATTGACGATCGCGCGTAGCAGGACGCGCAACTGAGCGGCGTTCAGGGTCTCGGGGGCGTTCTCAACGATGCGCTCGAAGGTGGCGACGCGTGCTTTCCGCTGCTCGTCTCTGCGCGCCTGTTCCGCCTGGTATTCCTCTTCCTCGCGTTCCTGTTGCTGGCGAAACTCCTCGGCCCTGCGCTCCTGCTCGGCCTCGTACTCCCTTCTTTGCTGTTCGTGCTGCTGCCTTCGTGCTTCAGTCTCCTCCTCGGTTTCGGCCGGGGCTGCGGGTGGCATCACGGGTTCGGGATGTTCGGCCCTGCGTGCTGCTGCTCGTGGGTCGTGGATGGGGCAGTTGTTGTCGGTGCAAACGGTGAGGGTGGTTCCTACGCGCTTTTCCGTAGACGATGATGGCGGGTTTGGCTGCTTCGCACAGCTCTACCGGTTCGGCGTCGGGGTTGTCGGTGTGCTCGATCTCGCGGAAGTGCCCCCGCTGAACGGCCTCGGGCCGTTGTTCCGAAGACCTGCGCCCTCCGTTCTCGATCTGGACAAGCTCGGGCCGGGCGGCAATCTCGCGGTCGATGTGGGTGTTGACCTTGATGTGGAAGCAGGGAGCGTCCAAGCACTGATCGCCCTGCACATCAGGAAAGAGGGACGTGTTGAACCCGCTGCGGCGAGGGCACGTGATGCAGGCTCCGGCAGGCGGGTTGAGGGTGGGGTCTTCCTTGCTGAACGGTGCATCGGCGAGGGAAAGATAAAGATTGGTCTGTATCCACGCGCTGAGGTGCTTCGCGGGAAGCAGGTGCGGTTCCTTATCCTGCCAGTCCTTGCGCCAGCACTGCTCGTAAGCCTCGGCCTGGATCTCCTGCGGCAAGCGGGCGAGCAGGTTGGCGTGACTGGCGGCGATGCGCTCGGCGCTGAAAGCCTCGGCGATCGAAGGAATGAGTTGTAGGAGAGACAGACGGGCGTAGACGTGCGATGTGCTCTTGCCTGATTTTTCTACCAGCGTGGCCACGTCGTAACCCGGCATATCGAGCAGCCGTTGGAACCCTGCGCCTCTTCGTAAGGGTGAACGTCGATGCGCTGCGAGTTCTCGACCAGCTGCCACTCAAGGCTCTGGGCGTCGTCGATATCGACGATCCGGGCGGGAAGGGAAAACAGTTCGGCAAGCTGCGCGGCGCGGAAGCGCCTTGCCCCTGCAACAATCTCGAAACCTTCCGAGTTGGGACGCACGGTAATGGGCTGAATGAGGCCGTTGGTGCGGACGCTCTCGGCAAACTCCTGCAGCTTCGCTTCATCGAAGGTACGGCGTGGGTTGGTGGCGGACTCGTGGATGGTGTCGATGGCGATGTACTTGAAGTCGCTGCTGTTCTGCATGTGCGGCTCTCCTTGAGCGTGGTTGGGCTGAGGTTGTG
>CALMVL010000053.1 GCA_937873265.1 uncultured Granulicella sp.
GTTTCGGCCGATGGAGCAGATTGTGCGGGTGAGCCTGCGGCAGGAGGCGATGGAGGTTCCGCCGCAGGATGTGATCACGCGGGACAATGTGACGCTGAAGGTGAATGCGGTAATCACGCTTCGGGTCATCGATCCGGCGAAGGCGGTCATCGAGGTGTCGAACTACATCTACCAGACGTCGCAGTTTGCGCAGACGACGCTGCGGTCGGTGCTGGGCGAGGTGGAGCTGGATGGCCTGCTGGCGCATCGGGAGGCGCTGAATCAGCGGATCCAGACGATGATCGACGGGCATACGGCGCCGTTTGGGGTGAAGGTGGTGTCGGTTGAGGTGAAGCAGGTCGATATGCCGGAGAGCATGCTGCGGGCGATGGCGAAGCAGGCCGAGGCGGAGCGGGAGCGGCGAGCAAAGATCATCCATGCGGAGGGTGAGTTCGACGCGGCCACCAAGCTGGTGGAGGCGGCGCAGCTGATGGCGACGCAGCCGATGACGCTGCAGCTGCGCTATCTGCAGACCTTGACGGAGATCGGGGTCGAGAAGAATACGACGATTGTCTTTCCGCTGCCGATGGAGCTGATGAACCTGCTGAACCGGACGTTGGCGCCGGGCGTACCAGTGGGTGAGGCGGAGAAGGGGCGCTGACGATGAGTGGACCGTACGATCGCGATGACCGGGAGGAGATCGACGAGGCCGGACCGGCGGATCGGGAGATTTCGCTGGGAACGGGAGCGATGCTGGGGATCTTCTTTGCGCTGGTGCTGGTGTGCGGGGCGTTCTTCGGGTTTGGATACTCGATGGGGCATAAGGCGGCTCCGGTGAGCGCTGCCCGGATGGCGGCGGGAGATACGGACGTTCCGGTGGGAACTGTGACGCAGAGCTCGGGCGGGGTGGAACAGGCGGGTGCGGGTGCGCCTGCTGTGGTGGTTGCGCCGAGCGCGCCGGCGGTGAAGGCTTCGGCGGGACGGTTGGCGGCCGCCGCTCCGACCCCTGCGGCGAAATCGGCGGCTCCGGCGCTGGAGAGCGAGGACGAGACTTCAGGCAATCCGCCGGGGGTGAAGGCGCCCACGCTGACGAGAGTGCCAGCAAAGCCGGTTCTTCCGGCGCCGAACCCGGCTCCGGATGCAGATGCGCAGGTTGCTCCGGCAGCGCCGGTCCGGGTTCCCGCTGCAGTTCTGGGCGGGACGACGTATGTGCAGGTTTCGGCTGTGTCGCACGCGGAGGATGCGCAGGCGATGGTTTCGGCTTTGAGGCGTCGTGGATATGACGCGACGGTGCGGCATGAGTCGGCAGACCAGTTGCTGCACATTCAGCTAGGGCCATTTGCGACGAAAAAGGATGCGGACGTGATGCGCCAGCGGCTGAGCGCGGACGGCTACAACGCGATTCTTAAACAGTGAGGGGCTGCATGGAGGGTGGGAGCGCGGCGGCGATCGCCTGGTGGACGGCGACCATGAGGTCTTCACGGGTGGCGTACCGGTCCGGGTAGATGGCCGGCAGGAACCGGAGGGTAACAGGTCCACGGCGGATGCTGAATGCGTTCTTGGGTAGGGCGCGCTCCGTGCCGATGATCGCGACAGGAAGAATGGGCGCGCTGTGTTCGCGGGCGAGGAAAAAGGGACCTTTTTTGAAGGTGGAGAGTCGGCCGTCCGGAGATCGGGTGCCTTCGGGAAAGACGACGATATGGAGACCTTCGGCGAGGGCTTCGGAGGCCTGGGCTACGCTGGCGCGGCCGGCTTCGCGGGAACGGCCACGCTCGACCGGGATGAACTTCGCCAAGCGCATCGCAGTGCCGAGGAGCGGAATGCTCATGAGAGAGCTTTTGAGCATAACGGTAATGCGGCCGGGGATGAGGGGGAGGAGGACCGGTGGGTCGAGGTTCGAGACGTGGTTGGCCATGAAGATGCAGGCCTGACCGGGTGGGATGTTTTCGACGCCGATGCGGGTGATGCGAAGACCGGCGGCGCGAACACCGAGGTTGGTGATGCGCATGCCGGTGCGGTACATCCACGAGATGTCACGGCGGGCGAGGGTGTAGGGGATGCCGAGAAGGGCGGCGGGAATGCCGAGGACGAGAAACGTGGCCAGGAGAATGAGGGTGGAGAACATGAGTCCTGCTTCAGGTGGCTGGATTCAGGACGCGGAGGTCACTGCAGGGGCGAGGCTGTGGGCGGCTTCAAGCGCCGGTGGAAGTTTGCTATAGATGGAGCCGAAGGCGCCGTTGGACAGGATGGCGATGACGTCGCCGGGGCGGCTGTGCCGGGCAAGTTGGGCGACAATCGCGTCGGCGTCCGGGTGGGCCGTGGCGGCAGTTCCCTGCTCGGTCAGCGCGGCGACGACCGCTTCGGGGTGGAGGCGGTCCGGCTCGGGAATGGCTTCGGAGCGGAAGACCGACGCGATCAGGACGTTGTCGGCGAGGGCGAGGGCATCCACGAGTTCGTTCTCGAAGACGCGGCGGCGGAGGGTGTTGGAACGAGGCTCGAGGACGGCGATGAGGCGGCGACCCGGGTACGCGGCACGGAGGGCGCGCAGGGTTTCGAGGATGGCGGTGGGGTGGTGGGCGAAGTCGTCGATCACGGTGATGCCGGCGACTTCGGCGACGACTTCGAGGCGGCGCTTGACGCTCTGGAAGCTGCGGAGAGCTTCGACGATGGCGTGCGCTGGGACGCCCTGGCCGGCGGCGAGGGCGGCGGCGGCGGTGGCGTTCAGGGCGTTGTGCTCGCCGGGCATGGGGAGGGTGAGTTGGGCGAAAAGCTCGCCGGCGCGGCGGAGAGTCCAGGTGGACGTGATGCCTTGGTGACGGAGGTCGGAGAGGCGCCAGTGGGACGAGGGGAGGAAGCCGTAGCGTTCGACGGGGCAGAAGGCGTTGGAAACACAATCCGTTACGTTGGGGCTGGCGTCGAAGGCGACGAGCCGGCCGCGGCGGGG
>CALMVL010000054.1 GCA_937873265.1 uncultured Granulicella sp.
AGGACACCGCCCTTTCACGGCGGTAACACGGGTTCGAATCCCGTCGGGGACGCCATTTAGTTCTAACGACTTCCGAGGGCCGGCCCTCGGAAAACATGGGTTTGAAAAGGTTCGATAAGGATCTCCGCATTCCGAAGGCTCTCCCTAACCTTGCTCGTCCCGCTTACCCCCACCCATGATCTGTTTCACGACACGGTTATGGGCCGTTCTCTTTACCTCTTTCACGGCCTGTGTATAAACATCCATCGTGACGTTGAAGTTGGCGTGACGGAGTGTTTCCTGAATCGTCTTCACGTCCTCTCCGTTGGCCTTCATCAAAGTGCCGAGGCTGTGCCGCAGTGTGTGCCAGCCAACTGGATCTGTGATCTTGAGCACGTCCCGAAGGACGGGCTTCAAATAGACCCGATAGATGGAACTCGGCCAGTACGGCTGCTTCCCTTGCTTCGCGGGACTGGCGAATACCCATTCCTGCGGCTGGTTGTACGCGCATCGCGAGCGCCACGCGAACAGGACCTCCGCGACCCCAATTCCAATCGGAACAGGTTTGCGCGAAGCCTCGGTCTTGCAGCGTTCAATTCGCTGCTTGACTACGTCGCGGGTCACACGAAGTTCAAGTGTCTCGAAGTCGACGTCCTCCCACTTTAGTCCGAGGATCTCACCAACCCGGAGGCCGGTAGTCGCTCCCAGCAGTACGGCCGTTCTCGGAAGATCAACCAGCTCGTCCAAGAATTGTCCAATCTGTTCTGGCGACAGGATGGTTGGAATCCGGGAACGCTTCGCACTTTGACGGACGTGACGTATGGGGTTAGCGGAAACCCATTCCCAACGCTGACCGTGGCTATAAAGAGCGCTCATAATGTTCCGGATCTTCGCTTTCGAACCTTTTGATAGAGGCAATGATTTCAGCCATTGCTCTACTTGGATTGCCTTCACGTCGGCCAGACGATAGGACCGCCAGCGAGGGAGGATCCACTTGCTCAAGTAGCCTTGATAGGTCACCTGAGTGGAGTACGACTTTCGCAACTCGTCTTCACTGGCCTCGCTGCCCAACGGCCTCGTACCGTGCAGGATGTCAGGCAGTTCGTGTTGTCTGTAGTGTTCAATTAATGTTTCGAAGTCGATGGCTTGCAACAGCTGTCGCGGCGTTTGTTCGTTGACTTCCAATCGCAGCGAGTCTGCCGCCTTTTGGGCTTCGGCCTCAGTCCTGTATTGACTGACGGTGCCGATCACGATCTTGCGATACTTCTTGGTTCCATCGAACTGGACTTCGTACCAGCGAAAGATCCAGACAGTCTCGCCACTTCCCTTGCGCTTTTCGCGCTGTAGACTTCCTTGCTGATATCGCGCTCGCCTCATATTCCATCCTTTCTGTTGGCGGGCACGGTTGGCCGAGTACGAGCATACCGGAACGAGCGCCGTGCCGCTTCGTTACTGTCGAGCAGACTGCAATGAGGCATCTCACGCTAGCTCGCAATCTGCGATTCGATCCATCGGTGGATTTCGTACTCACGGAAACGCCAGAGTTTTCCTACTTGAATGCCGCATATAATTTTGCCCCGGGCCAGCTTCTGCAGTGTCTTCGGGTGAATTTGCAATATCGCAGCTGCCTGCTCGCTATTTAGCAACCGATCGTGCAGCTGTCCTTCCCTGGCGGCTACCTCGCGGGCGCCTCCCCGTGCAAGCTCAATCCTTTGGTGGTTGTTTTGAGTTCCTGCGCTCATCATCTCTCCTCCTCTGTGCACTACAAAGCAAAGATGCCGAGGGATGCCGCTTCTGTCCAATCACCTTTTTCGATGTTGGCATTTGCTCCCGCTATCGCTGACGACGCAAACGCGTTCCAACTCAGGACGATTACCAAGTAGCTCCTTGGTGAGAAAGCTTGATGCGCGAGCTCACCATCGTTGATTGAAGTCAGCTAGACAGCTGTTCGTTGTTACGGATGAGATCTGTATCGGTGGCTGCGAGCACCTCACGAGCGCTTGGCAGTCAAATTGCACTGCATTAGCAGCGCAAGTAGCCGACCGAAGTTCTTCCACGGCCAGCAACGTTGAGAAGAGGCTGGTGCACCATGTATGAGGGCCCCGAGTTCCGACACATCATTTCTTTCTTGGCAATTGCCGAAGAACATAGCTTCATCCGCGCAGCGAAAGTGTTGCACACTTCTCAGCCCTCCCTGAGCGCTCAGATCCGACAGCTAGAGGAAGGGCTGAGTGTCCATTTGTTTCGAAGAACTCGGGTCGGTGCGGAACTCACTGAACACGGACGGATCTTCCTTAAGCACGCTCGGAAGATGCTGCAAGCTCGGGTCGACTGTGTTCGCGAGACATCACCGCGGCACGCACATGATTCCCTTCCCTTCCGGCTAGGGTATTCACCCTTTGTGAATCACACACTTGCTCAACAAGCCCTCATCGGATACCGAGAAATCGTTCCAGAGGGCAGGATCAATGCCTACAGCGAGTGCACGGCTCGCATCATGGAGATGGTTGAGCGCCATGAGCTCGACGCCGGACTTATCTCTCTACCTATTCAAGCAAAGCAGATGTCTGAGAACAAGATCTGTCAAGAAAGAGTCATGCTCTGTATGCGACAAGATAGTCCGTTCGCTTTACCAGCGACCCTAAGAAACGAGGAGGTCTCCGAACGGCTGAAAGTCATGGTTTCTCCGTCGCAACACCCTGAGCTGTACTCCCGCTTCAAGCGCAAATTCAAGAATGCGGGGATCGCGCTGGATCCCACTGAATTCGTTAGCGCGCCGGGAGAGGTTCAGTTCCTTGTCAAGACACTGAACTGCTTTGGCCTGATAAGAGAAAGTGCACCCATAGACTCGGATCTGGTCAAGCGTTCGATACCGAATCTGGACCTTAGCATCACAACTGCCCTCGTCTACAGAACGGAGCAGCAGAGTCCAGTTCTCTCCCTCCTTGCTCTCCGGCTAGCACAATCGTGTCTGAGATCGGTCGTGCCGTGTAAGAAGCAGCCCATGTCTGCCGATGACTCTGGACAGCAATCAGGGATCGAGAACGCAAGTTAGCTGCCAGGTCTTCTGAGACGATCAGCTGGAGCTATAGCTACATAAAAAGCAAGTATTGGACGATTGCGGATACCGCTCCTAAATTGACTTCATCACATGACTCGATTGAGTCACTGGGGTTTCCGACTAATCGACAGGTGGAGGGCGGTCAGTTCACTTCTCCTCTCTTGAACTTCTCGTTGGTCCGGCCCCTTGGCGAAATCACTCCCAGTGGGGAGAAACCTCTTCTCCGCTCGGGTCCCTTCTTAACAAAGCCAACCCTGTGAGGAGAACCCCTTGTACATTACGAAATCTCGTCTTCGCTCGATTGAACGGCACACATCTGCCATTGGACGCGTTTCAGCCAGGCTCGCGTTTCCACCTATCCTTGTAGCTATCACTCTTTCCGGCGCGGCTCACGCTCAAGGAACAATCGATGTTTCCGGCGTAACCGCAGCCATGAGCACCATTGAGAAGAGTTGTTTGCTTGGCGGCGCACTCGCCGTCGTCATCGGCATCGTCTTCGGCGTGTTCCAGTTCATGGGCCGGAACATCTCTGGAGGCTTCATGGCGATCGGAGGCGGCCTGTTCGCCGGTATCGTCATCGGCTTCGCTCCGCAATGGGTCAGCTCCCTCACCGGACAGAGCATTTCGATGGTCGTAACGCATGCTGTGACGGTGCTCGCCTAATCATGCAAATGACCAAGCGTGGAGAGCCAATTGCGATCAATCAAGCCCTCAACAAACCCCGGCAGAAGCTCGGTCTGAGCTTGCCAATCTGGATGGGCATCGTGATTACGTCGCTGCTGGCTCTCCTGCTTCGGTACTTCGTTCTGTCGATTCTGATCTTCATTGCGATCACCGTTATCTGCTCGGTGATCATCCGTAAACACCCAAAGATGTTCCAACTGTGGGGCCTGAGCTGGACCCAGAAGAGCTACTATGACCCGCGCAAACGCTAATCAGTGGTTCACCGACGCGGGGGCCGCGAACAGCATCGTTCCCATCGCCCGGTTCGTGAGTCCCAACATCTTCGCAACCAAGACTCGCGGCTATGGATGCATGTTCGAGCTGACCGGTGCGGACGAAGAGGGTCTGACCGATTCAGAGATAAACGCCAGGGTGCGAGCCGTCGAGACGGGCTTACGGGGATTGCCAGAGGACTCGTCGCTGTACCAGTACATGCGCGTCACCTCCGGTTTCGAGATTCCGCGCCAGAAGAAGTACGCCGATCCCATCACCCAGTCTTTCGTTGACCACCGCCTAGAGTTTCTTGCGAAGACAGCCAACTTCCGCCGTATCGACCTCCACTGGTGCCTGACGTTCGAGCCGAAACTCGCGAACCCGTTTGCCGCGAAACCGAAGGAACAGGCCAGCGAAAACGACCGGCTTATCGCTCAGCTTCAGAAGGCCGCGACCATCCTTGAGACGCATTTGGGCGGTGTAATCGGCCTAAAGCTGATGACCAAGGAGAAGACCTTCCAGTTCTTTTGCGAACTCTTCAACCTTGAAGAGTGGGCTGGGCATACCCCTCTCGTCTCCGACCAGGGCGTAGACCAGCAGATCGTCAACAGCGCCGTGTCATGGCAGCAAGACCATCTCAGGGTAGGGAAGCGTCATGTGCAGATGTTCTCGGTCACGACGACGCCTGCCGCTTCGCAGCCA
>CALMVL010000055.1 GCA_937873265.1 uncultured Granulicella sp.
GGGTTGGTGCGGGCGGGATGTGAGCGTCCGGGAACAGAAATGAGGTCATCCGCCGTTCAATCGTGTAACTCGCTCAAAGCGCGGAGCAGGAGCGGATCGCCCACGTGGCGACCCGTTCTGCTGTCGCCCTGTGCTTAGTTCTCGACAGCCTTGTACTCCGCCAAAGCCTGCGCAGCGGGCATAGTCAGAACAACCTTGCCACCGTCAACGGAGGCAACGTAGTCGAGCTTAATGTAGTGGTGCTGGTCATGGGCGAGCGGATCTTTCTTGGTCAGCTTGATGCCGAGGTTGTCAACGGAACCGACATGCTGTCCATCTGATCCAACCACTTCCATGTGCTCTTCGATCTTGGTCGTGTCTACCATCTGTGTGTTGCTCCTGGAAAAGTCGATTGCAGTACTCCCTTGCGATGGCGGATCGGGCGCAGCCGTTGTGTTGCCGCAGCCACATTTGACGCGGCACAACTTCGAGAGACGTTAGTTGCGGGTGACGCCAAGCTGGAAGCCGTCCGCCGTTCGCAGACCCCAAGCCATGCGAGGCGTGTTATGCGCCAAACCGAACTCGCCCGTAGGCCCCAGCAGGATGATGCCGCCGTGCCCGCCGAGCCGGGCATGGAGGTAGTCGATCGCGGCCGCCGCTGCAACCTGCGGGGTCGAGCCGGCCGCCACCCGATCCACCGCCCACTTTCCCAGAACCAGCTTCATGATGGGTTCGCCCCATCCCGTCAGGGAAACAGCGGCGGATTCGTTGTCCGCGTAGCAGCCGCAGCCGATCAGGGAAGAGTCGCCGACGCGGCCCGGGGCCTTTGAAAGGGTTCCGCCGGTCGAGGTGGCAGCGGCCAGGTTGCCGTGGGTGTCGAGCGCGACTGCGCCCACCGTGTCGTGCGAATGGAGAGTGGGGTCAAAGGGGCGAACCTCCGCGGGAAGAGCGCGGTCGACCTCGGTTTGGAGCGCGGTCTCCGCCAGGGCGGCATCCGGCGGACTCGCCTCGCTCGTAACGGGGGGAGCAGCCCCGGCATCGCCCGAGAAGAGCAGGTCTGGGTCTCCGGCCAGCTCGCCCCTCTGGAAATCCATCAGGCGCTCGCGTTCGCGCGGAAGAATCAGATCGGTGTTGTCGCAAAGGGCCATGCCGTGCTGGCGCGCAAAACGCTCGGCTCCCGTGCCGACAAAGTAAACGTGCGGCGATTGCTCGAGGACGAGGCGCGCTGCGCGAATCGGGTTGCGCAGTCGCTCCACACACGCGACGCCCCCGGTACGCAGGGTCGATCCGTCCATCAGCAGCGCATCCATCTGCACGCGGCCGTCACGCGTCAGAAAGGAGCCGCGACCGGCGTCAAAGGTGTCGTCGTCCTCCATCGCCACCACGGCCTCTTCGACCGCCTCGACGGCTGAGGCTCCCCGTTCCAGCATCTGCCACCCGGCTCGGAGGGCTGCGGCCATTCCGCGTTCGTGAGCTTCGACCGAATCGTCGGGCATCGCCCAGGCTCCGCCATGGAGGAGCAGGACGGGTCGCGGTTTGGCGGTTTTGGAGGGGCTGGGCATGCAGCTTTGAGTGTACTGAGGAAGGCCCGCGGATTGTGTGGCGAATCGAAGATCCCGGGAACGCTCCACGAGCGGCTTGGGCAGAGGTTGTAGAGTGGGACTGTTTGTCGGCACAAACGAAGGCGGCTTTCTTTGGCGATCGTGTTCGATGCGGAGGGGCAGGTTCGGCGGTCGGGAACACCGCGCAGGTTGATCGCGGGATTGGTCCTGCTGGTGGCTCTTTCGTTGTTGTTTGGTGGGGAGCTCCTCGGCAGCTGGGTCGATCTGCTGTGGTTCCGGTCGCTCGGCTATGGCGAAGTCTTTTGGAAGTCCAGGGGCTTGCAGGCGGCGCTCTTCGCCGGATGCGGCGTCCTGACCTTTGCCATCCTGTACGCAACGTTTGCGGCCCTGGAGCGGCTACACGCGGGAGCACTGCCGGCGACGCGAAGTGTGGTGATCAACGGTCGACCGGTGGACTTCTCCGTTCAGCCGGTGCTCCGGATCTTGCGTTGGGGTGTTTCGCTCGTCGTCGCGTTTTTTGCGGCCGCGGCGATGGCGGGCAGCTGGTCGACGCTGGCGCTGTGGTGGTACGGCGCGCGCACGGGTGGAGCGGCGGACCCTATCTTCGGCAGGCCGCTCAGCTTCTTCCTGTTTCGGCTGCCTGGCTGGCAGCTGCTGGTCGACTGGCTGCTGACGCTCGCGATCATCGCGTGCCTGGCCGGCCTCTTCTTTGTGGCAATCACCGCAGGGGCTCGGGCCGGAAACCGACGGCGGCTCGGCGACGGTGCGTCACCCTGGCGAGGTCTCCTCCTCGCTGTTTCGGCTCTTCTGCTGGTGGCGGCGGCCAACCTGTACCTCGACCGCTTCGACCGTCTCTTGGAGCACCACACCATCTTCGATGGAATCACCTACACGGACGCGCATATCATGCTGCCCGGTCTGGTGCTGGTGTGCTTCGCGCTGCTGGCTGGGGCAGGGCTGGCTCTGCTCGGGGCGCTGCGCAACGCGGGCGGCGCGTTCCTTCTGCTGGCGGTTGCCCCGGCGGCGTTGTTCTATGGCGCGCTGGCTCTGGTCGGCTGGTACGTCAGCAGCTTTGTCGTCAAGCCGAACGAGCTGGTGCGCGAAATGCCCTTCATCGCGCACAACATCGAGCTCACCCGGCAGGCATACGGCCTCGACCGGTTTACCCAAAGCGAGTTCCCGGCGGAGACAACCGTCGCCGCGGCAGACCCGGCGGGCAATCAGCCCACGCTCAACAACATCCGCCTGTGGGACTGGCACGCGCTCCAGGACACCCTTCGGCAGGTCCAGGAGATCCGAACCTACTACGACTTCCCGGACATCGACATCGACCGTTACACCATCAACGGCGCCACGCGTGAAGTGATGTTGGCCGCCCGCGAGCTCAATGTCGACAAGCTGCCCGAAAGCAGTCGCAACTGGATCAATGAAAAACTGATCTACACCCATGGCTACGGTGTCACCATGAACCCGGTAAACGGATTCACCGCGGAAGGGCTGCCGACGTTTCTGCTGCGCGACATGCCGGTCCAAAGCTCGGTGCCGGGGCTCACGGTCACCCGGCCTGAAATCTACTTCGGCCAGCTGACCGACACGGATGTCTACGTCAAAACACGGCAGCAGGAATTCGACTACCCGCAGGGGCAGACCAACAGCCTGACCAGCTACGCGGGCGACGGCGGCATCACCGTGGGTGGGTTCTTCCGCCGGCTGCTGCTGGCGCTCGATCGCGGCGACCTCGGCAAAGTGCCCTTCTCGGACGACATCGGCGCGGGCAGCCGGCTGCTGATGCGGCGCAACATCCGCGATCGGGTGGCGACGCTGGCTCCGTTTCTGACCCTCGACGAGGACCCCTACCTGGTCGTGACCGAGGACGGACGCCTGTCCTGGATCATCGACGCCTTTACCACGTCCGACAGCTACCCGTACGCGACCCACTCCGATCTGGGCGATCGCACCGTCAACTACATGCGCAACAGCGTCAAGGTGGTGGTCGATCCCTATAACGGGACATCGACGTTCTACGTCTTCGACCCCGCGGACCCGGTGCTGGCGGCATACCGCGGTCTCTTCCCGGCGCTCTTTCGCGACGCGGCGCAGATGCCTGCGGGGCTGCGGCGGCACGTCCGCTATCCCGAGCTGCTCTTCCGCGTGCAGTCGGCGATGTACGGCCTCTATCACATGACGGATCCGGAGGTCTTCTTCAATCGCGAGGACCTTTGGACGGTGGCAACGGAAACGGTCAGCGACAACAACGGCGGCCAGACCGCCCGGCCGATGGACCCGAACTACGTGCTCATGAAGCTGCCCGGCGGCACAGGGGAGGAGTTCGTCGAAATCCTGCCGTTTACGCCGGCCAACCGCAACAACCTCATCGGTTGGATTGCTGGACGATGCGACGGCGAAAACTACGGAAAGGCCATGGTCTACGACTTTCCCAAGTCGCGTCTGGTAGACGGGCCGCAGCAGATCGAAGCCCGCATCGACCAGAATGCCCAGCTCTCTGGCCAACTGACGCTGTGGAATCAACAGGGCTCGCACGTGGTGCGCGGCAGCCTGCTCGTCATCCCGACCGGACGCGCGCTCCTCTACGCCGAACCGATCTACCTGCAGGCACAGCAGAGCCCCATGCCCGAGCTTCGTCTGGTGGTGCTGGCGTTGCAGGATAAGCTGGCGTACGGGCCCACATTCGAGGCGGCCCTCGAGTCCCTCTTCGGCGAGGCGCCCCCGGCTGTCGCGGAGACGACCACCGGAAATGGCAGTGCTGCGCCGGCCGCCCCCTCTGCCGGAGGGGACCTCCATGCGCTCGTCGCGCAGGCCAGCCAGGCCTTCGCGGACTACCAACGGCTCACAGCGGAGGGCAAGCTGAGCGAGGCAGGGCAGAAACTCGACGAGCTGAAGCGCGTGCTGGGCGAGATGAACACACGGAAGCAGTAGGCGGATGCTGTTTCAGGGGGTCGCGTGCCGTCCAGCGTGATCTATGGAATGCGGTACGACCCACGGGCGCGCACGCTCGACGTCGTCTTCCGGGCATCGGGGGAGGTCTACCGATACTTCGGCGTGCCCTTGTCGGTTTGGCGGGCATTTCTTCGGGCTCCCTCAAAAGGAACCTACCTGAACACGGTCTTCAAAGAAAAAGGGTACGGCTACGAAAAGGTGGAAGGATGGGTTCCGATGGTCGCGGCAGCCGGACCGCGCGAGCCTCCCGGGAACGCCGGGATCCGGGACCTCCCGGATCAAAACATCTGGGGCTTCTACGAGTAGCTCGAACGAGGACCGCACCACCTCGGAAAGACTGTCTCCGAACCGGAACGAGTGCGCCCGCGAGTTCGAGCTCGCCGCCAGGCCAGGAACAGATCACCCCAGCCCTCCCTCATTGTTTACTCCCGTCAAAAACGCCCCTCGTCCACCAAACGCCGTCCTTCGGCCACCCTTACAGATCCTTCAGCGATCGCTGAGACATACCATCAGGCGTGAGCTCCGAACGATGGCACATCGGCAGCGCTCACAAGACCTCAAACCCGGGAGGCGGGGACGAGTTTGCGCCGCTGTGTTTCGGTATACGTGTACCGGATGCGGTGGATAACGGTCAGCGTGGAAAAAAGGGCGAGCACCCAAAGCACGGGCGCCATCACGCCCCATCGATTGAAGAGCGCGCCGAGCAGGATGAGGACGACGCGCTCGGGCCGCTCCATGAACCCGACCTTGCAGGAGCCGATCAGCGCCTCGGCGCGCGCGCGGGTGTACGACACCATCAAGGACGCGGTCATGACAAAGGCGACCAGCACGACGTAGAAAAATCGGTTGGCGCGGGCGTAGTAGACCAGCAGACCGAAAAAGAGCGCGACGTCGGAGTAGCGATCGATCACAGAGTCGAAGTACGCCCCAAAGACAGAGACCTGGTTGGTCGCGCGTGCGACCCGGCCGTCGACCATATCGAAGATGCCGGCGCCGAAGATGACCAGGCCGGCGTACAAAAAGTAACGGACGGCGTGGTCGCCGCGGGCATACCCAAAGAAAATGGCGGCAAGGATGTTGATCAGGAGGCCGATAAAGGTGAGGGTGTTGGGAGAGATGTGCGAGAGGGCGAGACCGTTAACGATCTTTTGCAGCAGCCATCCGCTGCCCTTGCCGAAGGCGCTTGTCCAGGTCATCAGGTCCTTCAACAGCTTAGCGCATGGGGGTTAGCTGAGAGAATGGAGGTGTGTTTACGGCGGCGGAAGCCTTGGATGGGTTGGCAGGGTTGGGTGGTGCGCCGATGCCGCAGGTGCTCGTGGTCATGGCGCACCCCGATGATGAGGTGCTGGCCGTCGGCGCCCGGATGCACCGGATGGGCGGGTGCCGGTTCGTCTGTGTCACCGATGGGGCTCCGGAAAACGGGGCGGATGCTCGGGCACATGGGTTTCGTTCGTTGGAGCAGTACAGGGCCAGTCGGAGATCGGAGCTGGAGGCGGCTCTGGAACTGGCGGGATTGCCGGTCTCATCGGCTGCGGAACTTCTATTGGAGGATGGGACGCGAGTGCCGGATCAGGGCGCGGCGGGGCGGCTCGTGGAGGTGGCGCGCGCGGTAGGACGGCATCTCCGGGACCTTCACCCGCAGGTGGTGCTCACCCACCCGTACGAGGGGGGACATCCGGATCATGACGCGACTTCGTTTGCAGTCTGGGCAGCCGTGCACGGGATCGCGACGGAGAAAAGGCCGGTGGTCGTGGAGTCGGTCGCCTACCACGCCGGAACGGGTGGAACCACGGTCTGGATGAAGACCGGCGAGTTTTTGCCGGGGGCTGCCGGGGAGGTCCGCATCTGTGAGCTCTCACGCGCCGAGCAGGTGCGAAAGCGTGCCATGCTCGGGTGCTTTCGCTCCCAGGCGGAGACGCTGGAGCAGTTTGGCGTGGAGCGGGAGATGTTTCGGGTGGCTCCGGCGTATGACTTTGCCCTGGCGCCGCATGCGGGTGTGCTGCTCTATGAGGCATATGGGTGGGGTGGCGTCACCGGGGAAGCCTTCCGCGAGCGGGTGCGGGCGGCAAGGGAGGAGTTAGGGCTGTGAGCAAGATTTTGAGTGTGGCGTTTCCCTTTGCCGCGGTGGGGGATGGAGCCGTGGGTGGCGCGGAGCAGGTCCTCACGACGCTCGAGCAGGAGCTGGTCGGGAGAGGGTGGCGTTCGGTGGTAGTCGCGAGGTCGGGGTCGCGGCCGGCCGGGGAGCTGGTCGGGACCGACGTGCCGGACGGGGTCATCACGGACGAGATGCGGGAGCTCGTGACGCGGCGGCATCAGGCCGGCATCGACCGGGCGCTGGCGTCTGGAACGGTTGACCTCGTCCACATGCACGGCATCGATTTCGCGAGTTATCAGCTTCCGGAGGGGGTGCCGGTGCTGGTGACCTTGCATCTGCCGCCGGGCTGGTATCCGGAGGAGATCTGGGCGGCGGCGCGGCCGGGGGTGCGGATGGTGTGTGTGAGTGAAGCGCAGCGCCGGGCCTGTCCGGCGGAGGTGCGGGAGCAGTTGGAGGTGGTCGGGAACGGGGTCTTTGTGGAGAGAAGCTTGGCGGAAGCCGCCCATCCCACCCATGGCGATCACGCTGGCAGCCGCCTCGCACCCCGGACGCCATGGCCGGTCGCGGGGCACGGGTATGCGTTGATGCTGTCGCGAATCTGTCCGGAAAAGAATCTGCACGCGGGAATCGATGCGGCGCGTAGGGCCGGGGTGGAGGTGGTCTTGGCGGGGGAGGTATTTCCGTATGAGGCCCACTTGCAGTACTTCCAGCAGGAGATCGAGCCGCGGTTGGGAGCCGGGGTAAGCCTGGTTGGGTCGGTCGGTACGGTGGAAAAATCGAGGCTGCTGCGCGGCGCTCGGTGTTTGTTGCTGCCCACCCTTGCGCCGGAAACGAGCTCGCTGGTCGCGATGGAAGCGGCGGCGGAAGGCACGCCCGTCGTGGCGTACCGCTCGGGAGCGGTGCCGGAGGTCGTCGAGCATGGAGTGACGGGGCTTCTGGTCAGTGGAGTGGAAGAGATGGCGGATGCGATCGGACGCGTGGACCAGGTGGATCGGGAGACGTGCCGGCGGGTGGCGCGGGAACGGTTTTCATCCCGCCGGATGGTGGACGGGTACATCGCTATGTACGAGCGGATGCTAAG
>CALMVL010000056.1:0-3511 GCA_937873265.1 uncultured Granulicella sp.
GGCGCTTGCGAACGAACCGTTCGTGTTCTTTCCCCCGACGCTGGCGAAACTCGCCTACGATCGAACCATGGAGATGTGCATCTCGCATGGATTCAAGCCGAACGTGGTTCAGGAAGCGCCGCAGTGGACCACGATGGCGATGCTTATCGGAGCGGGACTCGGAGTTTCCCTCGCTCCCAAAAGCGTCGCCGCGGTTCCTGTCCCCGGAGTGGTCTTCCTCCCGGTCGTATCTCACGCGAGAACGTCTATCGATGCTGCATTCCGTTCGGACAGCGCAAACGGTTCGGGAAAACTCCTGTTGAACGGAGTCGTGAAGCACATGAAAGCTCCTGTTGAGGACTAGGCCAAAGTACCGTCTGAAAAGACCGATTCTTCCGATCAGCCTGGGATCCAGAGTGCCGTTGCCCCGGCATCGGCACAGGTCCATGAACGAAGCTGCGCTGATGTGTAGCAGTTGCCGTTTCACACGATGTTGGTATGTTCGTTCCATGAAGAACGTGACCATTCGCTTCTGTTGCCTGCTTGGAGTCTGTTTTGCCGAACTGCCACGGGTGTCGTTTGCGCAGACAATCCAGCTTCCGAGCAGCAAGGAGATTGTTTCGCCGGTTCCGGGTGAGCCGCAACAAATCAACAGCCTGCCCATGATGATGGCGGTGTCACCCGATCGGAGGTACGTTGCGGTCGTCAATGCAGGCTTCGGCACGGCGGAGTCTGACTACCAGCAGTCCATCGCGATCTTTGATCGGACCACGGGCAAGGTCAGCGACTTTCCTGATCAACGGACCGGCCTTTCTTCGGCGCAAACCCTCTACTCCGGCGTGGCGTTCAGTTTGGACGGCCAGCACTTGTATGCCAGCCTCGATTCGCTGACAGCGCCTGAAGGAGACGGTGGTGCGAAGACCGGAAATGCGGTTGCGGTGTACCGCTTTTCCGAGGGCCAGGTCACGCCGGAGCGGCTGATTCCGATCCCCTTGCAGCCACTCGCCGGCGACCGCATACAGAATCAGCTCGGCAAGCCGATTCCATCCCACATGGCCATCCCTGTTCCCACGGGCATTGCGGTGGTACGACCAGCAGCCGGTGGGCCCGAGCAGCTGCTGGTGGCCGACGAGTTTTCCGACGATGTGTTGTTGCTGGATTCCAGCACGGGGCGCATGGTGACGCGGTTTGACCTCGCTCGTGGATCGCTGGTTCCCACCGCCTACCCCATTGCGGTTGCGGCCACTCAGGATGGCCGACGGGCGTTTGTCGCACTTTGGAACGGCTCCGCCGTGACAGAGCTGGATCTGGTCAGCGGCCGCGTTGGTCAGACGCTTCCCCTTCTGCCGCCCGCCAGACCGACTGCGCCCAGCTCGCATGCAACTGCCCTAGCGCTCAGTGCAGATAGTTCGCGGCTTTACGTTGCGCTCGCCAATCGCGACAGCGTCGCGCAGATCGATCTCCGCAAACATCACATGCGCGTCTCGGCGATGTATGACACCCGACTTCCCGGGCAGCAATACTTCGGAGCGATTCCGAGCGCTCTTGCCCTCGGTCCAGACGGCAAGGATTTGTATGTCGCCAACTCCGGATCCGACGCAGTCGCGGTGTTTCATCTCGCCACGACGCGGGCCCTCGGCTCGCCCATTCACGCTTCAGGGTTTATTCCGACGGAATGGTTCCCGACATCGCTTGCCGTTGTGGATGGCAAACTGTTGATCGCGACCGCGAAAGGCAAAGGCACCGGGCCTAATATTGCACCACAGCGCCCCGCGCTTCATACATCCACTGCCGAGAAGCGCACCCGCCGCCCGCACACCTACATCGCGACGCTTCTTTACGGGTCGCTTGCCAGCGTGGATCTGGCAGAAGCACAACACGCCTTGCCTGCTCTTTCGAGTGCCGTTGTGGTCAGCAATCGCATGCTCGTGAAAGAACAGCATCTGCAGTTCGCCAGCGGCGGTCACCCGATCCGCCACGTCATTTACATCATCAAGGAGAATCGGACGTACGATCAGATTTTCGGGGACCTTGGCGTGGGGGATGGGGAACCATCGCTGACAATGTACGGCGCGAGCATCACACCCAACCAGCACAAGCTCGCTCGTCAGTTCGGCGTCATCGATAACTTTTACGACTCTGGCGAGGTTTCCGGCGACGGCCACGTCTGGTCCACGGCCGCCATTACCAGCGACTACACGGAAAAGAACTGGCAGCAGGCCTATCGCGGCGGTGAACGCATGTACGACTACGAAGGCGTGGTCGAGCAGGGATATCCGCTGCAGGAGGGCATCCCGGACATCGATGAACCGGGGAGCGGATATCTCTGGACGGACCTCGCCCGACACGGTAAATCGCTTTACCACTTTGGCGAGTTTGTCTCCACCAAGTTCTGTGACGACTCGGGAGAAGCGCCCAAGGATCGTTCGCCTTTGAACGGAACGCCCGAGCCCGCGCGCGAGCCCTGCCCGCGCGCCGACATCCAGCAAAACCAAGCCATTCCTGCCATGTATGGCGGCGGATCCAGCCCCTACCCCTGGCGCATTCCGTTGATCTATCGCAACGTGGCGACCAAGCCCGAGCTGGTCGGTCACTTTGATCCGGACTACCCCGATTTCAACCTCAAGTTCCCGGATCAGCTGCGCTTTGAAGAGTTCCAGCGTCATCTTCGTGGGTGGGAAGCGGACCGCGCCCGCGGCAACGATACGATGCCACAGTTCGTCATGCTGCGCTTCGCCAACGACCACACGGCCGGGACGACTCCGGGCGCGCCCACACCCATGGCCTCGGTCGCGGATAACGATCTGGCCGTGGGGCGTGCGGTGGATGCCATCTCGCATTCTCCGTACTGGGACGACACTGCTTTCTTCATCATCGAAGATGACGCGCAGGATGGCGCCGACCACGTCGATGCGCACCGCAGCACGGCGCTGGTCATCAGCAAATACGCGCAGCACGCCACGGAGCCGGTGGTGGATCACACCTTCTATACCACCGTGAGTATTCTGCGAACGATTGAGGACCTCATGGGAGTTCCTCCGATGAACAACAATGATGCCTTTGCCCCGCTGATGCAGCCGCTCTTTACCGGAACGGGCAATCAGCCACCGTTTCGCGCCGATTATGCTAATCGCGACAACGGTCTGGTTTACCAGGCCAACACGCCAAAATCTCCGGGCGCCAAGCAATCGAGCCGCATGGATTTTACTCACGAAGATCGCGCGGATGCGAAGAAGCTCAACGTGATTCTTTGGCGTGATGCGATGGGCACCCAACCGGTGCCGCAGATGCTGCTCCATCCTCACAAGATCCGCAAAGACGATGACGATGACTAGCCTCGAGCTTAGGTACGCGTTTCCGAGCGGTTGATCTCGCGTTGCGCAGCGGTGATCGGCATTCGGCCAGGGTTGTGTCGAGCTGCATGAGAAGAGTCGGGCATTCGGCTGGTCGAGCTTTCCTTGGGTGCGGGCGAAGCCCGGTCAGCCCGTGATTCCTAGTGCAACGCGGCGCCTCCGGAATGCGATTAGCGAAA
>CALMVL010000056.1:3611-11104 GCA_937873265.1 uncultured Granulicella sp.
GGTCAGCCCGTGATTCCTAGTGCAACGCGGCGCCTCCGGAATGCGATTAGCGAAAATTCTGAGCAGTCCGCGACAGTTGCCGAAAGCGCGCAGACTGGCGTTCCGCGTCAGACGCACAATCTTGAAGTCATCGCCTCGCAAAGCCATGTTCACGAGAGAAGCGTAGCGTTGGGCAATACCAAAGCAGAAACGCTACAGGCCGCCGTCCCACTCCGAGCCACGCAATTGCGCAGGCTTGTTTTTCAACCGAACTAACCCTTGCAGTCGGCGGCAAACGACACATTATCGTTACAGCCTCTGACCTTTTCACCAAGGTGTGACCCTGGATTGACGGTGCAGTAACCAGCTAACGCGATGTTGGGGCATGCAACCCCAAATATGCTTAGCTGGTCGACGGCCCTCGCCGTCCGGCTTGACATTGTCCTGGAGCGTACTTTTCCTGGTAAGCCTCCTCTTCGGTCTCACTCTGCTCTCCCGCATCGCTCCAGCGCAGACGAGCGATGTGACAAGCAGCATCGCCGGCATCGTGAGGGACACAAGCGGGGCCGCCGTCAGCGGCGCGGCGGTCGAGGCCGTTGCCCGCGACACAGGATTTGTCCGCACCACGCAGACCCGCGACGACGGCAGCTTTACCCTGCCGCTTCTGAATGTTGGACAGTACAACCTGACCGTCCGGGCCGCCAGCTTCGCTCGGTTCGAGCAGAACGGCATCGATGTGCGCCTTGGGTATGCAACTCCGGTCAGCATTACGCTCCAACCTGGAGCCGACACGCAGACCGTCACGGTCGAGGCCAACGCAAGCATCCTCAACACCGAAACCTTCGACATCTCCGACGGTCTCAACCAGCGATCGCTGGAGAACATGCCGATCACCTCGCGCAACACCTTCAACCTGGCGCTCCTCGTGCCTGGTCTCAACGGTACGCGGGATGATGAGTTTGGCAACCCGACCTTTGCCTTTGGCGGCATGCAGCGCAAGGCCTTCCTGATCGACGGCATCGACAACACGCAGCGCGGTGGACCCGGCCGCCTCGGCATCATCTCTCCCGAGGACGTGAAAGAGGTCCGCGTGATCGCCGGCGCCATGGACGCGCAGTACGGCCGCACCGTTGGCGGCATCATCAACTTCATTACGCGTGGTGGCACAAATGAGACGCACGGAGAGGGCCTCGTGCTGGAACGCCGCCCAGGCCTCATCTCGAAACCGTCCCTCACCCAGGGAGAAAAGCCCTTCCAGCAGTGGGCCACCTTCTCCGTGAATGTCGGTGGCCCCATCGTGCACGACAGGCTCTTCTACTTCATCAGCGGCGAGTACGAGCCGGAGGATGGCGCGCACCCCATCACGATCACGGCCGCCAACGCCGCCGCACTCGACCTTCCGCCATCGGAACTTGGAACTGCACCCTTCAAGCAGCGTTTCCAGTCGTATCTCGTCCGCTTCGACTACCAGGCCAACGCCAGTAACGACTTCTACCTGCGCGGCTCCGCCTACCAGACGCCCTCGCAGTTCAATACCTCCGGCGGCCTCCAGACCATCTCTTCTTCAAACAACTTCAACGATAAGGACCAGACCGCCGCCGCGCAGTGGTCGCACATCGTCTCCGGCACGGCGCTGAACGAGCTTCGCACCGGCTTCCTGCGCCGCATCTTTGACCGACCACCCGTGAACGGTATGCTGGGCCCCACGATCGCCATCAGCGGTGTCGCCACTCTCAACTCCAACACCAGCGCCGGGCAACGCTACGAGGAAGATCAGTACAACGCCATCGATGACTTCAGCTACAGCCTTGGGTCGCACCAGCTGCGCTTCGGCACGGACATCGACACCATCAACGTGCTCTCCCAGGACAGGCTGCCCTACCAGTACACCTTCGCCAGTCTCCAGCTCTATCTCAATACCATCAACGGCGTGACGAACCCCGCCACCAATCGGCCTTACAACTACACCACCTTCACGCAGGCCTTCGGCAACAACGTCGCCAACCATCGCACCACGCCCATCAACTTCTATGCGCAGGACCATTGGCGCATCAGCGACAAGTTCAGCCTCAATTATGGCCTTCGCTGGGAGTATCGTTTCTTTCCTACGCTGAACCAGAATGCCCCCCTTGCGATCTCACGGAATCTGCCGAACGATTACCATGACTTCGCGCCACGGCTCGGCTTCACCTACACCCTCACCCCCACCACCGTCCTGCGCGGCGGCTACGGCATCGATTACGACACCCTGAACCTTCGCCTGATCTCCCTCGTCGATCGCTCCAACGGCCAGCAGGTCCAGACTTTCACCGTAAACGGCACCGCTGCCGGCGCGCCACAGTACCCCGCCGCCTTCTCCGGCCCGGTTAGCCAGTTCGCTGTGAAGACCACCGTCTACGGTTTCGATCCGCACTTCCGCACTCAGTACGCCCACCAAATGGATCTCGCGCTCGAGCAACAGGTCGGTAAAGACTTCTCGGTGGCGGTCGGCACCCAGGTCTACCTCGGCCGGCGCGCCCCGGTGCTCTTCGACACCAACCTCGGCCCGGTTACCGGAAGCCTCGCCGACGGTCGCCCCATCTTCTCGAGCACTCGCCCTAATCCAGCTTTCGGGCCGGTCTACAGCCTGTCCTCCGAAGGCAGCGATACCTACTACGGCGGCTTCATCGACATCAGAAAACGCCTGGCTCACAACTTGCAGTTCGACGCCTCCTACACCCTCGGCTGGGCGCTGAACAATAACGACTCCGTCGGGGACAGTGGCAACAACGTCACGAACTCCACCAACCTCAACGCAGACTACGGCTGGTCCTCAAGCGACCAGCGCCATCGCTTCGTGATCCAGGGCGTCTACCAGCCGCACGTCAACATCGACGGACCCGCGGGGCACCTCCTGAACGGCTTCAACTTCGGGACCAACGCGACCGTCACCTCCGGCTTTCCGTATTCGGCGCTCGCCGGCTCCGACCTTAACAACGACGGCGTCAACAATGACTACGCTCTGTTCGCCTCGCGCAACAGCTTCCGCGGACCAATCTTCCGCGAGTGGAACCTCCGCGGCAGTCGCATCTTTCCTCTCTACCGCGAGCGCGTGTCTCTTGAAGTGATCGCTGAAGCGGAAAACCTGCTCAACTCCACAAACGTCGCCTGCAGCGCCGCCGGCTGCGCTGGCGCGGTCAACACAACCTACGGGGCAAGCACCGGAGCCGGCGCGATCGGGGTCCATGGCCCGCCGACCTCCTCCACCTTCGGCACCCCCACCGCCGCCTTCAACTCACGCCAGGTGCAGCTTGGAGGCCGCTTACGCTTCTGAGCCGAATCCACTTCCTCCTAGCCCTGAGCCTGTCCTGTGCCGTCCTTTCGGCGGCGCAAACATCCGTTGTCCCGGGCCAGCCTCCAACTCCGCACCGCAAGCTGTTGGTCATCTCTGTCGACGGCTTTGACTGGCGTTATCTGCGCGACCGCGACGCCATGCAGGAAAAGATTCCCAACCTGCGCAAGCTCATCGCAGGTGGGCAAGTCGCCGACGGCGTCACCGGAGTCTGGCCCACCATCACCTGGCCCTCCCACACCTCACTCATCACCGGCGTACGCCCCGATCAGCACGGCATCCTCGGCAACCGCCGTCCGGCCTCCGAAGGCGGGGACTACTACTGGTCCGCGCACCTGCTCAAGGTGCCCTCTCTGCTCAACTGCGCCGCGAACCACGGGCTCACCACCGCCGCGGTCACCTGGCCGGTCACCGTCGATGCCCCGCTGACCTACAACCTGCCCGAGTACTTCACGCGACGCAACGGCGGTTCGATGGATACCGCCACGATCGCTTCGAAGAGCGTGCCTGCCACGTTGGTCGACGAGATCAGCAAGGATGATCCCTCCTTCCCGCAGCAATGGATGGACGATCGGACAAGAACGCTAGCCGTGCTGTGGCTGCTACGGCACAAACAGCCCGACCTCCTGCTTGTACACCTTGTCGACCTCGATAGCGATGAGCATGATCTTGGTCCGTTCAACGGTCCGAGTCGCGCTATCGTGGAACGCACCGATGAGCTCATTGGCCAGATGATGGCCGCGTTGCCGGCCGACTACGACCTGGTCGTGACCTCCGATCATGGTTTCGAGCGCGTCGACCACATCGCTCACCTCGACGTGCTGCTCGCCCAGCACGGCATCGGGGGCAGGATCCGGTCGATGGGAGGCATCGCAACCACCGATGACCCGGAGGTCGCCGCATTCCTGCGCCGTGAATCCGAGGCAGGAAAGGATGGGATCGGCCGCGTCATCCCTCCCACGGAACTGAAGCAGTACGCGCCCGACCTAGCTACCTCTTTACTCGTAATCGAACCGGCCGAACACTACATGTTCGGCTTTGGTCCACCAAGTCACGATCGGCCCACGACCGGCGTCGGCGCATCCGCGGGCTCTTCCGCTTACCTGACCGCGCCTGCGGAAAAGGGCAATCATGGATTTTGGCCGTCCAGGGCTGACTACGGTAGCGTCTACATTGCGTATGGACAGAACATCGTTCCACAGAACCTTGGACGCATCGAGATGATCTCGATCAGGGACCGTTTGGCCCAGCTGCTCGGCCTCACCTGCAGCGAAGGAGCAGCGCCGAGATGACGCCAAACACGCTCCGGTTCACATCACCTCAGCTTGCAGACGGCAAAGTCCGGCCCGCAACCAGCTTCACCGAAGATTTACCCAGGCCGTAACACGGCGCCTGTAGAGTGGGCGGCAAATCCCTATCCAGGAGCTCCCATGCGTTTACCATCCGTTCTTGCCGCCGCGGTTTTGCTTTCGGCCAGCCTCGCCGCACATGCTGACACCTTCGACTTCAGCTTCGGCGACTCGTCCAGTTCGTTCAGCGGCTCCGGGGTCCTGACCACGGGCACTCTGCTGTCGCCCGGACAATACGTCATTGCTCGTGTGACCGGAACGGTGGAGGTCGTCCCCAACGGTCCAAGCCTGGACATCAGCTCGATGCTGGCGCCCGGCTCTTTTCCAACACCTCAGAACGGTGGCTTCCTCCCCGCGAACGACGATGTTCTCCTGGTATCGAACGGCGTGGGCAGCTTTGATCAGTACGGCCTTTCCTTCCTTGCGGCGAATGGAGCGCAATTCAATTTGTTTAGCGGTTCGGTAAACGACGCGCTGCTGAAACCGGCGGCCGGATCGAATGTGTTCGAGAATGTGCCGATTACGATCACAGAAACCGCGCCGACTCCCGAGCCCTCCAGCTTTGCTCTGCTCGGCACCGGCTTGCTGGGCGTTGCTTTCCTGGCGAAACGTCAGCTGGCGTAGTCGCTGATCGACAACACGGAGCCGACCAAAGCAGGGAGCCGAAAATGGCGCGCGTCCCCCACACTGGTCGGCCTCCGTGCTAGCTCGCTCTGACGCAACCCTGAAGCATGTTCGAGCGCGTCACGCTCAGCGAACTGTGGGCGAGAACTCACAGGCTCCTCCCAACATTGCAAAACTGTCATGTAGCAGTCACAAGCCCGTCAGCCACCGGCTGCCATACTTCTTTCGTGGACTGGTGAAGCTACCCACTTCCGTGCCAGACACCACTTTCGCGCCTGTCTCAAGTTACCCGAGCCATCGTCCTGTGTCCCCGTATCTGCTCGCCATCGGCTGAACCAGAGCTCCGCTCCGTACCGCCGGTCGGCACTCGTAAGCTGCATTCTCCAACCGTGAGGAATGATCGATGTTCAGCAAACCGTCTCGAGGTCTGATCCGCACTTCGTCGCCAATCAATCATCTGCTTTCGTTAGCCGGCCTGCTTGCAGGGCTTGGCGCAACTGCCCTTGCTCAATCGGTGCCATTTCCGACCTACAGCGTGGGCGAGAACAAGGACGCAAAGAATGGTCCGGATTACCCAGCCAACCTTCCCGCCCCTTGGGTTGTCAGTAACGGCCAGATCATCACTCCTGTGGGCACCCAGGTATATCTGGGCATCAGGACCCGTGCCAAAGCCGTCGCGCTGAACCCGACGGGCAATCACACCGGGGCTGTGCTGCAGATGGGCGCGCCCCAGGCTGTGACGATCTTTGATACGAGATCCGGAGCCGTCCTGCAGACCTACTCGGCAGCTGCAGGGAAGGATCCGGATGGCAGCAACACTGGCCTTACCTATACGGCAGACGGGAAGTACTTGCTGTTCAGCCAGGACGGGAACTCGGGCTCGGGCAGCTTCATTGGCGTCGCCAGCGTCAGCGCCACAGGTATGCTGTCCGACTACGCCCACGTGAGCGTGCCACTCGATGTGAATGCCGCCGGTTATCTGACCACGGTCAAGTGCTTCCCAACCAGCGTTCCCGGAACCACGGGCAGCGCGGCAATTCCCTGCGGACAGACTGTCTCACTCACCGGGGATGGCGTCAACACGTCCTACCCTCTCGGCATCGCGATCTCCCACGATAACAAAACCGCCTATGCCGTACTGGACAACAACGATACGCTGACAAAGATTGACCTTACGTCGGCGACGCCGGTGAGAGGTCAGGAAGTCCGCGTCGGCAATGTGCCGAACAGCGTGGTCGTTTCGCCTGACGGCAAGACCGCGTACGTCTCCAACGAAGCCGGTCGTATCGCAAAAGAAAGCGACTTCCAGCAGTATTCCAACGGTACTCCGGTCGTCGCCGCATTTCCGACTGGCTCAACATCCACGGGCACCGTCTCGGTGGTGGATCTAGCTTCGTTCACCGTCACTGACACGATCTCGACGCAACTTCATCCGACCGGTATGGCACTCTGGGGCAAGATGCTTCTGGTCGCGAACACCTACAGCGACAGCATCTCGGTCATCAATACGGCCACCAACCAGGTGGCACAGACGATCAACCTGGCACTCCCGATTGGCGTCCCCGGAAAGAAGGACGCGGCGTATGGTGCAGGGCCGAACTCGATTGCGGTCGATCAAACGAACAACGTCGCCTACGTCGCGCTTTACAACGCCAACGCCATCGCCGTGGTGAACCTAAGCAACGGCGGCTCCATGGAAGGCATGATCCCGGTCGGTTATGCTCCAAGCTCGGTGGTGTTCGACGCTGCGGATAAGTCGCTGCTGGTGGCGAATGACAAAGGCATCGGCACCACGGGCTTTGCAGTCGCGCCCCCACCGACAAGCACGGCAGAGAACTCCTACGGGACCGCTCACGGTGTCACCAGCTTCAACACGCACCAGGATCTCGGCACGGTCAGCATCGTTCCGGTACCTACCTCCAGCACCTTGGCCACACTGACGCGGCAGGTGTTCCAGAACAACCACTGGGACCTTGCAGAGAACATCTTCGCGGCCGCCGGAGGCAAAAAGAATGCCAAGCCGCTCGCTATCCCAGAGCGAATCGGCGCTCCGTCCAAGATCAAGCACGTGTTCGTCATCATTCGTGAGAACCGCACCTATGATCAGATCCTTGGCGATGTTTCCGGCGGTAACGGAGAAGCCTCTCTGGCTGTTTTTGGCGACAACACGACGTTTGGCCGCGTGACGCCGAATGCACACGCGCTTGTCG
>CALMVL010000057.1 GCA_937873265.1 uncultured Granulicella sp.
CAAGCAGAACAAACCCGAAGACGCCCTCGCTCTGGTCACTCGACTCCACACCGCCGATCCCGCAAACACTGCCGTCACCCGCCTCTATGCCCGCCTCCTCCTTGAAACCGGGCAGCCCGAGCAGGCCGAACCCCTCCTCGCCCAGCTCACCCGGCAGAATCCCAACGACGGCGATCTCCTCGATCAGTACGCCGACGTCCTCATCCGCCTGCACCACTCTGCCGAAGCCGCCGCCGTCCTTCACCCCCTCCTTACCCATACCGACCTCTTTCCTACTCCCACCGCCCGCGCCGAAGCCGCCGGACGTCTTGCCTTTGCAGCCTCACAAAGCAATGACCCAAACACCGTATTGCAAGCCCTCGATGTGCGTGCTACATTGCTGCCACAGTCGCCTTCCAGCCTGTTCCTGGCAGCGACCGCGCACGACAAGTTGCACCACACCAAACAGGCTGCGGAGCTCTACCGGCAGTTTCTCTCCGCCGCCAACGGCAAGTTCCCGGACGAAGAGTTCGAGGCCCGCCACCGCCTCGTCACCCTCGCCCACATGAGGTAAGCCGCACTCCCCGCGAGGTGCTTCATGAGGTCCCCCCTTCCCTGCATTCATTCCACCCACACACCGCGGCCAGCCTATCTCGTTCTTCTGCTCGTCCTCTTGTTCACCGCGAATCCGCTCCTCCGCGCCTCCTCACACGACGTCATCCTCGCCGACGCCCAAGCCATCTCGGATCTCGAAGCCCGCGCTCTGCAGGCCAACCCGCGCGATCAGTGCTTTCTCTTCACGGAGCTCGTCTCCGGCATGACCGAGCTCGCCGGCAAACAGATGCTGGACGGCGACATCGAGAACGCCAGCGCTACCCTCAAGCGCATTGAGCACTACTCGCAGCTCATCCACCTCGGCCTCGCCCGCGACACCAAGCGCCTCAAAAACGCTGAAATGCTCATGCACCACACCACCTTCCGGCTGAACGAAATCCTGCACAAAGCCTCAGCCGATGACCGCGCCACTCTCCAGTCCACCCTCAAGCAGCTCAACAACATCCAGGATGAGCTGCTCACCCAGGTCATGCTCCATTAGTCCCATGCCGCGTCGCCTGGCCACTCTGTTTTTCCTGTTCGTCGTCATGCCCTTCGCTCACAGCCAGGGTCGTGAGTCCAACACCCTCTCCGAAGCCGAAATCGAGCAACTCCGCGATTCTGCCTACGTCCCTGCGGACCGCGTTCTCGTCTTCATGAAACTGCTCGACACCCGCGTCCACACCATCCAGGATCTCCTCGCCAAACCCCGCCGCCCCGGCCGCGAAGAAGACCTCCACGACCTGCTCGAGCAGTTCACCGCCATCTCCGACGAGCTCAACGATAACCTCGACGACTACGACAACCGTCACCGCGACATCCGCAAACCTCTTCCCAAGCTGCTCGATGCCTCCGAGCGCTGGGCCTCTGCCCTTCGCGCCCTGCCCGACAACGAAACCTACAATCTCTCCCGTAAACTTGCCCTTCAATCGATCCGTGACACGCGCGAATCGACCACCAAGTTGATCGAAACCCAGCGCGCTTACTTCGCCGCTCACCCCGAAGCTGCCAAAGCCGAACAGCAGCGCGAAGATCCTGGCTCCCAGGCCCGACCTACCATCCACTAGCACCATCCTTGCTGCACGGCGCAGCGTGTTAATCTCGCTCCAGAGTGTCTCCCCAGCTACAAGCCATCTTTGAATTCCAATACCGCGAGCTCCGCCCCCGCGCCCCCATCCCTCCGCTCGACATCCGCTTCCGCCGCTTCACCTCCCTCAACACCACTATCCGCCTCCGCGAAGGCAAGCTCCACGTCCGCCTCTCCGACCTCCTCGAGCAGGCTCCCGAGTCCGTCCACACCGCCATCGCCCACATCCTCCTCGCCAAGCTCTACAAAAAGCCCGTCGCCCCCACCCACGCCGACCGCTACCGCCGCTACGTTTCCTCCGAAGCCGTCTCTCGCCAGGCCGAACACATCCGCCAGACCCGCGGCCGCAAGCGCATCCTCACCGCCCGCGGCCACCACTACGACCTCGACGAAGTCTTTGAAACCCTCAACACCCGCTTCTTCCACGGCCTCCTCGGCCGCCCGGTCCTCACCTGGTCCGCCCACCACGCCCGCCGCATGCTCGGCCACTACGACGCCGCCCACAACACCATCGTCGTTTCCCGTGTCTTCGACCGGCCCGACACACCCCGCTGCGCCATCGAGTACCTCCTCTACCACGAAATGCTGCCCCTCAAGCACCCCGTCCGCACCCGCGCCGGCCGTCGCTGCATCCACTCCCGAGAGTTCCAGGCCGAAGAACGCCTCTTCCCCGAACTCGAAGCGGCCAAGGCCTACCTCAAACGGCTTTGATCTCAGCCAGATCGCAGGATCCGACGTGCTAGGATGGCTAGCCACACCCAGTAGCTCGGGCCCGTCTCACCAACTCCCAAATTCATCTCTGAGGTCTTTTCTTGCCCCTCTCGAAACGCGCTCTCGCCGAGTTCTTCGGCACCTTCTGGCTGGTCTTCGGCGGTTGCGGCTCCGCCGTGCTCGCCGCGGGCTACCCCCATCTTGGCATCGGCTTCGTCGGCGTCTCGCTCGCCTTCGGTCTCACCGTTCTCACCATGGCCTTCGCCATCGGCCATGTCTCCGGAGCCCACCTCAACCCCGCTGTCTCGATCGGCCTCGTCGTCGGTCAACGCTTCGCCGCCCGCGACCTTCCCGCCTACATCGGCGCACAACTTGCCGGTGCCATTGCCGCCTCAGGAACCCTCTTCCTCATCGCCAGCGGCAAGCCGGGCTTCTCCCTCGCCGCAGGCTTCGCCTCCAACGGCTACGGCGACCACTCTCCAGATGGCTACTCGCTCCTTGCCGCGTTCGTCATCGAAGTCGTTCTCACCGCATTCTTCCTTCTCGTCATCCTCGGCGCAACCGACCACCGAGCGCCCAAAGGCTTCGCCCCCATCGCCATCGGCCTCGCCCTCACGCTCATCCACCTCATCTCCATTCCCGTCACCAACACTTCCGTCAATCCCGCTCGCTCCACCGGCCCGGCCCTATTCGTGCGCGGCTGGGCTCTCGGCCAGCTCTGGCTCTTCTGGGTTGCCCCCATCCTCGGGGCCGTCATCGGGGCGTTTATCTCACGCAGCTTCTTCGCCGCACCCCAACAGCCCATCCGCGAAGAAATGGCCGTCCACCACAACCAGGATTAACCCGCGCCGGTGGGAGGGGTCGCCTGCATCGACCCCTCCCTACACCTCCGCCGCGACCCTCTCAGGTACCCGCATCCGAACAGCCCACACCATCATCCCCAACCCCACCACCACGCTCCCCAGCGCCGCCACCTGCGCGTTGCTCATCCCCCAGTACAGCCGCGGATTAATCCGCTTTTTTTTTAATTTTAAGGGGACCACCGAGATCTACACCAGGTAC
>CALMVL010000058.1 GCA_937873265.1 uncultured Granulicella sp.
CGTCTCGCCGATGTGACATGACCGAAGGAGAATATAGAGCGCGTCGCGCACAATCGCAGGCGCGCCAAGTATCTGCAGATCTTCGCGTCCATCGAGCGCAATGAGAGGACGCCGGACTAGTGACAGGCGACGACGAAACCTGCAAGGATGCCAGTCCTTGTCCCGAAAGTCCCCCGACGTCTCTCCCCATTTGTTCCTCGCTGGAAGTATGAGGCAGTCTATCGTCACAGTAACGTCTCGCGGTTCGCGTTCAGCACATTTGGAAAGAATCGCCAGGAGCTCAGAGCGGCTGAGTTCGAATCACAGCGCGTTGTAATATACGGCGAGATCCTCCAGCTCGTCAACAAATCTTCTCAGAACGTTAAGGCCAACACCGAATTCTTGCTCCCAGGCAACCAAGAATTTCTGTTCAACGAGAGTCCAGAGCCCATCCTGTAAGCATGCAAAATCCTTGAAGCATGGCTTCGACCAGGGCCGTCTCCGCAATATTGTCCGGACTGGCCAGAGCACTATCGAACGCTCCTCCTACTACATAGTGATCGTGTGCTTCGCTTCGTCAGCGTCGATACGAAACGCATCGCGCAGTTCCGTTGAGCTCGGGATCTGGATCGAACGGTGACCCACTTCGATCAGCTGCCCGAAATGGAGGTGAAACTTCAGAGACGAGGGGAGAGGCCCTTCGTAGGCGGACTCTATTGGAGGAACGAATCGGTTCAGCCAGGAGCACAGCATACGCCAATGCTCGAAAAGCTCGGTCCTGTCGCTGGAAGCCGACGAGATATCGATCCACCAATGGCATAGATCCGAAATGTAAACTGCCGCCAACGATCCAGTCCTCAGGGCATGCTCTTCAACATAGAGGGGCGCTTGCTGGTCGTCCTCAAACACCGAGTCAGAGAGCCGGCATACTCTGGCCCATGCCTCGTCCGTAGTTTTCGCAACCATCGTATGGCCGCGCCTGTATGCCTCTTGCCGCAGCTTCAACAGGCCATTTTGTCGCACAAGGATCACCCGTGGTGCGTTCGTTTCCCGGAAACTCTCCGGCAGTTCACCATGCGGGATCAAATGCCCCTTCAGATCGTCAGCCCAGGCCCACAGACTGAGCAGCCCATTGATATTGACGAGGCGAAACCAGCGGCCTCGACCGCGGACTTGGAATCAGCCATTCTGAAGAGATCGATCGGACTAAAGTCTTCCATCCCATCGTGATCGCATCATGGACTGGAAGAAATGAAATCTCCCGCTCAGGCGGCGGCTCTTCATTCAAAAAAAACGCTGCTTCCCCAAGCCCGCAATTTATGACCAGACTGATGCCTTGGCGGAACCCGGGTTCCGTGCGTGTCCTTTTCGATGCTTGACGTACCTCCTCCATCGCGAAATGAGATAGTTCCATCCAAGTCGCAAAAACGACCTCATCACTCTTTTCCATGGACGGGTTTAAGGGCGTGAGATCGGCGCGAGCGGTATCGCTTTCATGCATACCCATGATGCATATATATCACTGGATCTATTTTACGCAGATTGCTATGTTTTCCTACAGGAAATGGGATCGATCCCGGCACCCTGTCCCTATTCGAATGACAACCGACGTACTCATTGTTGGCGCTGGTCCGGTCGGACTCCTTTTAGCTTGTGAGCTAGCTTTCGCGAAGCTATCCGTCCGAGTCTTAGAGAAAGCAGCCGATCCGGGTTCCCCGTTGAAGCGACTGCCGCTTGGAATGCGTGGCGTTACCGTGCCTTCAGCCGAATCGTTCTATCGCCGGGGCTTGCTGGAAGACATTCGCGGGGAACAATCGATCCAGAACGCGGGACACTTTGCAGGCATCGACATCCATCTCGAGAAGGTAGATTTTTCGAAATGGACACACCGGCTTCCGAATCCGGCGTACACAAACTTCGGCGGAGATGGAACGAATCGAGTCCGTCCTGACCCGGCGTGCCGACATGCTTGGCGTTGAGATCCATCGGGGTTTGGAATTTGAGGACGCTGAGCAGAACGATGCTGGAATCACCGTTCATGCTGGAGGCCGGGTCTTTTTCGCCCAGTGGTTGGTTGGATGCGATGGTGGCCGGAGCAAAGTACGAAGGATCGGCGGCTTCGATCTCGCGGGAACGGAACCGAACTTCACAGGGTACAGTTCTGTAGTTGAAGTCGCCGACCCAGAAAAACTGATCCCTGGACGCAATCTGGGTTCCGGCGGCGTCTACATGTGGGGACCTCCGGCCGTGCTCGCGATGGCAGACTTCGATGATGGTGCTTTTCACCGTAGCGGAGAGATCACGTTAGATCATCTTCAGTCCGTGCTGCGCCGTATTTCTGGCACAGATGCGACACTCAGTGCCATTCACCAGGCGACAAGCTGGACAGATCGCGCGAAGCAGACAACAACATATCGCATGGGACGAGTATTGCTCGCGGGGGACGCCGCGCACATTCACTCGCCACTCGGAGGCCAAGGACTGAATACTGGATTGGGCGACGCCATGAATCTCGGCTGGAAGCTCGCCGCGACGATCAGGGGCACCGCTCCCGAAGGGCTGCTCGACACCTACACGGCGGAACGCCATCCAGTGGGCTCTCGCGTGCTTGATTGGTCGCGCGCGCAAGTCGACATCATGAGGCCGAGCCCAAATGCCCGCGCAATGGAGGGTGTCATGCACGACCTGATGAATACGCGCGACGGGAGCACCTATGTTGCCGAGCGCGTCTGGGGTGTTTGCCTACGCTACAACCTTGGAGAATCGCATCCCCTTGTCGGCTTGAGCACACCCGACTTTCTCTTCCGGAACGGCGCAACCGTAGGCACGCTCATGAGAGAAGGTACGGGTCTGCTTCTGGAGTTTGGTGTTCACGGCACGTTGCAGCAAGTCGCTAAGGGGTGGAGCGATCGGGTCAAGTACGTCCTCGATCTTCCTAAGGAGAGCCTTGGGCTGAAAGCTCTGCTTGTGCGCCCAGATGGGCTAGTTGCCTGGGCTTGCGATGGGGAATGTCTTGACAGCAGCGTAGAGTCCGCAATGAGGCGCTGGTTCGGAGCGCCGGCCGTCCCTTGCGATCAGAAGAGCGCATGGGCCTGCTGCGATCCCGCTTAGACAGGGACCAAGCGCATCTTGAGTGTACAAGTGAGGAATGATGTTTACGAGACGGCAGATGATGTACGGCGGGTTTGCATGCGCAGGTCAGTTCATGACATCGCGCTGCTCGAGTGCCCATTCGGCGGCTGCATTTCAGACTGAGTGCGCAGCGATCGAGACGAAGGCACAGGGACGGCTTGGAGTGACGCTCTTGGAAGAAGGGACGGGCCGATCCTTCTCGTATCGCGCCGATGAGCGTTTTCCCATGTGCTCCACTGCGAAGGTCCTGGTGTGCGGAGCTGTGCTCGCACGTGTGGATACAGGCAAGGAAAGCCTCGATCGCCGCATCCGGTATACGCAGGATGACCTTGTCACCTACTCACCGGCGACCAAAGATCACGTCGGAGATGACGGGATGACACTAGGCGCACTATGCGAGGCCGCTCTCACACTGAGCGACAATACGGCGATGAATTTACTTGAAGCGAGCGTGGGCGGTCCTTCCGGAGTGACGAGCTTCGCGCGGTCTATCGGGGATCCGATCACGCGCCTGGATCGGACGGAGACGACCCTGAATGAAGCCTTCCCCGGCGATCCGCGAGACACCTCGACTCCAAATGCCATGGCCTCCACACTGCACAAGCTTGTCTTGGGATCTGCGCTATCACCGGCGTCACGAAAATCGCTTGCAAGTTGGATGATGGCAAACACCACGGGGAGCGCAAAACTTCGGGCCGGTGTACCTCAGACCTGGAAGGTTGGAGACAAGACAGGAACCGGGAACCATGGAACGTCAAACGACATCGGTGTCTTCTGGCGGCAGAAGCAACCTCCGATATGCGCCATCGTCTACCTGACTGGAGCGGAATCCATTCCGGAAAGCGCACGGGCCGCAGCCAGTGCTGAGGTTGGACGAATTGCGGGCAGATTCTTTGCCGACTGATGCTGCGCCGGTAGTTACGAGCGAAATGAAAACGACATTGAAAAAGCAGCTTTCTATCTTCCTTTTGCTGCTCAGCATCTTCAGTGCCATCGCGGATGCGCTGATACTTAACAGCCATCATGAGACCGCGCCTCTGAGCCGGTTCGTCATGTGGTGTCCAGGTTTCGCGGCGATCGCGACCTGCTTGCTTCTAGAGATCCCGCTTGAGAGTCTTGGCTGGCAGCCGCCAGCTCGTCGCTTTCTCACTCTGGCTTACTTCCTGCCATTCCTTTATGCCACACCGGTTTACCTGATCGCTTGGTTCACCATACGGGGAGCGTTTGCCTGGACGCCGTTTGAAGCTACGATGGCGAGCCAATATGGATTAGCGAACCGGCCGATATTAGGAATCTTCGGCATCGCACTTCCGCTCCTTTTCACCATCAATGTGATCAGTACCTGCACATGGGCGCTTGGAGAGGAGCTAGGCTGGCGGGGCTTTCTGT
>CALMVL010000059.1 GCA_937873265.1 uncultured Granulicella sp.
CCCCCCCCTGGGCACCGACCCCAACCAGCTCCCCCCATCGCTTGTGTTGTAGCCACTTATCTGGTCGACCTACGTGGGGACGTAAGTCGACCAGCCAACGACCTCGAAGCGAAGTCGGCACAACAGAAGACGCCGCGGTGTCTAAGCACGGATGAGCTATCACCGACCGACCATCCTGTTCACAGTCTGGGCAGCGTGGGCAACGCTGGGCCGGTCTGGGGAGACAGCCAGCGCGCAGCAGTTTCCAAGCAGGATTCAAGGCAATTGGGAATGGCGGCAAACCCTCCCACCACGTGATGGTAGTTGGGCCGGATCTTGCATACTTCCTGCAACTACGGAATCAGCCCTGATCACAATCGGCGAGCGATTCATCATCTGGGGTGTCGAGAGCATCAGCAACGCACGGCCTCAAGTCAGGATCATCTCCTCTCGCCGCTTTGCCCGAAAGCACCTCTCCATGGGGTTTCTGGACCTGAGAAAGCTAGGCATCCGCTCATCACGGGTGGAGGTCATCACCCTTGGTGATCCTCCATTCCTGTCGACTTACCCGGTAGACCTAATCTTAGTCAGAAATCCGGATAACTTGGTCTTCGAGAAATGCGGAGAGTTCTACGAAGTCATACGAAAAACAGCCCCCATTCGGAAATAACTTACTTCACTAACTCCGCCGCTCCGCTATGACTGGATTTCGCCGTCGGCTTCTTTCACGCTCATGCTTCGCTTCTTCCGCCTGTAGTGCAGGCGGGTGCCCCACATGTAATTTTTACGAATCAAGAACGCGGGTGCCCACACCTCGCCTCTGAAAAGTGGGGTTCCTGGGCCTACAAAGTTTGCTTATCAACCAACCCGCCCAAGCCGCCGTCCAGTCCGAATCGAATCAGGCCCAGATACCCTCACCACAACCATCACGCGTCCCACCGAGCGGCCTGAAGGTCCGCGCTAAACCAGCCCAGGGCGAAGCCCTAGGTACAAGACGTTCCAAAAAGGCGCCCTTCCACTCTGCCAAAGGCCGGAGCGCAGCCCGCAGGGCGAACGACAGACCTGCCTTCTCCGCACAACGCCAACCCATCGCGAACGTGTCAAGCCCCCAATCACCCAAATTCCCCTCCAACCCACACACAACCCACATCCCCTCCGCAACATACCGAGGCGAGACCACGTGGCGCACTTACCCCATCCGACCTCTAAATTGAAATCTAAGCGGAATCTCTACCAACGACCTACGGGATGCGCAGGCCACCCTTAGTCGCACATTCTAGAGTTTTTGGCACCGAAGGCTTCTCGAATCAGTCGGTTACGGTGGGTTACCCGGCGTAAGTCGCACATTCCAGCAATCTTCGCTACAAGACACCCCCTCGGCCCGGGGGGGCAAGCAGGCCACTCACATCCGACCCACTCCAAAGACGCCCCGGAATTGGCGATAATAAAGCTCTATGCCGAAACAGGAATTTCAAACCGAAGTCTCGCAACTCCTCCAGCTCATCATCCACTCGCTCTACTCGCACCCGGAGATCTTCCTCCGCGAGCTGATCTCGAACTCCTCCGACGCCCTCGACAAGCTCCGCTACCTCACCCTCACCGACGAGAGCCTAAAAACCCTCGACTTCTCCCCACGCATCGACCTCACCCTCGACGAAGCCGCCAACACGCTCACCGTCGCCGACAACGGCATCGGCATGAACGAGCAAGACCTCATCCACAACATAGGAACCATCGCCCGCTCCGGAACCAGGAACTTCCTCTCGCAGCTCTCAGGCGACGCAAAGAAAGACTCCAACCTCATCGGCCAGTTCGGCGTCGGCTTCTACTCCGCCTTTATGGTCGCCGACCAGATCGAAGTCATCAGCCGCAAAGCCGGCGAAGAGCAAGCCTGGAAATGGACCTCCGACGGCAAGACAGGCTTCGACATCGAGCCCGCGGAACGCGGCACGCAGGGAACAACCGTAACGCTTCACCTCAACGACGAAGGCAAACAGTACGCCAACGGCTGGCGCCTGCAGGAGATCGTCCGCAAGTACTCCAACCACATCGCCTTCCCCATCTTCCTCACCTACGACAAGAGCGAGTGGAACGCCGAAGAGAAGAAGTCCGACAAGGTCCGCACCACCGAGCAGGTCAACGCCGCCAGCGCCCTCTGGCGCCGCTCCAAATCCGAACTCACCGACGACGACTACAAGGAACTCTACAAGTCCCTCACCGGCGACTCCGAAGACCCGCTCTTCTGGTTCCACACCAAGGCCGAAGGCTCGCTCGAGTACACCACCCTCTTCTTCATCCCCGCCAAAGCCCCGCTCGACCTCTTCCACGCGGACTACAAGGTCGGCGTCAAGCTCTACGTCAAGCGCGTCTTCATCCTCGACGACTCCAAGGACCTGCTTCCGCAGTACCTCCGCTTTGTCCGCGGCATCATCGACTCCGAAGATCTCCCACTCAACGTCAGCCGCGAGCTCCTGCAGCAGAATCGCGTCCTCACCAGCATCCGCACTGCCAGCGTCAAAAAGATCCTCTCCGAGCTCAAGAACGTAGCAGCGAACGAGCCCGCGAAGTACCTCGAGTTTGTCGGGCAGTACAACCGACCCCTCAAGGAAGGTCTCTACAGCGACTACGCGAACCGCGACACGCTGCTCGATCTCGTCCGCTTCAAGTCCACCAGGGTCGAAGGCCTTACCTCGCTCGCTGAGGTCAAGAGCCGCATGCAGCCGGAGCAGAAGAGCCTCTACTACATCACCGGCGGCAGCGAGTCGCTCCTTCGCACCTCGCCCCTGCTCGAGATCTACAAGCGCAAGGACATCGAAGTTCTCATCCTCGACGACGACTTTGACGAGATCGTCTTTGCCGGCATCGATAAGTACGACGACGTCGACCTCAAGTCGGTCAACAAGGCCTCGACCAGCGACGACCTCAAGTCCGACTCCGAACCCGATCAGGCCGAAGCCTTGAAGCCCCTGCTCGATAAGCTCAAAGCGACGCTCGGCGATCGCGTGAAAGACGTCCGCGCCTCCGTGCGGCTCGCTGATTCGCCCTCGGTCATCGTCTCCGACGAGGAAGAGCCATCGCTGCAGATGCAGCAGATGCTCCGCGCCATGGGACAGAAAGAGCTCCCCACGCCCAAGCCGACCCTCGAAATCAACCCCGATCACGAGATCGTCAAGAAGCTGCTCGCGCGCCCCAGCGATCCCCTCACACAGGACGCGGCATGGCTGCTCTTCGATCAGGCGTTGCTGATGGAAGGCGTCGCGCTTCAAGATCCCGCGTCGTTTGTGCAACGACTTAACCGAGTCTTGGAGCAATCGATCTAACGAGCGAACTCCGCGAAACACAAAGCACGGCGCCGCTCACCAGGTCTCGGTTGCGATCACGTGAGGCGGTCCGTGCTTTCCCTCAATCACATCGGTGGCGATCACAAACTCGACATTGTTCTTCTTGCCGAGATGAGCGGCTTTGAACCATTGTCGGAGGATCTTCTCGTTGCTGGCGTATTCGGCGGCGGCCTCGGTTCCGTTCATGCCAATGCCTGCTGCGATCACCACGTACTGCTCAATCTCCGGATCGAAGAAGCAGCTCACGATCCCAAAGTCGCGAGAGTTGCTGAGCGCGTTCTGCGAGGTATCGAGCGTCCACTGCATCGCCGGATGTTCGCTGTCCTGGATGAGATTGATAGAGTTGTTCACTGTGACAAGGCGATATCGCAGCCTCATGCTGAACCGCTTGGTCCAGGCATTGTTAAATCCACCGATGAGAACCACGGGGCCTCGCCTCAGTTGCTCGAGCGTCGTATCCGCAGCGCCCTGCGTTCGAAAGGCGTGCGCATGGCGAGCAAGCAGATCGGTAATCTCGCCATAGCTGATCACATCCTTGAGCGCGATCATGTCGGATCGCGTCATCGACGAAAGCAGAGTTTGCTGCGTCTGGGGAAGGCTCGCGTGACTCAGTGGCGAGATGTCGATGCCGTCGTCACTGAACGAGTGCACGCCCAGCACGATGAGCGACGGCTCCGGCGAGGTAAGCACCCGATCCCAAAAGGAGCCAACCTCCGAGAGGGGAAAGATCCCCTGTCGGAGCGACCGCTGGCTGAGCAGAATCCCGCCAACGAGCAGCACGATGGCGACCGCGGCGACGCTGCGGCTCCATCCATTGATGGGGCGAGCACGACCCTGCACGCCGTCAGCGGATCCCGCGGGCTCGTCAAGACTCACCAGCCCATTGCTCATCCCCGGGAGTTCGCCGGAGTCGTGGAACGAGGGGTGTTCGGCAACAACGGAGTGGGCTTCACCCTGCGCCGTTGGAAGCTCGTCCTCCTCCAAAGGAGGACTCGTGCCGGGCTGCGAGAACCGAGGAACGTAAGAGCCGCGCGGAAGAGCGAACCGAAGCTCTCGGGTATGCTCGGCGGACTGGTAATACTGCGCGATACGCTTCCGCACCTCGCCTGCGGAGACGCGAACGACGGGGTCGGCGTTGGTGTCGTAGTCCGCGGACCTGCCGAAGACGCTTATTCCCAGCGTCCGCTCTTTGAGCGAGTCACTTCGACCAGCAAGGGTCTCTTCCGTGATAAACCGCAGAAACGCTGGATAGCGCTTGCTGTTGCGGAAATGCTCACTCTGAACGATGCGGTCGAGCTGATCGAGGATCAACTGCCGGTAGTGCGCGTCGTCCAGGGCCGCACTCTGGTCGAGTACAGCATGAAGATGGTCTCGTTGCATCGGCTGCCTTCCTTAAGGACGGAGAAGCCAAAGTGGAAACAAGCCAGACCGGCTCAGGGCCAGGCTGATAAGTGCTGCAGTGGGGCGGGACGTAGCATACTCCCCCCGCGACTCGCCGCTAAAACGCTGAATCAATAGGGGTAAGCGTGGCGCTACACCATGCCACTACCGTAGCACCCTTGCCCCTGTTCTGTCTTCCCCTTACGGTCAATCCAGTTTGGCCCATGGAAGTCCGGCGATCTGCAAGTTCGCCGCTTTAGCGCGCCCGGTCTGAGTGCCTGCTCCTCTGTTGCCCTCCCGTCTGATGCCTTCGCCCGTGTTCTTTTGACGTTCACGTGTCTCGCTCACCGATTGTGTGGAGTCCCTTCTATGACCTCGTCCCCTCGTTCCGTGTTCTCCCTCGTTCGGGCCAAGTCTGGTGTCGGCTGCTGGCTGCTTGCAGGTTTGCTGTTGGTTGGAGCGCTGCCCGCCTTCTCGCAGACGGTCTCGCTTGCGCCCTCAAAACGCACGGTCATCAATCTGGGGGAGACGCCCTGGAAGTATCTGAAGGACGCCTACAACACAGGCGCGGGCGGTACCTGCGTGGGGTCGACTGTGCCGGCCAACCCGCAGGCTCCCGCGACGGACGACACAGGGCCGCTGTGGCAGACAGTTGGCGTGCCCTACTCCACCAACCAGAAGGAGATGTTTCAGAACGAGGAATCCGGCGGCGGCGACGGCAACATGTGCGGCAACGTCGCCTGGTATCGCCACCATTTCACGATGGACCCGAGCTTCGCCAACAGCAAGGTGATCGTCGAGTTCGAAGGCGTCCACACTGGCGCGCAGGTTTACATCAACGGCACGTTTGTTCCCGGCAACAGCGCCATCAACCCAAACGCCACGCATGTGATCGGTTTCGTCGGGTTTACCGTGGACCTTACACCGTACCTGCACTTCGACGGCACAGACAATGTGCTCGCCGTGCAGTCAGCCAAAAACGCCAGCTGGTTTGAGAACCCGGGCTTCTCGGGTGGCTTCCGCTTCGGCCAGGCAGACGCGGGCATCTTCCGGCCGGTGTATATGTACATCACCGACAAGCTCCACATCCCGACCAACACCGCGGCAGGAACGGGCGATTGGGGCACCTACGTGGCGACCACCGCGGCGAGCGACAGCTCCGCGACGGTGGAGGTACAGACCAACGTTCTGAACGAGTACACCACCGCGCAAGCGGTGACGCTGACGACGCAGATCGTTGACGCAACAGGCAAGGTGGTGGCCTCGCAGCAGGACACGCAAACGGTGAACCCCAGCGGCCACGTCGGCAGCACACCTACCTTCGACCAGACCCTCACGGTTGCGAATCCAACGCTCTGGTACCCGAACAACAGCATCTACGGCAAGCCATACCTCTACAAGGTTTTTCACACGCTCAGTTCGAACGGTGTCATCCTCGACGCGACGCAAAGTTCGCTCGGCATCCGCACCATTACCTGGGACGGGAGCTTCCCGTACATCAACGGCAAGCTGCACCACCTGTGGGGCGGCGCGAGCCGGTACGATTATCCGGCGCTGGGCACAACGGTTCCGGAGGAGCAGCAATGGCGCGACCTGCAGCTGATGGCCGCAGCGGGCGGCAATCTGTGGCGGCCCGGACATTCGAGCTCCAGCCCGGAGTTTGTCGCGGCAGCCGATGCGATCGGCGTCCTGATCGTGCAGCCGAGCGGCGACGGAGAGAACGCCTTTGCCGCCCAGTGCACCAGCCCGCCCTGCGATATGCAGACGCTCAAGAAAGAGCTGCACCGCGACATGATCCTGCGCGATCGCAGCCACCCGTCGATCCTCGCCTGGGAGGCGGATAACGGCATCACCGACACGACCTTCGCCCAGGAGCTCGCGGCCATTGGCGAGCAGTATGATGCACTGACGTTGCGCAAGCAGGCCGATCGGACGCCATCTCCGGCAAACGGCTATCTTCTCGGCTGCACGGTTGAGGGGTGTGAGGTCGGCGTCAAGCAGGAGTTCCCGAACAATCCCGCCTGGGGAGCGGAGTACTGGGGCGGCGGAACGGCACGCGATGCCTTTGACTTCGAGCTCGCCTTTGCCGCGCCGTTTCTGAACAACTGGGTTAAGAGCGTCAAGTCGAATGCGTTCGGCATGGTGCAGTGGTACTTCGCTGAGTCCCCGGGCGAGACCAACACCTACGAGGAAGGAACGCAGCCGGCGGCGGTGCGTTCGCTCGGGTCGTCGATGGTCGACGCCAATCGATTCCCCAAAATGCTGTACAACGTCTACAAGGCCGCTTGGACACCGTATGCGATCCAGCCGGTGGTGGCGTTGGCGCATCACTGGAACCGCTCCGGAACCGTGCAGGTAAACGCCTTCAGCAACTGCCCTTCGGTGCGGCTGCTGCTCAACGGCGTACCGCAAGGGGCGAACCAGACCCCGAATCCCGCCGACTCGGACGCCTCCGCCGACCTCTCTCAGAACACCATCCTCATGCCCTTTCAGGTGCACTGGAGCGTCGCCTGGCAGGCGGGCACGCTTACCGCGCAGTGTCTTGACAGCTACGGCAACGTGGCCGCGACCGACACCAAGACCACCGCCGGTCCCGCGGACCACATCGAGCTCGACGTCGTTCCGGATGTGGTTCGCCCTGACGGCACGAGCTTTGCCGTGACGGCGAACGGCTCGGATGCCGCGTTCGTCGTGGCCAAGGTCGTCGATAAAGCCGGCGTGGTCGTTCCCGACGCCGCCAACAACATCACCTTCGCGGTCTCCGGGCCTGCGACCTACATGGGCGGAACGCAGGCATACGTCACCGCGGGCCAGCCCTACAGCTACCATTCGCCAGGCGATCACGAACTGCAGGCCGAAGGCGGCCTGACCAAGATCGCGCTGCGCAGTACCTTCACTCCCGGAGCCGTAACGGTCACGGCGAGTTCACCCGGCCTGACTTCGGGGCAGACGACGCTCACCATCAGCCAGGTCTCCGATCCTGTGCCGACCGCGACCACGCCCATCATCATCGCGCAGCCGGTGAGCGTGGCGGTAACCGCCGGACAGCCGGCGCAGTTCTCCGTCACGGCCTCCGGCGCGCCCACGCTGGCCTTTCAGTGGAAGAAGAATGGGGTCGCGATCGCCGGAGCGACAAGCGCCAGCTATCAGACGCCCGCGACTGCCGCCTCGGACAACAATGCCGTCTTCACCGTCACGGTCAGCAACTCGCTCGGCAGCGCTGCCTCCGCCGCCGCGACGCTCACGGTGGACGCCTCTGCCGCGGTCGTCATCACGGCGCAGCCCGCATCGATCGTTGCCGCGGTTGGGCAGAGCGTTCAGTTCGCCGTCACAGCGACGGGCTCGCCGACGCTGAGCTACCAGTGGGAGAAGAATGGCGTTCCCATCCCCGGCGCGACGCTTTCGGCGTACACCACACCGGCGCTGGCTTCCACCGATAACGGCGAGTTCTACACGGTGGTCGTGGCGAATCCGGTGAACAGCGTTACGTCGGCGCGAGCCGTGCTCACCGTAAATCCGGCGCAGCCACCCGCGATCCTGACCCAGCCCTCCAAGGTCACCGGCTTTCCCGGCCAGCCCGTCAGCTTTTCCGTCACGGTCTCGGGATCGACGCCAATGCACTTTGCCTGGACAGCGAACGGAACGCCGGTCGGCACGGATGCCTCAACCCTGACGCTTGCGTCGGTGCAGGCCAGCGACGCCGGAACGTACGTGGTGACGGCGACCAACATCGCCGGGACGGCTACCAGCGCGCCCATCACCCTGACGCTCGCGCCTCCCGGCGTCAACTTGGCGCTGGGCAAGACCGCGACCGCCAGCAGCACGGAAAACCCGGCCACCGAGAGCGCAAGCGAAGCGATCGATGGCAATCTCACCACGCGCTGGGGCTCGCAGTTCGTCGTTCCGGCCAGTGATCCAACCTTCAACCCCGACGCGCAGTGGATCCAGGTAGATCTTGGGGCGGTTATGACCTTCAACCGCGTCATTCTCAACTGGGAGACGGCATACGGCTCGCAGTACAGCATTCTCGTCTCCACCGACGGCGTCACCTTTGCGACGGCGTACACGCAGCAGGCCGGAGTTGGCGGTGTCGACGATTTCAGCTTCAACCCCGTGCAGGCGCGGTACGTGCGAATGAACGGCATCAAGCGCGGAACGCAATACGGCTACTCGCTGTGGGAGTTCCAGATCTACAACGCGGCAAGCTGCGGCGCGGCTCCGGCGCGGTACACCGTGCAGAGCACCGCGAATGTGCTGGACAACTTGAGCGATCTCGCCTGGGCCCGCTCCGAGTACACCTATACCGCAGCCGGGGCGCAGCTCACGCAGCCACTGGCGGCACAATACTGCGCCTCCATGGGCATGCGGCTGCCGACAAAGGACGAGGCGCTGGCCATCAGCGGCGCCAACTCCGCAACCTGCGCCTTCCCCAACTCGTGGAATACCTGGACCTCTACCGCAGACCCCAACGACGCGACCCAGGCCTACACCGTCTCGTCCACCGGCCTGCTCAGCACCGGTGTCATCACGAACCTGCCCGGCTGGGCGCTCTGCACCAAGGGCGCAACCGCGGTCGCACCCGTGATTACGGCAAATCCCGTAGCGACAACCGTTGCAGCCGGCCAACAGGCACAGTTCTCCGTGGTCGCGACGGGCGCCGCTCCCATGACCTACGAGTGGGTGAAGTATGCCGCTGGCACAACCACCAACGGAACCCCTGTCGCGCTCACCGGTGTTCCGACCTTCAGCACGCCGATCACGGCTTCGACGGACAGCGGCGAGCTCTACTCGGTAACCGTGACCGCCGGAAACGGTCTCAGCGTCTCCAGCACGCCGGTTCTGCTGACAGTGAGCGGTGTCGCTCCAACGCCCTCCCCCACGCCAACGCCCTCTCCAACGCCCGTACCCACTCCAACCACACCCAACCTTGCCCTGGGCAAAACCGCCACGGCGAGCAGCACGGAGAATGCAAACTATCTCGGCGCCAGCATGGCCGTCGACGGAAACCTGACCACCCGCTGGGGATCGGCCTTCTCGGATCCCCAGTGGATCGAGATCGATCTTGGGTCGAGTCAGAATATCGGCGAGGTAATCCTGCGATGGGAGGTCGCGTACGGCAAGGCGTACACCATCCAGATCTCCACCGACGGCAACGCATGGACCCCGGTGTACACGCAGACCAACGGAGCCGGTGGCGTGGAGGCACTCACCTTTCCCGCGACCACCGCGCGCTACGTCAGGATGGCCGGCACGGCGCGAGGAACGCAGTACGGCTACTCGCTCTACGAGTTCGAGATCTATGCCCCGCAGACATCCGTAGCCGCACCCACGATCACGACGCAGCCGGCCAGTCAGACTGTCGCGGCAGGAGGAACAGCGGAGTTCTCGGTCGCCGTCAGCGGGACTGGGCCTTTCACCTACCAGTGGCAGCTTGGCGGCGTGCCGATCGCCGGGGCCACCTCCGCGACGTACACGACGCCCACACTGACGTCGGCAAACTCGGGAGCGGTGTACAGCGTGGTGGTGAGCAGCGCCGGCCACGCCGTCACTTCCTCGGCTGCAACCCTCACCGTCACCGCCGGCAGTTCCCTGCCCTACACCGTCTATCCCGGCTTCATCGGGGTCGATCTCAACAACAACACCGGGGGTGTTTACCCGGACAGCGCCGTCTACATCGAGGTTCTGGCGATTAATCCGGCTACCAACGTCTTCTCCTGGGTGAAGCCCGATGGAACCATCACCGAAGCTTCGGTTGCCGACAACAACGCTCCCGGCCACCTGACCAAGAACGGGCAGAACTACCCCAACTACTCGTTCACCCTTGCGCAAGCCAAGCTGCTGAAGCTGCCGCAACTGTACTCCGGCCGCATCTATGTCTCGCTGGGCGAGCCGCTCTATATCCCCATCACCGGCGCGCCCGGAAGCATCGGGTACGCCGGGCCGAACCCGCAAAACGCCACGGACCCGAACATCAACGTTCATTACGACTGGTACGAGTTCACCTACAATAGCTCGGGCATTTACATCAACACGACGCAGGTCGACCAGTTCGGCCTGCCGCTGCTGCTCGATGTCTGGGGCAAGAACGCGACCTTTCACCAGCAGACCGGCATCACCGAATCCGTCGCGCAGATCGATCAAGAGTACCTTGCCGAGCTGCCCGCCGCCTTCAACACGACACCCCCCAGCAACCTGCGCATTCCCTCGCCCGCGAAGACCACCTTCGGCGCGGGCGGCGCGAACGGAAGCTACTTCGACGCCTACACAAACTCGGTCTGGACCTACTACGCCACCAATCCGCTGACGGTCACCCTCGGCGCCCGCACCTTTACCGGCAAAACGAGCGGCGGCAACTTTGTCTTCAATGAGATCAACAACAACAATGGCGCCTATGTCGGCGGCACCTACACCATCGGCGAGCCGAACACGCAGGAGATTCTCGGGTGCAACGGCCCGCTGGCAATGGGAGATGCGACCAGCAGCGACCGGAACGGCGTGGAGCTCGGCATCGAGGCACAGTTCTGCGCTGCGCTCAATCGCCATGTCATGCTCAATCCGACGACCTGGGCAACGGCTTCCGATTACTACCTCGGAGCGCCAGCAAACTTCTACGCCGCATTCTGGCATCGGCACAGCGTCGGCGGTCTCGCCTACGGCTTTGCCTATGACGACGTCGACGGCCAGAGCTCGACCATCACGACCGGCAACCCGGAACACATGGCCTTCGGGATCGGGTGGTAAGCCGGCGGTGAAAGCGGGGCAGAGTTCGACGGATACGTCGAACTCTGCAGAGGTATAACCGCCGCCGCCCGGAGCTGATTGCCACTGGATCCGATCGGAGAAATGGAACATCCATGCCAGGATGCGGTACCCTCGCGAGATGAATCTGAGGACCTTTGCGCCGCTGATGATCTTGGCTTCGACCTTTGCGTTTCCGCAGCAGCCAACCGCGATTGCGGATTGGCAGATGCAGGACGCGGCAAAGGTTTCGGCGCCACCGGCATCTGTGTCGCTGGCCACGTACAAGCCGCTCAACTGGTATCCGGCGACCGTTCCCGGAACGGTGCTGACCACGCTGGTGAACAACAAGGTCTACCCCGAACCGCTCTTCGGCGAGAATATGCGGTCCATCCCCGAGAGCCTGAATAAGACCAGTTACTGGTATCGCACGCGCTTCGCCATTCCCGCCACATACAAAGGGAGACACGTGTGGCTGCATTTCGGCGGCGTGAACTACGCGGCGGAGATCTGGGTCAACGGCCATGAGTGTGGCACGATGCGCGGCGCATTTATCCGCGGCGACTTCGACATTACCGGCCTCGCCAAGCCCGGCAGGGAAGCCGTCCTGGCCGTTCTCGTCTCTCCGCAGCCGCACCCCGGCATCCCGCACGAACACACCGTTGCCGAGGGCGTCGGAAAAAACGGCGGAGAGACGGCGATCGACGGCCCGACCTTTCTTTCCACCATCGGATGGGACTGGCTGCCCGCGATCCGCGACCGGGATACGGGCATCTGGCAGCCCGTCACGCTCTCGTCCACGGGCCCCGTTCTGGTGAAGAATCCGTTCGTCAACTCGGACCTGGCCGCCGATCACTCGAGCGCCGATCTCCGCGTGAGCACCACGCTCGGCAACCTGACCGACAAGGCTGTAACCGGAGATCTGGTCGCTACCATTCACGGACAGGGCAGCGACATCGTCTTCCGGAAACCCGTCTCGCTTGCGGCGCGAGAGACCAGGGACGTGCAGTTCGACGCGACCTCCACTCCCGAACTGCACATCACCAATCCGAAGCTGTGGTGGCCAAATGGCTATGGCCCCCAAAATCTTTCCCATCTCACGCTCCGCTTTGAAACAGGACGTCTCGCATCCGACGAGCAGACCGTACAGTTCGGCATTCGCAAGATCGAGTACGCGGTGCCGGATTCCGAGAACCTGACGCTCTCCGTCAACGGCGTGCGCATCATGGTGCGGGGCGGCAACTGGGGTCTGGACGAGGGCCTGAAGCGGGTGACGCGCGAGCGGCTGGACGCGCAGTTTCATATGCATGCGCTCGCCAACCTGAACCTGATCCGTAATTGGGTGGGCCAGAGCACCAGCCCGGAGTTCTACGAGATGGCGGATAAATACGGCCTTCTGCTGTGGGACGAGTTCTTCCAACCAAATCCGAGCGATGGCCCGAATGTAACCGATACCGGCACATACATCGCAAACGTCACCGACAAGGTGGAGCGCTATCGCAATCACCCGTCGATTGCCGTATGGTGCGCTCGCAACGAGGGATACCCCCCGCCGGAGCTCGACGCGCAGCTCAAGGCGCTGATGGCAAAGATCGATCCGCAGCGGCTTTATCAATCGAACTCGGCCGATGGCAGAGGCGTCTCGTCCCATGGGCCGTATTACTGGCGGGCCCCGCGCTTCTTCTACACCTTCCACGAGAGCTTTAAGACGGAAACGGGATCCGTGTCCATCCCAACCATGGAGTCGATCCAGGGCATGATGCCCCGCAAGGATTGGGAGACAATCAATGACGACTGGGCGCAGCACGATATGGCCAAGGGCGCGCAGCGCGGCGACGAGTTCCCGTTCCTGCTGGCCTATCGGTACGGCCACGTCCGCAACCTCGCCGATTTCGCGCGCAAAGGCGCCCTGGCAACCTACGAAGCCTTTCGCGCGATGTACGAGGGCCGCAACAGCCTGATGTTCCAGACCACCACGGGCGTGCTCACGTGGATGAGCCATCCCGCGCAGCCGAGCTTCGTGTGGCAGCTCTACCACTACGATCTCGAGCCGAACGCCGCCCTCTATGCCGCGAAAAAGGCCGCGGAAACGGTGCACATCCAGATGAACGAGGCGAACTTCGGCCTTGAGGTGGTCAACAATCGTCCGGAACCGATCGACGGGTTAACTGCCGAAGCGGACGTCTACAGCTTCGACGGAACCGTCAGCTCGCACGTGCGGCATGCACTCAAAACCGTCCCCGCGAGTTCCACGGTCAAGGTAGCCCCGATCGAGGTTTCGTCCCGTATTTCGCAGATCTACTTTGTGAAGCTCAATCTGCTGGACGCGAGCGGCAAACTCATCTCAACCAATTTTTATTGGCAGAGCGTCGCGCAGGAAGACTTCACCGGTCTGGCGGCTCTCCCGACAGCCAGGCTCAGTGTGACGGCAAGCTCGCATGCAACAGGCGAAAACACGGTCATCGAGCTCGCAATCAAGAACAGCACGCCATCCATTGCGCTGATGGCGCACCTGCAGCTGCACGCAAAGCAAAGTGGAGACCGCGTGCTCCCGGTCTTTTACTCGGACAACTACCTGTCGCTGGTTCCCGGAGAATCAACCACGGTCACCATCGAAGCGGCGACGAAGGATTTGCACGGTCAGCTACCGCTGGTGTTGGTTGATGGGTACAACGTCGATGTCGAACCGGTCGACGGAGCGGTCTCGGTTGCGCCAAACCTGAACGCGCTTCCTGCTCACTGGCCCGCGAGCGACCTGGTCCCAAACCGCTGAAGCACTCAGGGCAGCAGGCGCGTGATGGGCAGGTTGGGTCCCTCCCATAACAGAAGCGGTCGCTCCGGTGAGGGTGCATCGGCATTTTCGAGGGCATCGTCGCGCGTAACGCGAATGTGGTGCGAGCCGGCCTTCAGTACGGCGCTGAGACGAATCGGCTGCACGGCATTGCCGGGAGATCCGCATACCTGCGGCCGGGGCTTCGGTGAGAACGCCGGCTTGGCATCATCGATCGCAAGCGACGCCCCGGTGCTGGTCAGCAGCGTGAAGGTGTAACCGCCGTCAGCCGGAACCAGGAACTCCGAGGTAAATACCCGGCTGCCCTGCACCGGCCTCCCTCCGCCGCGCGCCGTACGGGACGCGGCCACCACCAGATGCTGGCTGCTCCATGCCTCCTCGCCGCCTCGCGAGTCCGTGACCTGCAGCGCAACCCGAAACCGCCCAGAACCGTCGAGATCGCTTCCGAGCGAGTCAGCATAGGTGTGCCGAACGCTCCGACCCACGGCATGCGCACCATCGCCGAAGTTCCATACGAACCCGGAGCCCTGAACGCCCACGGCTGCAGCGGTGAAGGTGATTGGCCGGCCCACGCGAAGCTCCCCACCCGTGTAGGTGAAGCTCGTGTCGACGGCGGACGCGATCACGTCGGGTTGCGCCGCCGTTTGCTCGACGACGGTTGCATGTGCCCCCCGTTGGCCTGGTCCGACTGCCCTCAACGTCACGCCGCGCACATCACCCGCAAGCACCGGATCGACCATGGCAGGTCCATCCATCGTCCACATGCCATCGAACGATAGATCGCGGACCTGCGGTAACGGCTGACGCACCTGGAAAAGCGAGTACCAGTCCTCCAGGCGAATGTCGCGAAAGCGGTAGTCCGTGTGCGAACCCCTGCCGTCCGGGTCGGCCCACAGCTCGAAAAAGGCGAACGGAACCTTGCAGCCGCCGAAGCCGGTGTGAATGACGTCCACATCCGACATGTGAAAATGGGCGCTGTTGAAGGTCTTCTGCGGCCAGGCGACGCGGATCGTGTTCGAGATGCTGGTCGAGGCGATGGTGTTCTCGATGGTAATGTCCGTCACATCGTGGCCGGGCAGGCGCAGCAGCGCGGGTTCGTAGCCTTCCCAGTTGCCCTGCAGCGCGAAAACATCATCCGACGCGCGGAAAAAGCTGTCCTTCACCGTGGTGTCGCCGCCGCCGAGCCAGTCCAGTCCATCCTGGTTCGCGTCGCTCGGGTTCCCGCCGATCACCTTGACGTTGAAGAAGCCGATGTGGCGCGAGTCTTTCATCTGCACCTGCCAGGTGCGGCTGCGCGTAATGCACGTAATGCCGTCGATCTCGATGTTGCTGGCATTGTCCATCACAATGCAGTGCCAGTTCCGTTTGTGCCGCCAACTCTCGTCGTCCAATGGATTCTGCGGTCCGTCGTAAAGAATCGTCCCTGTGCCGAAGACACGGACATCCTTGACCTGCCAGATGTTGAGCGCGCCGAAGATCACCGCCCCCGGGGCAAGGTAAATGCGGTCGCCGTCATGCGCATCGATGTCTTCGTGGTGTGCGCCTGGACCGAAGTACCGGATGCCGGGCGTTTGCGCGGTCGTGTGTACGGGCGGCGGCTCGTTGCCGAAGAGAAACAGCATCTCCGAATCGGCGAAGTGCTCACCCGGCCGCGAAAGGCTGAGCTTGATCGGACCCGGGATCGAAAAGGTGATGGTGGCTCCACGGCGAATCGGCCGGATGCCGTAACGCATCGGCTGCACGACAACGCCGCGATCCCAGAAGTGCGGATCCTCCGCCGTGACCGACACAACAGCGGGCGAGGAGATGTCGAAGTTCAGCAGGTAATAATTGCTCGCCGCGTGCAGCACGGGCGAGCTTCTGCCGTGAATCGAAACGCGAAAGTGTGAAGACCGGACCTCCGGAGGAAGCGGCGCAAACGGCGGTGGGGAAAGCCCGTGCAGCAAAGGCACAACAGCGAACCCGACGAAGATCAACGCGGCGTGAGGGGACCAACGACCCCGAAGGAGGCGCGTCAAGCTAAGGAGCACGCCAAAATTGCTTCCACGCCACCTCTCCGTCATTGGCATCGTCAGGTTCAGAGCGTTGCGATCAGCTTCGCTCTGGCCGAAGATGGACGAGCGGCTCCGGGCCGAAGATCTGGATAGCTTGTACCGGCAGCGGAACGGCGCGGGAGTGGCATTGTGCCAGCTCTCCTCGCGCCGCAGCGGTCGTGCCTACTGAACGTCTGTAAGCTTTCCGTTGACAAAGGTAACCTTCATGTCGGGATAAATGTAGATCTGCTTGTTGGGGAAGTTCACTTTGTTGGTAGGCTGCCCCTTGTTTTCGATGACCTGAGCCGGCGTCATGCCGAGCGCAATGGCGACCGGGCCGGCATGCTGCCGCGGGGTGCTTGCGCCCGGGGCGGCGGACGCGGGAGCGGCCTCGGCGGTGGTCTCGCTGCTGTCGCTGCTGGCCTCCGCCACAACCTGCTGCTCGACCTGCTCGCCCTGCTTGGCTTCCTGATCGAGCTCGGCGGCGCCGTTCGGGTCAGGCGCGGGAGCGGCAGCGGCGTAGGGCGCCTGCTTGGTGCCGGCAATCGCGTCCGCGGGCGGAGAGGGCAGGCCGCCCTGACCGGGGTGATCCTTCATCTGCGCCATGCCCTGGTCAATCGAAGCCATCAGATGGTTCTGCATCTCCTGCAGATCGGTCATCTGCACACTCACCGTGCTGCCCTTCTGGCAATCGGTCTGCTTGCTTGCAAGGACGGTGAGATCCGCGTTGGCGGCATCGGCTGCGGGCTTGCTCGGCAGCGAGAGGACATCGCCGTCGGTGAGGCCGCAGTCCTGTCCTGCGGAGGTAACCGTCAGCCCGGAAGAGGCGACGAACACGTGGGGCTTGCCGTCGTCGAGCAGCGTCTTGAGGCTCGCGGGGGTGTTGTCTCCGGTGCCCTGGGTCTTCTCCAGCGCTAACTCGTTCTTGATCTCCTCGGCCACGGCATCCTTGACGTCCTTGGACATGGTGGGCGAGGTGGTGCCGGTCGCGGGATCATACGAGGCGAAAACCAGATGCGGCGGCCCGTTGGGACCGTTCAGTTTTGCGGTAACCGAAAGCGAGGCGTATGCGTTGGCTAGACTGGCTGCAACCAGGTAGTCGGCAAGCCAGTACGACGCGCTGGGATACACCGGATAGGGCGCGAAGTAGGCGCCGTAGTAGCCATACCAGGGATTGCCGCCCCAGCCCCAGGCGTAGGGAACCGGCGCGGGCCACGGATTGTAGGCCCAGCCGTAGTAAACCGGCGGGTAGTAGTACGCGGGCATGTAGCCATTCAGGTAGACGCCGTTGTAATAGTAGCCGCGATAGTAGGCGTTGTAGGGCCGGCCGCCGTAGTAGTAGGCGCGGCTATAGTAGGGATGGCCGCCGTAGACATAGGGCCGCTGGATATAGCCGCGGCCATGCCCCTCGGCAACCAGGCGGGAGTGGTCCGGTCGTTCCACTTCGGTGCGGCGCATGCCTCCGGGTCCGCGGGAGACGGTCATGTTGCGGGCGGGGTCGTGGACCTCGCGCACCTTTCCGCTGGGGGTAAACTTCGCTTCCTTGCCGCTGGCGGTCTTGATCGATTCGACATGGCCGGAGGGACTCTTGGTGACCTCCGCGCCCTTGGCCGTCATCGTTTTGGTGCCGCCGCCGGGCGTTCGCACGGCGGTGCCGGGCTTCATGGCGGCGCTGCCGGGCTTAGAGGCGGCTGTGCTCGTACCGCCCGTGTGAGCGGCCGTGGAGGTCCCCGGTTTGGCGGCGGGCGTAGCCGGCTTCGCGGCGGGCTTGGCCGGAGCGGGCGCGGGTTTCTTGGTGGTCTGGGCGGCGAGGGGCAGCGGCGTCAGCAGCACCAATCCCAGAGCTCGAACGGCGGTCAGACGAAAGCGGGTCGGCAGATGCGTTGGCATGGAAAGATCTCCTGAGGCGCGGTGGTGCGTTGAGGGGAGAAAAAGCTACTGGACGTCGCTGACCTTGTCGTTCATGAAGATAATCTTCATGTTCTTGTAGACGTAGGTCTTCTTTTTGCCGAGATCGATCATCTGCAGCGGCATACCCATCGCCTGAAGCACCTCGGTCGAAGACTCGCCGATGTTGATGGTGGCGGGAGCCGCGGGTGCGGCCGCAGGGGCGGCTGCGGGTGCCGCCGGGGCCGCCCC
>CALMVL010000060.1:0-11030 GCA_937873265.1 uncultured Granulicella sp.
GTTGACGGGGGCTGGGGCGAGGTCGACTGCGGGATTTGATGTGGCCGTGGTGTATGAGCGGCAGATCGATGTGGCGGCGGAGCGGGAGCGTTTGGGCAAGGAGATCGCAAAGCTGGAGAAGCTTACTTCGGGGGCGGAGCTGAAGCTTGGGAACGAGGCGTTTGTGGCGAAGGCACCGGCGCACATCGTGGAGGGTTTGCGCAAGCAGGCCGGCGAGACGAACATGCTGCTCGAGAAAGCGCGGACGGCCTTGCGAGAGCTGCCGCCGGCATAGTGGCGTGCGCTGGCGGCTTGCCGCGATCGGAGACTATCTTCAGCAGCGAACTTCTGCCAACGATTGCCAACGATCGTCCTTCGGGCGACAACACGGGATGTGCGCACGGCGTCTCATGAAGGAGGAGAGTCAACCCATGGCGATACAAACGACACCGCACACGCGGGACCACAACGATCCGGCACAGTCCGACTTTGATGAGAACGAGCTTTCGGACCAGGTTGGCGAAGGGTACGACGGGCAGGAGTTTCAGGACCTAAAAAACGCCCAAACTGCGGGGAGCCGCAACGAGCGCGTGGTGAACTACAGCGGAAACGAACACAACGTGGAACCCACGTCGGCTGCGGAGTACCAACAGAACCAGACAAAGGTTGCCGCGGACGCTTCAGGAATTACAAGTCATACCTTGAGCGAAGAGACGAAACAGCAGGAGCGGGTGCAGAATCCGGCGGAGCCAGTGGACCTCTGATCTTTGAAGAGGAAGGAGACCCGAAGCGTCAGGGGGGGCAACGCTCGCCTGAAAGGAATCGAGAGCCCATCGCACGGTAAGGATCTCATCTCCTGAACCCAGCCTCTTAGGTCCAACGTAGTCCATGTGGCCAACGTCCCGACCGCCAACCTGAGACTTTCAGATGAAGCCCCCGCGATCCCGATCGAAGCTCTACACCTTCTCCGTAGTAAAGGCCGTCAAGCTTAATGCCCGCAATCGCGTCGGCACGCCGCCAGCGGGGCGAGTCTTGCCAGACCCACGACAGAAACGCGCCTCCGGCCCCGAAAAACACAAATCTACCCTTGCGGATTTCCTCACCCGGAAGGAAGACTGATCGGTATGCTCGCCCTCCGCCTGGCCTCGCTCTTGCTCGTTTTTGGACCGCTGCTCTCGGCTGCACAAACGATTCAGGTCAGCAAAGACAACCGGACGATCGCGATTACCACCAGCAGCGACGCCGAAGCTGTAGCAGACCGGGCCGTCGTCACAGTCGGATTTGTTACGTACGGCAAAGCCCAGGACGCGACGTACGCGGATGCTTCCCGCATATCGAACGGCATCATGGACGCTTTGCACTCCACCGGTATCCAGCCTGAGAGGATCCAGAGCGTCAGCCAAAGCCTCACCGCCATCGACGGCACTGATACGCTGCGCTACGGCCAGGGGTTCCGCTTCCTTTTCACCCAGAGCTGGCACGTCACGGTACAGGCAGCTCTAGCCGCTCAGGTGCTTCAAGTCGCGATTACCGCTGGGGCGAATGACAGCGGCAACATCGACTGGCAACTCGCCAACTCTGACGTTCTCGAAGCAGAGGCCGCGCAGAAAGCGCTCGCCCACGCTCGTGAACTTGCCAGTCTGATGGCCAAAGGTCTCAATGCCCGGGTTGGAGTGCTTGTCTATGCAAGCAATCAGACTCCAAGGGGTCTGTTTGGAGCCACCGTCAACGCAGACACAGCCGAAGTCCGTGAGCGGAAGACCAACCTAAAACCACTGGCCATCTCACCCGGAAAGATCACTCGCTCCGCCACGGTGTACGCCGTCTTCGCTCTTGAGTAAGCGGCAGATACGTAGAAATCCGCTACCCTAGAACGCAGTCATGAACAAGCGAGCAGACCAGCCATGAACCAGCAAGTCGTTCTTATCGCCTTCCAGGCCGTCGTGCTCGTCTTCGCCTTTTGCATTCACGAGTGCGCCCATGCCTGGACCGCCTGGCGTCTCGGCGATCCGACCGCCCGGATGCTCGGCCGGGTCACCCTCAACCCCGCCAAGCACCTGGATCCCATCGGCTCGGTCCTGCTTCCGCTGATCGCCGTGTTCTACAACCTGCCCTTGATCGGATGGGCGAAACCCACCCCCGTCACCTCGCGCAACTTCAGAAATTACCGTCGCGACGACATCCTCACCACGGTCGCCGGCCCGCTCTCGAATCTGCTGGTTGCCCTCGCCTGCCTGATCGGCCTCGTCCTGCTGAAGCACACCCCTGGCGGCCAGATCGCCGTCGCCAGCGCCGTCGGCCTTGCCCTGCGCATTCCCGGCATCTCCACCCTGAACCTTCCTACGCTCTTCCCCATCGCGCTTCTGCTCTACTTTGGCATCCTTATCAATCTCGCCCTGTTCGTCTTCAATCTCATCCCCATTCCGCCGCTCGATGGCAGCCACGTCCTCCGTCATTACCTGCCCGCCCGCGCTCTGGCGATCTACGATCGCATGGGCATGTTCTCGCTGATTCTCTTCTTTCTGGTCGGCGGCCGCGTTCTTGGATTTTTGCTGGCCCCACTGCAGAACACCTTCAACTCGCTCCTGTTCTCGCTCTAACGCGGCACGTCGTCGAACCCTCCAACCTTCCCAGGAGCCCTCGCATGGCACTCTCTCTTGATTCCAAGCCCGGCCAGAAGCCCGGTGCCCCATACCTGCCGTACTCCCCGTCTGTTGAGCAACCCGCGCCTGACGAGCACGTGGTTTTCGACGAGCTTTCCCGCACCATGCAGCACATCACCCGCACGATGGCCGCCCGATACCGGAACGCCTACCGCCCGGTTCACGCCAAGAGCCACGGTCTGCTCGTCGGAACGCTCACGGTCTTGCCCAGCCTGCCCGATCATCTCGCGCAGGGTCTCTTTGCCAAGGCCGATTCGCACCCCGTCCTCATGCGCTTTTCCACCAACCCGGGCGATCTCCTCGCCGATAACGTCTCCTCGCCGCGAGGTCTTGCTGTCAAGGTACTGGGCGTCGAAGGCGAGATGGTGCCCAATCACGCCGGCGAAACCACCCAGGATTTCGTCTGCGTTGACGCCGATCGATTCGGCGCCCCCGACCCCGCCGGCTTCCTCAAGCAGATCAAACTTTTCGACAAGAACCTCAATGTTTCCGAAGGAGCCAAGCACGTCGTCTCCGTTACCGCGCGCGCCATCAACGCGACCATCGGCGTCGTGGGCCTGCATTCGGCCACGCTCGAAGGCATCGGCGCCCCAGCTGTCCATATCCTGGGGGAGAGCTTCACCACGGTCACGCCACTCCGTTACGGCAGATACGTCGCTAAGCTAGGCTTCGCACCCGCCTCCGAAAGCCTGCGCAAGCTCACCGGCGAATCCGTCGACCTCGGCGACGACTACAACGCCCTCGAAGAGCTGATCAAGAAGTTCTTCCGCCACGAGACCGCCGTCTGGGACGTCAAGGTGCAGCTCGCTCTCAGCCCCAATCCCGAAGCCGACGAGAAGAGCAACAAGTTCCCCATCGAAGATGCCTCCAAGGAATGGCCGAAAGACGACTCGCCCTGGCAGACCGTCGCGCAGATCACCGTCGCTCCGCAGGATACCTACTCCGATGCCCGTGAACTCTTCTTCGATAACCAGATCTCCTTCTCCCCCTGGCACGCGCTTGCCGCGCACCAGCCCCTCGGCGGCATCATGCGCTCGCGTCTGAAGGCGTATGAAGAAGCCGCGAAGTACCGCGCGCAGCGCAACCAGCACCCGCACGTTGAGCCGAAGTCCGTCGACGAGGTTCCCGCCTAGCCCGCGAACTCGCCCTTTCCGGTACGCTGTCCGCATGCAATCGCTCGTCGCGAAGCTCGAGGAGGGCTCGTGGGGCCTCGCTCGGGCGCGCGCCGAGGCCCGCAGCATCGAGCGCTTGCCAGGCACAACCAAGGGATTGGTTGCGGCGCTTTTTACTGGCCAGCCTGAGCTTCGGAAGCGAGCCGCGGACGTAGCCCGTCGGATCACGGAGCAGGATGCAACTCCGCTGTGGCCCTACGCCGACGAACTCGCCGGTCTGCTCACGGAGATTGACGCCGCCGAGTCGCGCACCCGATGGCATCTGGCGCTCGTTGTAGCGCGCGTGGCGCATACTCCCGGGCAGCGGCTGCGCTCTGCGGATTCGATGTGTCGGCTGGCCGGCGACGAAAGCACTGTGGTGCGCTGCTCCGCCATCGAGGGGCTTGGTCTGCTGGCTGAGGCGGAGAGTAGCCTGCGGAAACTCGCGGCGGAGATCGTCGAGCGCGCCTTACACGACGGCAGCAGGGCAGAGCAGAGCCGAGCGCGTGCGGCGCGAAAGCGTCTCATACGTGCCGGCGCCTGGGCTGGCGAGTCGACCCTCTGACCGGCCTTGTGCCCGCCCACCCTGGCTCAGGCACTCCGTGGCTGATCGTCGGTTCGCTCATTTACCATCGACCACAACGCAATGTCCGACCAGAGCACCTCTGAGCAACCCGTCACTGCTTCCGAACGCCCCCGGATTCTCTCCGGCATGCGCCCCACCGGCCGCCTTCACCTGGGCAACTACATGGGAGCGCTGTACAACTGGGTTCGCCTCCAGAACCTTCGCACCGGAGCAGGCGAACCGCAGTACGACTGCTTCTTCTTCATCGCCGACCTCCATGCGCTGACGACCGACTATGCCGATCCGGTTTCGCTGCGAAACAACATTCGCGACGTGGCGCTCGACTTCCTCTCCGCCGGCCTCGACCCTGAGCGCACCACCATCTTCGTCCAGTCGCATGTGCCGCAACACGCCGAACTCTTCACCCTGTTCTCCATGTTTACGCCGCTGCCCTGGCTTGAGCGGGTGCCCACCTACAAGGACCAGCAGGAGCAGCTGCGCGAGAAGGACCTGAACACCTATGGATTTCTCGGCTACCCGCTGCTGCAGTCCGCCGATATCCTGCTCTACCAGCCGGACTTCGTCCCCGTCGGCGCGGACCAGGTGGCGCATGTGGAGCTGACGCGGGAGGTGGCCCGGCGCTTCAACCAGCTCTACTGCTCGCGCTCCACGCCCGCCATTGAGAAGGCGCACGCGGACCGCTCGGACAAGGAGATTCTTACCGCAGAGATCAGCGCCAACGCCGTCAGCGAGGGTATTCTGCCCGAGCCGAAGGTGCTCCTCACGCCGAGCCCCAAACTTCCCGGCCTGGACGGCCGCAAGATGTCGAAGAGCTACGGCAATACGCTGATGCTCTCCGAGCCCGAGGCCGATCTTCGCGCCAAGCTCAAGACCATGGTCACGGACCCGGCACGCGTCCGCCGCACCGACCCCGGCAACCCGGAGATCTGTCCCGTGGGCGATCTCCACAAAGTCTTCTCGCCGGCCGAGACCATCGCGGAGGTTTGGCAGGGCTGCACCACGGCCGGTATTGGCTGCATCCAGTGCAAGAGCTGGCTGGCCGACAACATCGTCCGCGAGATCGCACCCATTCAGGAGCGTCGCCGAGCCCTCGAAGCGGATGAAGAGCGCGTGGATGCCATTCTGTGGGACGGCGCGGCCCGCGCCCGGCTTCGCGCCATCCAGACCCTCCAGCACGTCCGCCAAGCCGTGGGCCTCGAGTGAGCTCGCCATGCCCGAAGCGAACGTGCCAGCCCCCCAGACCGATCCCAAGGACCAGCAGTCATCAGCCGCCGCCGCGACCAGCGTGAAGGAAAGCACGTCACAACCGGTCGCTTCACGAGAGGAGGCAGCTTCGGCGGTTCCGTTCGCCCTGGAGCCGCCGCCCGCTCCGCCGCCCCCTATCGAACCCCGAAAGGCCAAGCCCACTCCTGCCGAAGCCTCGCACTCCCCGTTCTCGGTCGTTGTCGGCCAGGTCTACGACGGCCCGCTCGATCTCCTGCTCGATCTCATCCGGAAGCAGAACATCGACATCTACGACATCCCCATCGGTCGCCTCACGGCGCAGTTCCTGGAGTACACGCACCATTTGAAGCAGACGGATGTCGATGCTGCCGGCGAGTTCATCTACACGGCGTCGCTCCTCATCCATATCAAAAGCCGCATGCTGCTGCCGCGCGAGCCCACCGACCCGCTCGGCCTCGGCACCGATGCGGAGGATCCCCGCCGCGAGCTCGTCCAGCGCCTCCTCGAGCATGAGCGCTTCAAGGCCGCAGCGCAGATGCTGCTGCAAAAGCAGCAGGTCGAGGAGGCCACGTGGACCCACCCCGGCATGCCAGGTTTCCTGCGCGAGCTCCGCGCCGCCACTGAGTCCCCCGACATTGCTGACGAGGATCAGGAGATCGCCGCGGACACCAGCGACCTGATCCGTGTCTTCCAAAGCGTTCTTGAGCGCCTCCGTGAGCGCCCCGTTCTCAACGTCGACGAGGACTCCGTCACGGTCGCCCAGATGATCGACTTCACCAAGCGCCGGCTGCTGATGGAAGATCGCCCCGTCTCGCTTCGCAAGCTGCTTGGCAGCAGCCACACGCAGCGGGCCGTCATCTGTATGTTCCTGGCCCTGCTTGAGCTTGTGCGTCTGCAGGCGATCCTGCTCCACCAGCCCCACCTCGCCGGAGACATCCTGATCAAAAAAGCGGATCGCTTCGACGAGATCTTCGAAGACCAGAATCAGACGCGGGACGACTGGCGATAAAACTGGGTCTTAGCCGGAGCTTCGATCGCAGCTAGGCCCGGCAGCTAAGCCAGCAGCTGACGGTAGATGCGATCGGTCGCCTCGTCGAAGCAGCAAAATACGACCCGCTCGACGCCGCTTCCCTCGGCGGCCCCGCGCACGGTCGCGACTGCGATTGCCGCGGCCTGCTCCTTCGGGAACCGGTAGATTCCGGTCGAGATAGCGGGAAATGCAACACTGCGGACGCTGAACTCCTGTGCCAGCTCCATGCAGCGTCGATAGCAGCTGGCGAGCTGCATCTCCTCGCCCTGCAGGCCGCCCCGCCACACGGGTCCGACTGCATGAAAGACCCACTTCGCTCGTAACTGAAAGCCCGGCGTCGCCTTGGCGTCGCCGGTTGGGCAGCCGCCCAGCTTTACGCACGCCCGTAGCAGATCTCGTCCCGCGGCCGCGTGAATGGCCCCATCCACCCCGCCTCCACCCAGAAGAGATGTGTTTGCCGCGTTGACGATGGCGTCGACATCGAGCCGCGTAATGTCACCCCGCACCGCTACAAGCTCCATTGCCAACGATTCTCCACGGGGTGAGATGCACAGGTTATCGGCTGACGCCATACAACATTTGAGTCACGATTCATCCGGTATTCACATTCCTGTCGTAATTGCGCCGTAGCGTCGAGACATCTCCGCTCGACCTGAGGCTCTCTCCCATGGCTACCACCGCGCCCATCGCAAATAGTTCGGTTCTTGATCAGAAGCTTAAAGATAATCCTCCCGCGAGATGGGGTGTTGCCGCCTTTGCCGTCGTCCTCGTCGGCGGTCTCATTTACATCATCAGCAAGCTTTCCCACGATCTTTCGTCGGTGCACCAGGCGTCGGTGTTTCCGTACGTGCTGCTGGGGACGGCGCTGCTGATCGCGCTGGGGTTTGAATTTGTGAACGGGTTCCATGACACGGCGAACGCGGTGGCGACGGTGATCTATACGCACTCGCTCGAGCCGCATATTGCGGTGGTGTGGTCGGGGATCTGGAACTTTGTCGGGGTGCTGACGAGTTCCGGGGCGGTGGCGTTCTCAATCGTGGCGCTGCTGCCGGTGGAGCTGATTCTGAAGGTTTCGACGGGGTCGGGGTTTGCGATGGTGTATGCGCTGCTGGTGGCGGCGGTGCTGTGGAACCTGGCGACGTGGTGGCGAGGGCTGCCGGTGTCGTCTTCGCACACGATGGTGGGGTCGATCCTGGGGGTGGGGCTGGCGAACCAGTACATCAACGGGCATACCGGGACCTCCGGCGTGGACTGGGAGCAGGTGGTGAAGGTGCTGAAGGCACTGGTGTTTTCGCCGATCATCGGGTTTGTGCTGGCGGCGATTGTGCTGTTCATCTTCAAGGCGGTGGCGAAGGATCCGCGGCTGTACAAGGCGCCGGAAGGGACGGAGCCGCCGCCGTTTTATATCCGGGCGCTGCTGATTTTTACGTGCACGGGCGTTTCGTTCGCGCACGGGTCGAATGACGGGCAGAAGGGCATGGGTCTGATCATGCTGATCCTCGTGGGCACGGTGCCGACGGCGTATGCGCTGAACCACACGGTGGACAAGGGTTCGGTGGCGACGTTTGCGGCGGTGTCAACGCAGGTGGCGGGTGATCTGCAGCACTACGTTGAGCCTGGGTCGGCGGTAGGGGACGCGGGACCGGAGCTGGAGAAGTTTGTGTCGAGCCACAAGTTCCAGCCGTCGACGATGCTGGCGTTGCAGCAGATGGTGGTGGATATCCGGAACGAGGCGGTGAGCTATGGGTCGCTGGGGAGTGTGCCGCAGGATATGCAGGCGAACGTGCGGAACCAGATGTACCTGGTGAGCGAGACGATGCGGCTGATCCCGAAGTTTGGGCCGAAGATCAGCAAGGACGACCAGCCGACGCTGACGGCGTACAAGGGATTTCTGGATAAGTCGACCAAGTACATCCCGACCTGGGTGAAGGTGGCAGTGGCGCTGGCGTTGGGTTTGGGGACGATGATCGGGTGGAAGCGCATTGTGGTGACAGTGGGCGAGAAGATCGGCAAGACGCACCTGACGTATGCGCAGGGGGCCTCGGCGGAGCTGGTGGCGATGTGCACGATCTTTGGGTTTGACCGGATCGGTCTGCCGGTGTCGACGACACATGTGCTGTCGTCCGGTGTGGCGGGGACGATGGTGGCGAACGGGAGCGGTCTGCAAATGTCGACCCTGCGCAACATCGTCATGGCGTGGGTGTTTACGCTGCCGGCGGCGGCGCTGCTTTCGGGGTCGCTGTTCTGGGTCTTCAACATGTTTTCGCGGTAAGTCCGGTGGCAGAGCGCTCCTTGCGAGGCGTCACGAGGGTGTCCCGTCCTTTGCCGGGCTTTCCGGCGAGTGTGGCTCGGATACACTAAGGGTCGTCTGACCGATGAGCCTGAAAGCCAAGATCGAAGCCGTCATCTATGCTGCTGAAGAGCCGGTGACGCTGGCCCAGCTTGCCGGCTTGTTGGGTGCGGAGGCCGACGCGGAGCTCCATCGGCAGAACACAATCCAGGAACAGCTGGTGCTTGACGCGTCTCCGGCGCAGGCCGAGGGTGAGGCCGTTTCACCGGAGCGGGACGAAGATGCTGAGAGCGCGGCCGACTCGGCCGATGATGACGCAGATGCGGTTGCGCGTAAGCGGGCGGAGCGGGAGCGGGCTCGCCGCGTGCGGGAGCTGTTGCGGTCGCTGCTCGATGAACTGATCCGCGACTACGCGACGAGCGATCGCGGACTTGAGATTCGGGAGATCGCGGGCGGCTTCCGGCTGGCGACGAAGCCGGAGTACCACGATGCGGTGCGCGGCTTTGCGCGAACGCTGAAGCCGCCGCTGAAGCTGTCGCTGCAGGCGCTCGAGACACTGGCGGTGGTGGCGTACAAGCAGCCGGTAACCGCGCCGGAGGTGTCGGAGATTCGCGGGGTCGATTCGGGCGGTGTCTTGGGCTCGCTGATGGCGAGGAAGCTGGTGGCGACGGCGGGCCGCAAGCAGGTGATTGGCCGGCCGATTTTGTATAAGACCACAAAGGATTTCCTGCTGCGCTTCGGCCTGAAGGACCTTGCCGAGCTCCCTAGCATCGAAGAGTTTGAGAAGATGGCGACGGCGTTTGCGCAGGAGGAGATCTCGATGGCAGCAGAAGGTTCGACAACAGATTCGGTGTTTCCGGGCGGAGTTGAATCGCCAGGATTCACCGAGCCGGGAAGCGATGTGGTCGGGAGCCGCGACGGCGGTGGATCGGTGGACAGCCCGCCGCCACAGGGTGGCGTGACGAGGCCGCAGGCAGACGGCGACAACGGCGAATCGGTTCCGCCGATGGATGCGCCCCCGCTTGACGGCAGGATTTCCGGGCTCGATCCCCCGAATGTGGAGCCGGGCGGTACTACGAGTGTCGATTCCCCCGCGCTCGATGCGGCGATCCAGAGCGGGGAAAGGGCGGGATCATCATGACGCAGAAGACACTGACTCCGAATGCTCAAGATCCGCTGGACTCCCCGGATTCGCCGGAGACCAATCAGCCGGATACCGTTGCCACCCCGGAGGGCGACAACGAATATCGGCCGGACCAGCCGTTGCAGCCTATGCCCGACGGGCTGCAACGAACTCCGGCGATCGACACGAATAATGTGTAGCTCGAACAAAAATTCCCCGTCCTAGCGATGCTGGGACGGGGAAATCTCGTTCTTTCCGGTCGGATCAGACGTTGGCGGTGCGGTTGCCGGTGATCAGCCGGAGAATGAGGGTGAGGATCACCGCGCCGACGACGGCTACGAGGATGGTGTAGATCAATCCACCCTGACCGGCGAAGCCGAGGGCGCGCATGATGAATCCGCCGATAACGGCTCCCACGATACCGACGACGATGTCCATGAGGGCGCCAAACCCGGAGCCCTTCATGAGCTTTCCAGTGATGAAGCCGGCGATGAGACCTACGATGATCCACCAGATGATTGCCATGTACGTTGATCTCCTTGTGTGACGCAGCGGGACGGTAGACACGGTGGTGCGTGTCGGAGTTCCTCGTGCGTGCGATGTTCGGGGCCTAGCAGAGAGCGGCGTTCGGGTCGATACCTGCAGCGTTCTCTGCTGGATACGAGATAGTCAGAGGGCTGGGTTGCGGAGAGGGTTGTTCCCCCGAGAAGGAATTTCCGTGCTGCTGCGGACGGTCCGGAGGGTACCACCGCCGGCGGTATCTCGGGTAAACCTAATCCAATGTCCTTACTTAGCATTCGACAGTGGGGCGTAAGTTATTGACTCCATAGGTGGTGACTGAATGGGATCTGCGGAAGGGAACCCGAGCTTGCCTGGGGCGGGAGACCGCACCTCGAGAGGTGCGTGGCGGACTCCGGGAAGGAGCGCGTGCGTCCGAAGGGCGTGGGTGCCTTGAGCGCGGCACGCTGAACGCAAACAGAGGGG
>CALMVL010000060.1:11130-12416 GCA_937873265.1 uncultured Granulicella sp.
AACAAGGTGCCCGAGCAGGAGTTTCGCTACCGCTTCAAGTTCTACGGGCTGTTCTATGTTGCGCCCGCGCAGGACAGCTTTATGCTGCGCATGCGCGTTCCCGGCGGCGTGCTCCAAAGCCACCAGATGCGCGGTCTGGCCCGGATGGCCGAGGACTGGGGCTGCGGACGAATCGACCTGACTACGCGGGCCAATGTGCAGATTCGCGAGTTTGCTCCGAAGCACATTGTGGATGTGCTGAACGGGGTGCAGCGGCTGGGCATGCGATCGCACGGCTCGGGCGCCGACAACATCCGCAACGTGACCGCGTCGCCGGTTTCGGGCTACGACCCCGAAGAACTGATCGACGTGCAGCCGTTCGCGGATGCGATGCAGAACTACATTTCGAACTCGCGCGACATGTTTGGCCTGCCGCGCAAGTTCAACATCGCCTTTGACAACGGCGGCCGCATTTCGGCGCTGGCCGACACCAACGATATTGGCTTTGTTGCGGTGCGTGTGGGCGAGGGGAAGTCCGTTCCGGCGGGCGTGTACTTCCGGGTTCTGCTGTGCGGCATTACCGGGCACAAGCAGTTCGCCACCGACTGCGGCCTCCATCTGCGCCCCGATCAGCTGATCGCCGTTGCGGCGGCGATGGTGCGCGTGTTTGCCGAGCATGGCGACCGCACCGACCGCAAGAAGGCGCGGCTGAAGTACCTGATTGACCGGTGGGGCGTCGCGAAGTTTCTTGAAGAGACCGAGCGCAAACTCGCCTTTCCGGTTCTGCACGTGGACGCCGCCGAGTGCGAGCCACGCGGGCCGGTCGATCGCGCCGGCCACCTGGACGCGCACGCGCAGTCGCAGCCCGGCCTCCATTACCTGGGCATCTGCATTCCGGTGGGCTGGGTGCCGGTGGCGCAGGCGCGCGCGCTGGCCGCGATTGCCGACCGCTTCGGCTCCGGCGAGCTGCGCCTGACGGTGTGGCAGAACCTGCTGATCCCCAACATTCCGAGCGACCAGGTGGAGGCCGCCAAGGCTGCCGTGCGGGAGGCCGGGCTCGACTACACGGCGGGCCGCGTGCTTTCGGGCACCGTCGCCTGCACCGGCAACCGCGGATGCCGCTTTGCCGCGACCGACACCAAGGGCCACGCCATCGAGCTGGCGCGTTCGCTTGACGCGGCGTTTCCGCTTACCGAGCCGGTCAACCTCCACGTGACCGGCTGCTCCAACTCCTGCGCGCAGCACTATATCGGCGACATCGGCCTGATGGGCGTGAAGGTGGACGGGGCGGAAGGCTACCAGGTGAA
>CALMVL010000061.1 GCA_937873265.1 uncultured Granulicella sp.
CAGATTGCCCACGCCCCCCACATACACCGACTGCGTCGCCTCCACCCCCGTTTCGGGCACGGTCTTGGTCCACAGCTGCTCGATCGCCGCCAGCATCCGGTGGTACTCCGTTCGCTCCTGCTCCACCCGCCGCGCCAGCTCCGCCCGCACCCGCTCCACGCTCCACCCGCGAAAATTGTCGTTCAAAAACCGCGTCGCGCTTTCCAGCTCGCCCGCACCCGGATCGCGATCGAGCGCCAGCACCCGATCCCGCACCAGACCGCTCCGCGTCACCACCACTGCCAGCACCCGTAGGGGCGCAACCCGAGAAAAATGCACATGCTCCAGCAGGTCCCCGTCCGCCGCGGAGGCGATCGCCACGCCCACGCCGCTCGAGAGCGTCGCCAGCACATGACTTGTCCGCTCCAGCAGCGCCTGCGTCCCCGTCAGCCCAGCAAAACTCGAGTCGATCTCCTGCCGCCGTCGCTCCGGCATCCGCTCGGCCGCGCTTCCGCCGCTGATGTCTTCGACATACATCCGAAACCCTCGCGCCGTCGGAACCCTGCCCGCCGATGTATGCGGCTGCTCCAGCAGCCCCGCGCTGGTCAGCGCCACCATCTCGTTCCGAATCGTCGCCGGGCTCATTCCCGCAGCCTCGCTGCCCAGCCGCGCGATCGTTCCCGAGCCCACCGGCTCCCCGGTCGCCACGTAACTCTCAATGATCACCGACAGAATCGCACGCTGCCGTGCGGTCACTCGCTCCGTCTCCGCCATGGTGCTCTCCCGTCCGATCGCCGCCTGAGGCGTTTGCCAGCTGCGGAAACCTAAGTGACTCTCACTCAAGTCTACCGGAGACCACGCCTTCTACTCAATCTCCAGCACACCTCCGCCCTGTGCCTCAATCCGCTCCGCCTCGAGCACCACCCGGCGCGCCACCTCATAGATCGCCTTCACCCCTTCGCTCTCCGGCCCGGCAAGCGCCACCGGCATCCCCGAGTCTCCCCCGCGCCGGATTGCCGGATCGAGCTCCAACGCGCCTAGAAACGGAACCCCGTACCGCGCCGCCGTCCGCTCCGCCCCACCTTTCGAGAAAATATCGATCTGCTCGCCGCAGTGCGGGCAGTGGAACATGCTCATGTTTTCCACCATCCCAATCACCTCCACCCGCACCTGGTGAAACATCTCGAGCGCCTTCCGCGCATCCTCGAGCGCCACATCGCTCGGCGTCGACACCACCACCGCCCCGGTCAGCGGAACCGTCTGCACCAGCGAGATCACCACATCGCCCGTCCCCGGCGGCAGATCCACAATCAGAAAATCCAGCTCCCCCCACTCCACCTGCGTCAGGAACTGCCGAACAATCCCGTGCAGCATCGGCCCGCGCATCATCATCGGCTTATCGCCCGGTGAGATCAGCCCCACCGAAATGAACTTCACCCCGTGGCTCAGGATCGGCTCCATCCGATTGCCGCCCACCACCCTCGGCTGCCGCGTCGCCCCCAGCATCGTCGGCACATTCGGCCCATAGATGTCCGCATCCATCAGCCCCACCCGGTACCCCAGCTTCGCCAGCGCCACCGATAGATTTACCGCCACGGTCGTCTTCCCAACGCCGCCCTTGCCGCTGCCCACCGCCACCACGTGCGCAATCCCCGGCAAAGGCTGCGGTCCCTGTCCCATTCCCTGCGCTGCCATAACGCTCCTGACCCGATACCTGCAACAAAACTAAGACAAAGACCGGAAGCTCAGACTAAACATGCCAATCCGCCCCGAGCATCGCCCGCAGCTCCCGCTTTCGCAGCGTCTCGTCGGACCGCATCGCCCGCCGCCGCCCCGCATCCTCAAACCGTCGCCGCTGATGTTCCGTCTCCAGAAGCACCGGCCGCACAGGAATCCGGTTACCCTGCATGTCGAGCGCCACATAGGTCAAATACGCGCTGGACACATGCCGCAACCCACCCCCGTGCAGCACATCCTCCACCATCGCCCGCACTCCCACCTCCATGCTGGTGTGGAACGCCCGGTTCACACTCGCCTTCAGGATCAGCAGATCCCCCACCTTCACCGGAGCAACGAAGTCCAGGTGGTCCATGCTCGCCGTCACCGCGATCGCATTCGCATGCCGAAACGCCGCCGTCGCCCCCACCAGGTCGATAAACTGCATCAGCCGTCCGCCAAACAGGTTCCCCAGCGCGTTCGCGTCGCCCGGAAAGACAATCTCGCTGCGCTCTGATTGCGATGCCGAGACCGGTCTGGCCGTCATCTCTTCCATCCTCTCAGTCTAAACGGGCGCACCCCGCAAGCGACACCCACGCTGTCGCCGTCTGTGACACCACAGCAAAGATCCGTCGATTCCGCTACAGTCCTTTGAGTGCCGCAGAGTC
>CALMVL010000062.1 GCA_937873265.1 uncultured Granulicella sp.
TCCACCGTGTGCACCCGCAGCGACCGATTCCCCACCGCCCGCAGCGTCTCCATCAACGCCGGCATATCAAACACATCCCGCAAACACTCCCGGTACGCCTCGAGCAAAATCGGAAACGAAGCATACCGGCTCGCCACGCTCAGCAGGTCATACGACCGCTTCCGCTGCTGCCACAGCGGCGTCCGCCCATCCGCCCTTCGCCGCGGCAGCAGCAACGCCCGCGCCGCGCTCTCGCGAAACTTCGCCGCAAACAGCGCCGTCGACCCCAGCTGCCGCAGCACCAGTTCCGCCGCCTCTTCCGGCTCCGGCAGCAGCTGCTCCACCTCCGGAGCAGCGTCCGCCTCAGGAAACCGCAAACAAAACCCATCCTCCGACCACATCGTCTCTACCTCCGGCCCACCCTGCGACCGGATCTTTGCCGTCACCGCCATCGCCCACGGCGCATGGATCCTGCTGCCAAACGGCGTCAGGCAACACACCCGCCAGTCTCCCAGCTCGTCCCGTACCCGCTCGATCACAATGGTGCGATCGTCGGGTACAAATACCGTCGCCAGCTCCTGGTCCGCCAGATACCGCAGCACATTCTCCGCCGCCTTCTGCTCCAGGTCATGCTCGCCCATCAGTTTTGTAACCGCCACCGATCGCGGCATCTCCCGCAGCTCCCGCACCAGCGCGCCAATGCGCCGCCCAAACTCAATCGGCCGCCCCGCCTGATCCCCATGCCAGAAAGGCATCTTGCCCGCATCCCCCGGCGCAGGCGTCACCAGCACCCGGTCATGCGTAATCTCGTCCACCCGCCACGTACTCGCCCCCAGCACAAACGTGTCGCCCGTCCGCTGCTCAAACACCATCTCCTCATCCAGCTCGCCCACCCGGATCGGCTTCGCATGCGTCCCCGCCAGAAAAACCCCGTACGTCCCGCGATCCGGAATCGTCCCCCCATTCAGAATCGCAATCCGCTTTACGCCCTGCCGCGGCGTCACCCAGTTCCGCTGCCGATCCCACGTCACCCGCGGCCGCAGCTCCGCAAACTCATCCGACGGATACCGCCCAGCCAGCATGTCCAGCACGCCATCAAATACCCCTTGGCTCAGCCCCGCAAACGGAGCCGCGCTC
>CALMVL010000063.1 GCA_937873265.1 uncultured Granulicella sp.
TCCGAACTCGTGCAGATGCCGACCCAGTTCGCTCCTCTGCGCTGAAGGAATGCGAAAACGCATTGAAATTACCGTTTCAGCCGTTTATGCAACTTGTTGCACCTTGAGCCATGAATGCAAAAGTTATTGAAGGCGGTGATCGTTCAGGTTGAAACCGCGATGAGTACCGCCGCCGTCCATAGGCTCTGGTCGAAAGAGGAGCCACACAATAAGGGCAAACGGAAAGAAAAGACTACGGCAATAGTCACGAGAAGGGGAGGCTTGCCGCGACGGATAGCATCGGCGGCGCAGGCGCGAATCGTGAGTAGAACAAGGCCAAAAAGAAGAAGGAAGCCGAGAATACGAGGGCCCAGAACGTTAAGTGGCGACATACTCATCCTCTCTGCTGCTTCAGGATACATAGGTCTCACTTGCTGCGCACGCGGTCCACTGCTCCTTGGGTTGTAAACCTAAGAAGCTTCTTTGGACTTAAAGCATACAGAAGGTTTACACAAACACACGTCAGCCTAGTACCTACGCTCTGCCGCCTCACGCTTCCGCTTCGATGAGCTTTCTCTCTCCGGAGACTTCGCGCGGGTCCAGCTCCTCCAAAGCACGATCGCCTTCGGAAGTGTCCTTGCAATGACCAAGAGCTGCAGCAGAAGAATCACCACATCCTGCTTCTCCGTCAGGCGAGCCGAACGGCTCGAATACGTACCTGCCGTATTTCTGCACGTTTTATCCTTTTGAATATGTTGACCGACCTAGCCGTCCTTCCGTACGCGAAGCAAGAAACCCGCCACCATCCAACTACAGTTGCCTCGACCCAGTGCGACCACACCCCAGTCCAAGCTGCCCACACGTTCGACCCGACATGAAAGACGATGACTGCCCAAAGACTGCCGCCCATACGATTGTAGAGCCAGGCCATGATGACCGCTGTTGCCATAATCCGCAACGCCCACCATCCAAACGGAATCTGCGTCATTCCACTCCAGTTTCGAGAGGAAGAGTGGCACATGCCAGCCAGCTCAAAAGATCCCGACAATCAACGCCGCCATCCACTGCTACATGACGTCTTAAAGTCGACGAAGCGCGTAGGCTCTCCACCCCACTGCTTCCCAAACATTTGCTCCGACCGCCGTGGCTATGATCCACAGAAGTTGCCACCCAAGCGCCGCATTTCGAGGATACGAGCCTATGGGCGCGCCCAGCTCAATCCATTCGTCACCAGGAGCAATCCAGAATGAACGCAGCCACAAGCAGCCAGCGCCAACCCACTGCCATACGAAAGCTTTCGAAGCTCCTAAGGTCGACAATCTAGGCTGCGATTGCGGGTCCGGCTGCTCCGAGCGCAGTCAACCCAAGCCAAAGGGCACTTGGATCCCGGCACTCGCCACTGTCGAAGTATCGCCGCATCCATCCGGCCAAACTCAATACGAGTGTCAGCGCGTAAAACCGTCCTACTTCTTGGAGCACCCGCCCACGCCCGGCTTTCCCACGTCGTTCTCGCAAAGCCACCTTACGTGGCCCGTCCGCGCAGCTTCTCACCGGCGGAGCTGCGTTTCTTCTACGGTAAGCCCAACCGTCCTCTGTTCAGGAGAACCGCCGGGAGGGCTACTCGAGAGACCTGCAGTCAAAGCAACGGATAGGTCTCGACTTAGCAGGACCAATCTGGTGGCAAAGCATCGCCGGACATCATGTTGTCAGCAGTTCACTTCATCGCGGCTGGTTCTGCCTGACCCCAATCAGTCTCTGCACTGTGGGAAGAGCTTCTACCTCTTCGCGGAGCTTAGACAGCCAAGGCGGTGCATTGCTTGGTCCTTGGTTCGCTACTGTTTTTGTCTCACCACCTATGCTCACCTTTGTAACGGAGATCCCGCCGTCGAACGCGCGCATGGCATATTCAACACAAAGACCTTCAAAGCCCAGATCACGGGCTTTCGCGATGAGTGCTCTAGCTTGCGCCGGGTCTAAGTTCTCCTGGGCCTTACCAACGACGCTTACAGCAGCCTCTCCATGCCAAGCCACCCTACAATCGCCGTAAGTGCGAGCCGTGTAGACAGGAGATCGGCTGTATGACTGACGCTGATGCACCTCGATGTAGTCGTCTCCAATGATGGCTATGTTCTTAGCGAATAGGGGTTTGTTAGAACAACCCTTGTCACCGGAAGCCTGGCGTGGGAACTTGACTCCAGGCCGAGAGTGCCGTAAACGCGACGGCTAGAGGTGCGATCCTTCTCACTTCCATTTGAGTCTCCTGGTGCGGGCAATCAGGGAACGTGAAGGGTTATACGTTCCAGGATGTAGAAAGTAACGGTAAAGCGTGAGGCGGAACTTGAGA
>CALMVL010000064.1 GCA_937873265.1 uncultured Granulicella sp.
GTAGAGGAGGGTGCCGACGGGGACGTTGAGGGTTAGGGGCGAGCCGGCTTCGCCGGAGCAGTTGGAGCCCATGCCGTGTTCGCCGCGGCCGGATTTGTGTTCGGGGTTGAAGCGGAAGTGGACGAGGGTGTTGTGGGACAGGGAGGACGACATGAGGATGTCGCCGCCGTGTCCGCCGTCTCCGCCGGAGGGGCCGCCGCGGGGAACGAATTTTTCGCGGCGGAAGGCCATGCAGCCGTTTCCGCCGTCGCCGGCCTTGATGCGGATTTTTGCTTCGTCGATGAACATGGTGTGGGTTTAGTTTACGTGGGGCGGGGGTCCTGGGCATGGAGCTGCAGGTGGTGGGCGCCGGGATTGACTTGCCGCAGGCGAAGACGGCATTATTGAAGGGATCCACTTAGAAGCTGCTTTGGCCCGCGCGGGCGTAGGATTCCCTTTTGCGACATCCATCTCAACTCGGTCGAGCGCTGATAGCCCTTTTGGGTTTGGTGCTGGCCGTGTTTATGACGGTGGAGGTGGCGCACAGCCATCCGGCGAGCGCGGGGGATCTGGACGCTGCGGGGCATTGCCAGATATGCGCCACGGCGCATATTGCGATTGCGAGTGCGCCGGCGCCGCTGACCACCTCTGTGCTGCACGTGATCGGCGCGGTGCGTCTGGTGGAGCCGACCCGCGGAACGCGCCTTCTGATTCGGACCTCCTTCATCCGGCCCCCGCCGCCGACGGTCGACTCTTCTCTCGCATAGAAGCTGGTTGGCAGTTTTTCAGGTCGGAACAACTCTTGGGGGTTCGTGTATGCACACGTCGATTCGGCGCGTTTTTCTCGCGTTTCTGTTTTGTTTTGTTTGTTCACAGGGTATTTGGGCCCAGTCCGCCGGGAATGCGGGAACGTTGACGGGCCTGGTGACGGACCCGACCGGCGCGATTGTGTCGAATGCGGTGGTCACGATTACGAATCCGGTGAGCGGTTATAACCGGACGAGCACGACGGACAGCGGAGGGCGGTATCAGTTCACCAATGTTCCGCTGAATCCGTACCATGTGTCGGTCAGCGCCGCGGGGTTCGCGGCGACGGTGCAGGATGTGGAGGTGCGGTCGACGGTTCCGGTGTCGTTTAACGCGTCGTTGAAGGTGGGCAGTTCGACGACGGTGGTGAACGTGGATTCGGGCGATCTGCTGGAGAACGACCCGACGTTCCACACGGATCTGGATCGGGACCTGTTTAACAAGCTGCCGCTGGAGACGCCGTCGTCGACGCTGAGTTCGCTGGTGACGCTTTCGTCGCCAGGGGTGGCGGCGGATTCCAACGGGCTGTTTCACGGCTTGGGGGATCATGCGTCGAACTCGTTTTCGCTGGACGGGCAGCCGATCACGGATCAGCAGAGCAAGGTGTTTTCGAACCAGATTCCGTCCAATTCGATCCAGTCGATCGAGGTGATCTCGGGTGCGCCGCCGGCGGAGTACGGGGACAAGACAAGCCTGGTGATCAATGTGACGACGCGGTCGGGCGAGGG
>CALMVL010000065.1 GCA_937873265.1 uncultured Granulicella sp.
CGGGAAGGGTGGTGGCCGTGGAGCGGTCGATGCCGAGGGCCACGCCCATGGCTCCGGAGACGCCGATGGCCATGGCTCCGCGGACGATCATGTCGCGGATCACGGTGGCGACTTCCTGGTAGGTGGTCGCGAGGACGTACGTCTCTTCGAGCGGAAGCTTGGTTTGGTCGAGGAAGTTAACGCCGGATGGAAGCCATTCGAGGGTGGGAATCATCTTCCGTTTAGTTTAGCGGAGTGGCGTCGCCTCGGGTCTTGCGAGTTGTTCTCCAGCGGTTCGGCGGTGGAACAGGGTGGCCGACGGGAAAGGTTGGTCGGACGAAGAAGTGCAGGCGGCGATCGCACCCGGAACAGCGGTGCGGCCGCACGCCCAGGAGAGACAAGAAGCGCTCGAGGTGGTTTCTCTTCGAGCGGTATCGGCTCATGGTGGTGCAAGTGGGACAGAGGGAACTTCTCGTGTGCCTCTCGAGAACGGGCATTAGGGAGACTGTACGCGGGGGAACCAGAAGGGGAAATGCTGCTTTGGTGGGAGGGTAAGCGGGCCGGGGGCTATGCCGGCGAGGTGTTCTTGTGGAGATCGATGTGGGTGTTGCGGACGTCGTCGGCGGTGAAGAGGGAGAGGAAAGGAGCGCCTTCGGCGACGGCTTCGATGTGGGCACGGCCCCCCTGCTGACGATCGACGAGACAAAGGACACCGATGACCTGCATGCCGGCTTCGCGAGCGGCTTCGACGGCGGTGATGGTGGAGGCGCCGGTGGTGCAGACGTCGTCGACAATGACGACGGGGGCTCCGGGCGTGAGAAAGCCCTCGATGCGCCGACCGGTGCCGTGGGTCTTTTCGGATTTGCGGACGAGGAAGCCATGGATCAGGTGGACGCCGGGATCGGAGGGATGAAGACCTTCGGCAATGGCGAACTGGGCGCTGGCGGTGGCGACGTTGGAGACGAGGGGGTCGGCTCCCATGGTGAGGCCGCCGACAGCCTGGGCTTCGGGCATGTGCCGGCGGATGAGGTCATGCAGGAGAAGGCCGGAGAGGCGGCCGCCTTCGGCGTGGAGGGTTGTGGTTCGGCAGTCGATGTAGTAGTCGGACTTCGCGCCGGAGGCAAGGGTGAAGTCGCCGAGGCGGAAGGAGAGAGTCGCGAGAATGCGGAGAAGGGCGGAGCGGGCATCGGGAATGGCGGGCATGGGGTGATTTTATGGGTGAGGGCGGGCGCGGCGCGGTTCGGAGACAGCCGCGCCCCTCCCCCGGAACTCACGTGCGCCCTGGACGACATGAGCACCGCACGTTGCTGAGTCTCCGAATAGATCTCCAGAAGAGCTTGACTCAGAACGCGACGCGGGCGGCAAGTTGCAGCAGACGGGGAGACGATGCGGTTTGAATTTGCGCGAAGTTGGCGCTGGAGATGTTGCCGTTGACAGCGGCCGGCCCGAAAAACTGGGCATGGTTGAAGACGTTGAAGCCTTCAAGGCGCAGCTCGAGTTTTGCTGCCTCGTGGAGCTGGGTTGTCTTCGAGAGGGCGAGATCGGTGTTGTCCTCTCCAGGACCGTGAAAGAAGCGACGACGAGCGTTACCCAGCGTTCCCAGAGCGGGCAGCGAGAACAGCGAGGCGTTGAAGGCGGGCTTGCCGGGCTGGTGTCCAAGCTGCAAAGGACCTCCGCTGAACTCCGGCTCGTCCACGCCATTGTTGTTGATGCCGTTCGGCTGCGTTCCCAGCAGGGAGGTGTCGTTGTTGTTGAGCAGCGTCACCGGCAGCCCGGAGCCGAGACGGGTTAGGCCAGAGATCTGCCAGCCCGTCGTGAGCTTTGGAAGGACGTGCATGAATCTCTCCAGGGTGAGGTCGTAGCGGTAGATCGCGGCAAAGTTGTGGGTGATGTCGAAGGCGGACAGGGCGCGACTGCGGCCTGCATCTCCGGGATAGACGGCCTCGGCGAGGCTGGACGATTGATCGATCGACCGGCTCCAGGTGTAGGCCAGTTGCAGAAATGTTTGCTGACTCACATGCCGGAGGTTGAGTTCCAGGGCGTTGTCGTGCGAGTTGGCGATGGTTTTCTGCAGGTTCACGCTGCCGAAGGCTCCGTTGAAGGCGGTGCGGGTACCCTGCACGGTTTCTCCGGCGGCGGTGATAAAGGTGCTGCTTTCGTTGAAGGGGCCGCAGGTGGCCGAGCCGGGCGCGACGGCAGCGGGTGTGCCCAGCGCAAGACAGAGCGCGGGGTCGCCGGGGTTCACCTCCTGAATCACAAGCTGATGGTGGCCCTGTGTGCCGACATAGCTCACGTCGAAGCTGGTTGTTGAACTCACTTGCCGCTCGATGGCGATGCTGTAGTTTTCGGCGTAGGGCGGGGTGTTGTTCTTGGCGAAGGCCGGGATTCCGGTAATCGGTTCAAAGTTCGCCCAATCGACGGAGGTCACGGGGTGGCTCGCGGACGCGCCGAAGGGGACGTGTTGCAGAGGAAATCGCTGGCCGACACTGACGCCGGTTGCGGCAGTGATGAACGGCTGATCGAAGAGCGTGGGAGCAGCGCTGGTATCCGTGAACCCATAGGGTGGATTGCCGCTGATGATGCCCGCGGAAAGCCCCTCGAACGCACTGTAGTAGAGGCCGTAGCCTGCACGAATCAGCGTATCGCCGGCGGCTCCGAAACCGCGTCCCCGTGGTGACCAGGACAGGGCAGCACGCGGTGCGAAGCTGTTGAAGCGCGTAGGGGAAAGGGTTCGCGGAACGCCTGGGTCACCCGGAAAGATGATGCCCTTGGGCGCGTTTGGGAAGACAACGGACTGCTCGTTGGGGTCGAGCGAGAGAAGCTGGTTGTACTTTTCATACCACGGTGGCAACACATCCCAGCGCAGGCCGTAGTTCAGCGTCAGCGACGGCCTGGCTTTCCAGCTATCCTGAGCGTACAGACCGATGTAGTGATTGCGGTTGTAGAAGTTCTGGCCTTCCCCCTGGGTGTAGCTGGAATCAATGCCGAGCAGAAAGTCTGCGAAGTCGAGCCCGGTCTCGCTCCCGGTGAAGGAAAAGCTGCCGTTGTCGTAGACGTTGGGATGTGTGTTGATCTGATCGGCGTGGAAGGAAGCGCCTGCCGACAGGGTGTGCGACCGCGCCGTCCGCGTAAAGTCGTCGGTCCCCTCGATCATGTTCTCTGCCTGAGAAAGACCGGTAACCGTTGTTCCCAGGGTGAAGCTGTTGAAGATGAGGTTCTCGACGGCTTCAATCGCGGGAGAACCGGGCACAATCCCAGAGGTTCCCGCTCCGGTTACAAACCCCTGCGAACTGAGATCCGTACCCAGACTGCCGATCGGTTGGCCGACTGTCGCAGCGTTCCTCATGTAGCTGACATGGCTCTCATTGAGCGCGTTTGCGCCGAGCGCCGTGGACAGGTTGGCAGCGTAGAGCTGTGCGCGGCCATTGTTGCGCGCATTGAAGCCAGGTACGGTTGCGCCGCCCTGGGCGGTTGGGTATGGATTGACGAGGGCATAGTTGTCGAAGAAGCCGTAGAGCGTGAGCGTGCCGGCACGCGAACTCCAGTCCGCTCGGAGGGCACCTTTGTCGTCATGGGTCGATTGCGCGTAGGTCGCGGTCGAGAACGAGGTGCTGCCCTGATTGGGCGCGGGGATGTATTGCAACAGGCGTTGAGCAGGTTCGGACCAGGCGCTTGACGGAATCTGGCCGTTGGGGAAAACCTGCGAGTACGGTTCACCTTCGGTAACCGTGCGTCCGAGCCGTGTGCTGAGTTGCTGCGCCCAATAGGCTCCGCTCACGCTTCCCGTGAGCAAGGGGAGAGAGTCGCTGAGGTCGCCGCGACGATCTGCGAGCGACGGAACGGAGATGAGGCCGGTATCGACACCTTCGGTCTGCCGAGTGCCCTGGTAATCGGCGAAGAAGAAAGTTCGCTTTCGTAGTACAGGTCCGCCAAATGTTCCACCGAACTGGTTCTGGTGAAATGGCGCTCGGGTGAGGGAAAAGTAGCTGCGGGCGTCGAGTGCGGTGTTGCGGAAGTAATCGTACACGCTGCCATGCAGGTGGTCGGTGCCGCTTCGAGTGGTGACAAGGATCTGGCCACCGCTTTGATTGCCGAGCCTGGCGTCGAAGCTGCCGGTGAGCACCTTGAGTGCGGCGACGGAGTCCAGCGTCGGAACGATCGCGATGCCCATGTTCACGTCTTCCTGCACGTTGGATCCATTGACCCGGAAGGCGTTCGCCGTCTCTCGCTGTCCACTTACGGAGAGTGCTCCCACACTCAGGTCGCCCGATGGCGGCGTACTGGCGACGCCACTCATGACGACTGCATTTGGCTGTGCGGAGGTGACCGGCACCACCCCGGGCGTGATGGCCAGAAGATCGGTCAGGCTGCGGCCGTTCACCGGCACGTCTGCCAGCTGGCGTTGATCTAAGACGACCCCCGCCTGAGTCTCGGCCCCATCGAGCGTTGCGATGGACGCCTCGCCTTCGACGGTCACAGTTTCGACGGCCTGCGCAAGCGCAAGCTCTACCGGGCCGAGAGGTACGCCGGCGGCAACCCGTGTGGTGAAGGGCTCAAAGCCCTCGTGGCGCACGGAGAGCAGATAGCGCCTGCCTGGCATCAGTGGAAGCCGGAAGCCACCTGTGTCGTCGCTGAATGTTTGAAACGGGGCAACACTCGCACCTTCCTCGCTGAGAGCCACTGCAGCATGTGAGACCGGCGCGCCGCTTGGATCGGTCACTGTGGAGTAAAGGAATGAGGGTGTTGTCGGGCGCTGGGCCACGGCCATGGTGGAGCAGCAAAGGGCTGCGACGCAGATGTTTGAAAGATGCAGGGCTCGACGATGTGGCATGGACGTTCCTCGTGACAACACAGGACCGCTGCCCTAGAATGCGTCTAGGTTCGTGGCCAACACGCTGCGTGTCCGCCGAACCCTCATGCGTCTCCGCCAAAGAGTGAGCCTGGGGGTTCGGGTACTTTCTTGAATTCGCTTCCTTCTGCAATATACGACAACTCTGGTCCGATTTCATCGGAGAAGGGTGTGTCGGCAGATTCCGGTCTACAGACGGACCGGTGACGCTTCGCCTTGTGATGGCAGCAACGTCGAAGCCGTGTACGGGCCGAGCTGCTGTTTGAGTGGTGGCAAACTGGCCTGCACGAACGACTTCGTGGGTGCCGAGGCCGTTGCAGAAGCTGCCGATCAGAAG
>CALMVL010000066.1 GCA_937873265.1 uncultured Granulicella sp.
AACGTTGGGGGGAAGCCGCCGATGGCGAGAAAACAGTACGCGGCGAGCACGGCCCAGGGAATGGGATCGGTCCACCGGCGAGCGACCCGGAAGAGAAGCCAGGGCAGAAGGAAGAAGAGGATGACGGCCTGGTGGCCGCCGAGGAGGAAGAGGGCGAGCGGGGTGGAAAGGGCGAGGTCGAGCCAGCCGGGGAAGCGTGGCAGAAGCAGGATGGCGTGGGAGGAGAAGACGATGAGGGCGGCGAGGCCACGGAGGGCATCGAGCTCTGGGAGGCGTTGATGAGGGACAAGGGATGTGGGGGTGGGGAGAGTTTGGTGGAAGGCGGGCACCGGTGAGGTCAGTGTATACAGGCCGGTCGAGGTCCCTTTTTGTCGCGAAACTTGCCGGGGCGTTCCCTTGGGAGTTCAGGAAACGAGGGCAAGGGAGCAGCGGGCCAGCGACTCAGAAGCCTCGGAGTGCTTGGCCGCGCTCAGGTGGTGGCGCGAAGACCGGGCGAGCGCGACGCAGTTAGCTGGCCCTTTCGAGGACAAGTTTTTGTTCGAGGAGGTTGAGGAGGGTGCGCTCTTCGTCGCGGAGCGCGTGGGTGTGCTCTTTGATTTCTTCTTCGATCTCGTGTTTGACATCGGCGATTTTGGTTTGCGCTTCGTCTGGCGGGAGGGCCGTAAGGTAGTGCTCTAAGACTGCCGGGTGGACGTAGCACTTGCGACAGACGGACGGGGTGTTGCCGAGACGTTCGGCGACGCGCTTGATCGCTTCGACGACGTTCTTTTTTGCTTGCGTGGCGGTGGTCCAGGGTTCGAATTCGCTGAGCAGATTGGCGGCGAGGACGGAGCCGGCCCAGGTGCGGAAGTCTTTGGCGGTGAAGTGCTGGTGGGTGATGTCGCGCAGGTACTCGTTGACGTCGGCGGAATCGATGGAGTGCGGGTTGCCGTCGTGGTCCAGATACTGGAAGAGCTCGTAGCCGGGTATATCTTCACAGCGCTGGATGATCCTGGCGAGGCGGCGATCCTGGAGGTCGATGGTGTGGTGGACGCGGGACTTTCCCTGAAAGGTGAACGTGATGTGCGAGCCGTGGACTTCGACATGCTTGTTGCGCATGGTCGTCAGGCCGTAGGACTTGTTTTCGCGCGCGTATTCCTCGTTGCCGACGCGGATGTGGGTCTCTTCCATCAGGCGGACGATGGTGGCGAGGACCTTTTCGCGCGGCAGGCCGGGCAGCGCAAGGTCGTGCTCCACCCGCTGGCGGATAAGCGGCAACGCCTCGGCAAAGTGGGCCATGCGCTCGTACTTGGTTTCGTCGCGGGCTTCGCGCCATTTGGGATGATAGCGAGACTGCTTGCGGCCGCGGGCGTCGCGGCCTGTGGCCTGCAGATGGCCGTTCGCGATCGGCGAGATCCACACGTCGGTCCAGGCGGGCGGGATGACGAGAGACTGGATGCGGGCGAGGGTGTCTTTTTCTCTGACGGGGACCCCTTCGGCAGTGGTGTAGCGGAAGCCGGTGTGGGTCTTGACGCGGCGGAGGCCGGGACGGCGGTCGGAGATGTAACGGAGGCCGGCGGCCTTGGCGGAGGCAGCGGGATCCGTCGCGGGTTCGAGAGCGAAGTCTGGTTCGGGAAGCAGGATGGTCTGGTGCGCGGACATGAAGGAATGGATGCGAAGGAACGACCGCGGGTACCAGGAGCTTTCACAGGACGAACGTAACGGAGAGGGCCGCTGCTTGGGAGGAGCAGAGGAGGAATGCGAAACGATCGGCCGCCCGTGTGCTGGGCGACCGATCAGGCTAGCGAAGAGCGGGGTTATCAGGCGAAGCGACGGCGAACTGCACCGACCGCTCCGAGAAGGCCCGTGCCCAACAGAGCGAACGTTCCCGGCTCCGGGACAGGAGAAAAGGTGCCGCTGACGGAGTTAGAAGCGCTGCCGACCTGGTCGGCAAACACGGAGTCTCCAGGGACGGCAAAGCTGTCCGGGCCGCCTATGATCTCGATGTAGTTGGCATCCGAGATGGTTTGAATCTTCCAGGCGGTCAGGGTTCCAACGGCATTGGTCGAAACAAAAAAAGAGGACTCCACAAAAGACATCGTGTTGTCAAAGGTGTTGACACCATCCGTGAAGCTGAAGGTGGCAGGCGTGACGGAGGCATCGTTCAGATTGTCGCCGAGTGGCGTGGCCGTTGTGAAAGAGCCGGTGACGAAGTCGCTGGTGGTGTAGCCGGGAGGAACGCCTGGGGGAGTGGAGGTGTTGACGGTGGCAAAGGGTTGGCCGGTGTAGGTGTACGTGGTATCGGCGTGCGCACTGGCGTTGAGTGTGGAGGCGAGGACTACGGCAGAGAGCAAGGGCAAGAAGCGCATGGGAGGTCTCCATTGAGGAACGAAAAATCAACGCGTGGCTTGCGCGTCGACTGAGTGCAACTTAGAACAGCCTTTCGCCGGGTGCCATCGAGTCCGGCTCAATTCGAGGTCAATTTGTCCTGCCGGAGGTGGTGCGTGTTACAGACCGGCGACAGCTGCCTCGCGGCGATGTGGCGGGGGCGTTGCGCGAGGTTCGACCGGAAGAAGTGCGAGGTGTGGTGCACACCCGCGAATCGAAGACGAGCTTCGAGCGTGCGCGACGGAGATGCGGTATGGTCAGAGAGGGCTGCTTCGTGCGGTCCGTGGAGAGCGATGATGCGAACACTTTTCCTTTGTTCTGTTTTGTTTGTTGCGGGCGGCGCGGCGGCCCTGGCCCAGGCCCCGAAGGGGGACGTTTCAGTGCAGATCCAGCCGCGGATCGGCAATGGGAATTTTTGCGTCGATGCGAAGCGGGATGCGGAGTCCGACGGGACACCGGTGTTTATCTACCAGTGCCATGGCTCGGAGAATCAGCGATGGACGGTGAGCTCGTCTGTGAACAACCAGCGTGTCATTCTGGGCACCGGTGGCTACTGCCTGGATGTTCGCGGAACGAACGCGTCGGCGAACGGGACGCCAACGCAGCTGTGGAAGTGCCACTTCGGCGACAATCAGCGGTTCTCGCTCGAGCCGGATGGACGTATCAAGGAGGTTCGCTCGGGCAAGTGTCTGGTGGCGACGGCAGTGAAAGATGGCGCGCCGCTGGTGCTGAGCCCGTGCACAAACGCCCCGGGCGAGGTGTTCATGCTGCGCAAATAGCCGGTGGCGCCCGAGGGGAAGCAGCCCTCGAACGTCCGGTTGGGTGTGGAGCATACTCCGTGGCGGCGTGGGAACTGTGTCCTGTGAGTTGTTCTGTTCTAAGGGGACTCGGTCGGCGAACGGACTAGACTCCGAGCGAGGGCTTGCCGCGGAAGCTTCGCCAGCGAGAGACGGCAGATGCGGGCAAGAACAGGACGGCGGTGGCTCTGATCCAGCGAAGGAGAGCCGGAACGGTATTGAAGTCGGAAAGGTGCCGCAGGTACTGCCACAAAACGGCGCGCCGGGTGGTATTCGCGACGTTGAGAGGAAGCGCGAGGGCAACGTGCCGATTGAGGGCGCGCACAGCCTGCTGGATCTGTCGGACAAGTGCCGCGTCGGCTTTGCCGGCCTGCTGCAGCGTTGTGATGACGAAGGCCGCGAGCTTATCGTTTTCCTGTTGCCATCCACGCACGGATGTTGCGGCGGTGAGGCTTTGGTGGAAGCGATAGTTGACCAGCGGCTGGTCGACATGGACGACGAACCCGTGTGCCACAACGGCCTTTACCCACAGAGCGGCGTCGGTGATGACGGAGAAATTGGACGAGTAACCAGCTTCGATGTCGGAGAAGCGAAACAGGATGGAGCACGGCCAGGTCTCGCGTTGACCACGGAAGAAGGCAAGAATCAGCGAGATGTCGTCTTCGCGGTGCGGTGCGGACCGGCCTTCCCGAAGGAGTGCTCCATTCGCGTCAATGACGCGACCGCGACAGTACACGAAGCCGATCTGCTGGGGATCCGTTTCTGTCTCGAAGGCGGCAACCATGCATTCGATGGCCGCTGGCTCGAGCAGATCGTCGTCGGAGAGCAGGAGAAAATACTGGCCGGTGGCGGCGCCGACGCAGCGATTCCAGTTCTCGACCATGCTAAGCATCGTCTCCTGCCGGAGAACACGGAGTCGACGGTCGGAGATGGCGGCGAGCATGGACGGCGTCTCGTCGGTACAAGCGTTGTCGGAGACAATGATTTCCAGATTGGGATAGGTCTGCTGGAAGGCGCTCTCCAAGGCAAGCAGGAGGTACTGCGCGCGATTCCGAGTGGGGATGCCGATAGTGACTTTGTTCACGGAGGAGTTCCTGGACGGATTGGATCGCAGATTGCGTCAGCCTTGATCGCCTGAGAGGCGTGTCTTTGCCAGACGGAACAGGGAAAGTCGTTCAGACGGCTCAAGGATGAAAAAGCAGAAAAGAACTGCTCCGACACAGAGGATGGGAAGACAGCCGAGGAGGACAGCGGAGATGTCGGCGAGGCTGTGGGTGAGCCTGCGCGCGCCGAAACCGGTGGTGAGCGTGGCTGCGACAAGGACAAGCATGGGAAAAGCGATTCGGCGAAGGTGTTCTTCGAGAGGAATGTGAAACTGGCGCAGAACATAGAAGGGAACATACCAGTTGTTGGTGAGCAGCTGGGCGACCAGAGTACCGAGCGCGACGCCCAGGACGCCGATGCGGCGCGCCAGGAAAACGGAGAGCAGAATGTTGAAGACGCCGGCAAGGAGCGCCGGAAAGACAAAGACGATTCTGCCGGTAGCCATGGTGGCCGTCGCCATGGCTACGTGGTGAGCTTCAAGACACATCATGGCCAGCAGAGCCCATACGACGCCGAAGCCGATGAAGTGATTGGGCCCGAGCCACAGGGAGATGACGCGATCGGCAAAGCAGGCCAAACAACTGCCGAGGATGATCAGCACGCTCAAGCTGAGCTGTTGATTGGTGCGGAGCAGCCTGCGGATCTCGGCCGTGTTCTGTTGCGCATGGGCGCGTGACATAAACGGCGAGGTAATGACGACCAGCATCATGGAAAGCGACATGAAGGTGGTGACGATCTTTGCAACGGCCTGGTAGTTGGGAATCATGGCCGGACCGAGGGTGGACGCGATGACGAGGTTATCGGTCTGCAGGATGAGGACGCCACCGAGAACGGTGGCAGCGTACTTCAGACCGGAGGGGGCGAGACGGCGAATGAGGGCAAAATCGACTCTGCCCAGGGCCGGCGCGATGTGTGTGAGTCTGTGGAGCGTTGCCCAGGCGGCGGTGATGGAGCAGGCGGACTGAAGAAGCGCGGCGGCTGCCAACCCGCGAATTCCCCACCCGGAGAAGATCGCGACCAGCATGAAGCAGAAACCCGCGGCGAGGGCGCCGGTGCGGATGAGCCTGTCAGAGAAAACCCTGCCTGTGCCGTAGATCCCCGCAAACCAGCCTTCGCCGACAAGGTTCAGGCAAGCGGCGGCGAAGTAGAGGGCCCAGGCCAAAGCGAGCTGGCCGGGCGGGAAGGAGGGTGCGAGTGTCCGGAGATACAGCCAGCCTGCAAGGACGCCGAACGGGTACACCGCAGATGCGAGCAGGACCAGCACGCGGGTAGAGGTGATGATTAGCGTTGCAAGCGTGCGGGCACGCCCATCTTCTGTGACATCCTGGGCACCTACGGTGAAGCTGATTTCGCGGCTCAGGGTCTGGGTCAGACCGAAGTCGAGAAACAGAACGTAGGCGCCGAGATTGGTGAAGATAAGCCAGATCCCGACGATGCTGCCGGGCAGGTGATGCAGCAGGATGCGCAGCTGGAGAAAAGAAAGGCAGATGCTGACGAAGGTCATCAGAAGGCCACCCACAAGGCCGCTGAAGATACTTCGTGCCGTGCTCACTCGATACACTCCAGTCCGGGATGCCGAGCGGTTGGACGGCTCAAGGCTTGTTCTTCGGGTCTGATTTTACGGGATGTCGTAGGGGAACGCGAGACCAGCTTTGCAGCGTTCGTCCCAAAACTCTTTCAGGGAGGGATGATGCCGTCTGCGTACTGGCCTGCAGCTAGCGCCATCCTGAACCGTTTTCCCGACGAGGTAGTCGACTTGCGGCATCTCTTCCCATCACTGGCGAACGGCAGGAGCTAGTGGAGGAGATCACGGAGAAGGCTTAGAACGCCGTTTTGATATTCGAAATAATCCGGAAGACTCCGGATTGCCAACGGTATGCGGTAGATTCTCGGAGTTCCCAGCATGCGAGCTCTTCGATGAAGGAAGGCGATCTTTCGTCGGAGGTCTTTTCTCGCTTCTCCGGCTAAATCTGAACCTGCTCTGTGTTCGCCCGCAAGCTGCTCCAGGCGCGCCAACATGGCTTCGAGTCGTCGGGCCAGATGCTGGTGAGACTCCAACGCCGCTTGCTTGCGGGTTGCAAGATGACTGTGCCAGGGAACAACCGACGCGCCAATCTGCTGCTGCGCGTGCAGGCGATAGTCCATCAGGCAGGCGGGAAGCGGCTGCAGCTCCGAGAGAGTTGCTAAGAGAAGGGCGATCCATCCATCGTGAACCCACTCGGGCGAGATAGGCAGGAGGGCCTCCCGGTATCCCGCCCGAAACAGGAGCGTCGCGCCGGTGACGGTATCGCGGCGGATGAGTTGGTGGGGCGCATCGCGGTGGAAGCGGCGCTGGCGGCGGGGGCTGAAGCTGTTTCGCTGCCAAAGCGTTTGCGGAAGAACTGACCCATGATCGTCGATTAGGCGGGCATCCGAGAACACGCCGGCCACATGCGGCTGCTGATCGAGGACGGAGGCCATCCGTAAGAGTTTGTCGGGGTGCCAGCGGTCGTCCTGGTCGCATAAGGCGATCGCGTCTCCGCGACAGAGACGGATGCCCTGTTCAAAGTTCTTCGTCGACCCAAGGTTGACGGGGTTGCGGTGAAAGTGAACCGGATAGGCTACGGTCTTTGCGAACTGCTCCACAATGGCGGAGGTCTGGTCGCCGGAGCCGTCGTCGCACACGACGATTTCGAACGGCGGCCTGGTCTGGGAGCGGATGGAGGCAAGCTGCTCGGGCAGATAGCGCTGCCCGTTGTAGGTGCACAGGACGATGGAGATGTTCATCTGCTTACTTTCTCGTGCGTTGAGTTCTGTGACGCGGCGACGCTGGCGTCGAAGGGAGCGACGCGTCGAGACGAGAGCCATGAGGGGGTCGGGCTGCCACGTAGGGGGATGCAGCGAAAGGTGACACTAGGACGCGGTCGGCTGGTCGTCAAGGCGCTGCTGGGAGTCGAAGAAAATCTGGGCTTTGCGCCGGACTTCGTCGGCGGTGGATTCGGGGTCGTGGGCGATCTCGAGGATGGCTCGGGTGTTTTCGGGCAGAGATTGGGTGAGTCGGTGAAGTCGGGGCCAATCGACGCCTTTGCCGGCGGGGGCTGCGCCGGGCCAGCAGTGCTCGTCTTTGAAGCCGCCATTGTCGTGCAGGTGGAGTTCGGCAATGCGTGGGCCAAGCAGATCGAGGGCGTGATCGAGGCCGGGTCGTGGGCGGCCTTCGGGGTTGTTGGCGGTGGGTTCGGAGATGGGTGGGAGCAGGTGGGCGTGGCCGACGTCCAAGGTGACGCCGACGGTGTCGAAGTGACCGGTGCGCAGGATCTCGAGGAGCGACTCGGGGCGGGTAACGTCGTTCTGTAAATTTTCAAGCAGCAGCTGAACGCCGAGTGGGCGAGCGAAGGCGAGCAGGTGCTCGATGGCCGTGAGAGAGAGATCGAGGGCGCGGGGGGTCCAGGGCTCGCCTTTTTCGCCGAGGTGGAGGGTGACGGAGCGAAACGGGATCTGCTCGGCGGCTTCGAGGACACGCTTGGTTTCGTCGCCGGCGAGGATGCGGCGGGGCTTGTCGGGGTCGATCAGGTTGAGGTCGGCGGCGACGTGGCGCGACCAATGGGACGAGGAAAACAGAGGCTGGTGCAGCGAGGCGATCAGGCCGGCGTCGCGGAACCAGGCGGCGATGTCGCGCGTGTGGGCGCGGTCGGTGTAGTCGAAGTGGTGGCGCGCGGCGAAGATCTCAATGGCCTGTGCGCCGGAACGGGCGAGAGCGTCGAGCATGGAAGGCGAGAGACGTTGCGGAAGGAGGACGTGGGTGGAGATGCCGGGCAGCATGGTCTGTAGCTCAAACGTACATGAGGGGGAGCGGTGGATGCGCAGGGAGGTTGGGAGAATCGCCGGGTGAGGGCAGCGGCAGGCGCCGGGACCCAGGAACTCCGGATGGGCACGGCTTCGAGGGGAGCCGATTTACTGGCCGAGAATCGCTGCGAGCGGTATGGCGGCGGACTGAACGCCGTATCCAACCCCATTTGGGTGGAAGTTATCGTTGGAGTAGAAGTTAGGCAGCATGAAGTCTGGGTGAGTGGGATAGGCGAGGACCTTGTCGAAATCGGCGACGGCGACGACGCCAGGAAGGGTGAGGCCGGTGGTACGAATCCAGGCATTGACGAGGTTGCGCTGGGTGGAGCCGGGGTTTTCCGGTCCCGGGTTGATGTCTCCGGCGTAGGGGTTGGCGGCTGAGGGAAGCAGGCTCGCGTCTGAGCTCAGGCAATACTCTGCGGGTGGAAGGGTGGCGAGGATGACGCGAACGCCTGCGGTGTCTGCCTGGGCGATCATGTTGGCGAGCGAAGCTTCGACGTTCGTCGCCGGCAGGCAGTCGCTGCGGAGATCGATGCCGCCGAAATAGATGATGACGGCCTTGATGCCGGCCTGGGAGAGGACGTCGCGCTGCATGCGGTCGATCCCGGCGACGGCGGAGCCGGAAGCGGTGCGGCTGTCCTCCCCGGCCGGGTCGCCGATCTCGCCGGCATTCAGGACGCCAAGATTGTAGCCGGCAGCCATGAGCTGGCGGGCGAGCCAGTCGGAGGGGCGATCATCGTCCTGCGACGCGATGGCAACATTCGGAGTCGGGTAGCTGTTGGTGTCGCCGAAGTTGGAGGCGTGGCCGTCCACCGATGAGCTGCCGAAGATGGCGACGGTGCCCTGGTAGGGACCGTAGACGTCGACGCCGGTGAGGAGGTACCACTCCGTGTTGGAGGCGGTGAAGGAGCTTCCGGCGGTGTCGGTGGTGGTGTTGCCGGCTCCGGCGGCAGTGGCGTAGTTGGTGTTGACCTGGGACTCGTGCTGCGTCAGGGCGGGAAAGATTCCCCGCACGTACAGCGAGACGGCGAGCTTTTCGCCGAAGGTGTAGGCGATGTTGACCGGGTCAGAGGTGACAGCGCCGCCCGCTGGGATGGTGACCGAGGTGGCTCCGGAAAAGGTGAGGGCGACGTCGCGGGTGGAGTCGACAGCGGGAGCGGTGGTGTCGCCAGCGGCGGCGAGGCGGGCGGCGCCGACGGTGATCGGCGTCGTGCCGAAGACGTTCGAGAGGTGGACGCGCTCCTGGCTGCCGGCGACGGTGGGATAGAAGAAGTTACGAAAGGTTTGCTCGCTGCCGCCGGGGTTTTCAGATCCGGGAAGAGCGTTTTCCGGAGAGGCTCCCCAGGCGACGACCCATTGGGCGGGCAAGGCAGCGGTTGCCGTGGTGCTGACGGGAGTTCTGATGGTTCCGCTGGAGCAACTCAGCAGGGAGCAGAGCGAAGCGAGGACCAGGGCAGCAGGGCGGCACTCCATTCGACAGCGCATCCTTCCGAAGACGAACGTGTATCGGGAAAGTTGCGCCGTTTTCGCGTGCAGCGGGCGGGTGTCCCCGGGGTGTGTCGCGCAGGGTACACGGAAGTTTCGACCGGCCGTGCCGTTGAGCAGGCAGGGCCGGGTGTGGGATCATGTCGAGGTTGCGATTGCGGATCGACGTCCTGCCGATGCTTGGCCATGGGTGCTCTGCTATGGCATTCCGGAGCCTCTCCGCTGCCTGCGCACGCAGGCGCCTTCTGCCTTGGCCATTTTCTTCAGGACTGGTATTGCTATGGAACTCTGGAACGACTTTGAAGGCAAGACGGTGGCAGGCCGGTTCCCGCTGGAGCGGCTGCTGGGACCCCAAGGGCGGAGCGCGTTCTTTGCGACGACGGCAAACGGCAGCGGGCCGGCGGTGATCCGGCTGATCGAGGCTCACTTCGACGAGGAAGAGATTCTTGGGCGGTGGCGGGTGGTGATGGGGCTCGAGCACGAGCATCTGCAGACGATGCAGGTGTGTGGGGAGACGGAACTGAGCGGCACAAAGCTGGTGTATGCCGTGCTTGAGCCGAGCGACATGGAGCTGGCGGATGCCCTGCGCGAGCGTCCGCTGACGGCGGCGGAAGCACGGCAGGTGGCGACGGCGGTGATCGCGGCGCTGCGCACGCTGCACGGGGCGGGGCTGGTGCATGAGCATGTGGAGGCGGCCAACGTGCTGGCGCGGGGCGAGGCGGTGAAGCTGCGCAGCGACTGCGTGCGCGAGGCTCCCGAAGGTGCTGCGGGCGATGCGGCGCGGGCAGGGGATGTGCGCGGGGTGGCGCTGCTGCTGGTGGAGGCGCTGACGCAGGTGCGCGATGAGCGGCGGGCGGTGGAGCTGCCGGCGCCGTTTGCGGAGATGGCCCGACGCGGCGCGGCGGGCGAGTGGGGTCTGGCGCAGATGGAGGCGGCGCTCGAAGACTCGGTACTGGGACCGGTGCTGTCGCGACCGGGTGCGGGTCGTACGGTCACGGCGCCTGCGGGGACTGGAGGCGTGGCGGGCGGAGATAAAGCGCGCATCCCCGAGGCGGCTAAAGGTACGCGGGTGACAGAGGTGGCGCGTCCGGCGGTATCGGCGGATGCGGGTGTGGTGGGCGAAACGGCCGCACTTGGTGCGGGGCCGGCAATGAGGAGATCGGGTCCGGTGCTGACGAGCGCGGTGGAGCACTCGCCGGCGGTGGTAGCGGCACAGGTGATGGCGGCTGAGGAACCCCGAAGCGCGGCAGCTGCGGGTCGGCTCGGCGCGGAAACTGCGCGGGTCTTCCACGTGCATGCCGAGGAACGACGGGTGGTGCTGGAGCCGGTGGAGGATGAGGGTCGGCGG
>CALMVL010000067.1 GCA_937873265.1 uncultured Granulicella sp.
GACCGTTGCCATCAACGGTCGCTGTCACATTCCCGAGAGTGTCATAGCAATTATGGGTGGTGTCCTAATTTGATTTGGGCACTTGCCGTGGTCGCGGCGTGCCTAATCGGCAGTGTTCCATTTTGGACACTGCCGCAAAAGGTAAAGGCCACCATTTCCGGGTTGCGTGAGCAAGTAGCAGAACTCGGTAGTGTGGGGCTTCTTCAGCGTGGTGTATTCAGCGCGTCCAAAGGTGTAAACGGTGTAACCCTTCGGGCTGAAATCGAGGGACTGCGGCAAGCCGCCGAGAAGGCTGGAAGTGGCCGTCTCTGGAGCCAGAGTGAACATGGTCACACCTTCACTTCCGTTGCGAACAGTTCCGGAGCCGCTAAGGGTAACTTTCATGTCCCCGTCGGGCAACGATTCTCCGCGAGTCTGGGTTATTCCTGTGCGCACATTGTAAGCCGGAGTTTGACCAGTATTCTTCAAGACTGCGGTGACATTGGTGGCCCCTCCGATTGCAATCGGTTGGGAGAGCTTCACGCTATCTACGTCAATGCGAGCCCGAACACTCTCAGCGGTGATGTCGTTTGCAGCGCTCGCCGCATCTGCGGCTTGCTTAGCGGCTTCGGCGCTTTTGATAGCCTGTCTTGTTTGTATAAGGCTAAGAGCGGCAACGATAACCACGGAAACGAGAGTGGCTTTTTCGATTCGGAATCGCTTATCTTCCCTGCGATCTGCCTTCTCATTGGAGGCTTTGTACTCCTCCACAAAAGTTGGTGGAAGGTGAGCTTTGATCTCTCCGCCAACGTTGACATGGCCTTTTATCTCACGCTGCTGGGGGCGGGCATCTTTGGTGCTGGGGTCTGGTTGGCCTGTGCTTCCGTATGGGGGTTTAGTCATGTGTGGTAGCGGCTTGCCGCGTCTAGTGGAAAATGTACCACAGAAACTATTGACACCCTAGTGTTTCTGCAATACAGTAATTACATAGAGGAACCAATGGCAAACGTACTCGCAACCGACAAGCAAATTGCAATCATTGCCTCACTCGCTGAGGGTTCCTCCATCCGCTCAATCGAGCGCATGACGGGTGTTCACCGGGATACGATCATGCGGCTCGGTGTCAAGGTCGGGCAGGGTTGCACCGCCATGATGGGCGCGCAAATGCGCGACCTCTCCTGCAATCGGCTGGAGATGGACGAGATTTGGGGATTCGTCGGCAAGAAGGATCGCAACGTTAAGATGGGCGATGATGCCATCGTTGGCAGCGTTTGGACATTCTGCGCTATCGACGCGGAGACGAAGCTGGTTCCAGCCTTCAAGGTAGGCCAGCGGAACTCCGCCACCGCAGATGCCTTCGTTGCTGACGTGGCAAGCCGGATGCGGAACCGGGTGCAAATTTCGACGGACGGACTACACGCCTACGAGAGCGCGATTGAGAAGGCGTTTGGCCGTGATGTCGATTATGCCCAGATCGTCAAGATTTACGGCAAGGAACCCGCGATGGATCGCCGGTACAGCACGGCTGATGTGATTGGAACGGAGAAGACACGGCGCATCGGCAATCCGGATATGGACCTCTGCTCCACATCCTATGTGGAGCGCCTGAACGCGACGACCCGACTGCACATGCGTCGCCTCACTCGCCTGACCCTTGCGTTTAGCAAGAAGCTGGACAACTTCGAGGCGGCTGTCGGGCTTCACTTCGCTTACTACAACTTCGTCAAACGGCACAACACGCTTCGCTGCACCCCAGCGATCGCAGCGGGTGTCGCAAACAAAACGTGGAGCGTGGCGGAACTTGTGGAGGCTAGCGCGTAAACAAAACCCCGCTGGCGGCGGGGTTCCGGGAAACATTGTTGGGGGTACACATCTAGTTTACGAGAGGTATACCCTGCATGCAAGCATCGGAGCTTAGGAGCGAAATTGAAGTGAAGCGTGGGATGGATATAATTCGCGGCGTGCTACTCGCCATTGAAGACGACCCCCTGTTAGATGGCAGGAACGAACTAGACTCGGCGAGTGCAGAGTATTTTGGTATACCAGATTGTTCGGAGCAGGAGCTTGCTTATCACGTTGCATTGCTGATAGACGCAGGTTTCGTTAAGGGGACAAAACTGCCGAACGCCATGCCCGTCGTAAGACAATTGACGTGGGAGGGTCACGAATTGCTCGACAACATTCGAGACAAAACAATCTGGGAGGCGACGAAACGGCATGTCGCAGGAATGAGTAGCGTTGCTGTGGGGATTATTGCCGATGTAGCGAAGGCGGAAATCAAGAAAAGGCTCGGTCTCTCATGACGGATATAGACGAGCTCCGGGCGGCTATCCGCAGCATTCACGATGTGGAATCGACGCACGTCAAGAGCGTTCCTGTTACGGAGACGTTCAACGGCAAAACGCTTTGGGATGGGACTGTCGAGGTATTTAGGCTTCACGACCATCCCAAAGCAGAGCACGTCTACGCGTGGAGTCACGAGACGGACGACCCCGACAACCCGAAGCAGCATGTGACAGTGCTGCACATGGGCGTAATCGATTCCCCACAACGAGCGGTACAGGCCGCCATCATGCAGGAGATACGAAGTGCCAGAGCCCAAGCCTAAGAAGCGCAAGCCCGGACGTCCCAAGATGGCTAAGGGTGAGGCGAAGTCGAGTGCGGTCAATCTGCGCTTTACGGCTGAGTACCGCAAGCGGTTGGAGGCGGCGGCGAAAGCTAAAGGTCATACGCTGTCCCACTTTATACGGGAGACACTCGATGCGGCGCTTTGAAAACGCTTTTCAAATTAGGACACTACCCAATTATGAGTGGTGATTGTGGTGCCCGCTGAGGTGTAGTTAGTAATCGAGTTGG
>CALMVL010000068.1 GCA_937873265.1 uncultured Granulicella sp.
CCCTCCAGCGAATGCTGCGTGTTTCCGTGAGAGATGAGGAGGAGCGGTACATCTTGCAGATCGCGCACCACAATACTGTCGTACGCAGCCAAAGGGTGGTTCACGGGAATGGCAGCGAGCATTTCTTCTGCATAAAGTTTTTGCAAAGTCAGACCGTGAGGATCTAGAAGCGGGCACATGAAAGCCACGTCGATCTCCTCGGTGCGAAGGTCGTTGGCGAGGTCAGGCGTCCGTTTCTGAGTGAAGATCAGATTCAGATTGGGTGAGCTTTCACGCATCGATGAGAACATCGCGGCAAGCACTGGATTGAACGATGCTCCTTCTGTGACGCCGATATTGAGGTGCCCCGCTTTGCCAAGTGAAAGCTCCTTCCCTTTCAGCTGAGCATTATGTAGCTGGTTCAGTATGGCTTCGGCCTCCTTATGAAAGAAGGCTCCAGCCTCCGTCAAGGCGATGCCTCTGCCGTTCGCTTTCAACAGAGGAAATCCGCAGCTCTTTTCCAGCGCACGAACCTGTTGGGTCAAAGCCGGCTGCGCAACTCGAAGCCGCTTCGCAGCGCGCGTCACGTGCATCTCCTGCGCCACGGCACAGAACGCTCGTAGGTGCTTGATCTCCATCTCCACCTCGTCTCGCAAAAACGAATACAAAACATTCATAAGCGATCTCATATCATTTCACACCAATCAGTTATTGGACGATTGCGAAAACTCTGGCGAAACTTATTTGCGTAGGTAGATACAGTGTCGGCTTGCGCTTGCGTAAAAGAGGACATTTCTTGCAAGAGCAGATCAGTTCATAGGAACCGGCTTGGAGCATGAGTTCGATGGCAAACACCGCACATACCGGGGGAGAGTACAAGCGAGCTGAGGTCAACGGCATCCGGCTTTACTACCGGAGGGCTGGCAAAGGCGGAACGCCCGTGGTGCTGCTTCACGGTTTTCCTGAGACCTCTTACGCGTGGCGTAAAGTGATTCCCTTGCTTGCCGAACGATATACGGTGATCGCTCCCGACCTGCGCGGATGCGGCGCCTCGGACCGTCCAAACGACGGATATGACAAGCGGACCGTCGCGTCCGACGTTCACGAGCTTGTGCATCAACTCGGCCTCGGACCAATCAATCTCGTCGCACACGACGTAGGGATGATGGTTGGCTACGCCTATGCATGCGCGTACCCTGACGAGGTTCGGCGCCTGGTATTGATGGAGGCGGCTCTGCCTGGGCTGGGACTGGAAGAGCTATACGACGCCGCAAAGTACCCCCGCATGTATCATCTGCCGCTATTCGACGCCCCCAACGGTCTTGCCGAGGCGCTCATAAGCGGCCGCGAGCCAATGTTTGTGGACCACTTCATGCGGCAACAAACCTACCACCCGGATGGCCCCGAAAAGCAAGCTTTGGATGAGTACGCTCGATGTCTCGCTGCACCGGGTGCGCTTAGCGGTGGGATCGAATACTTCCGATCACATTGGATCGATGCGGAGCACAACCGCGAGAATGCAAAAACCAAGCTCAAGATGCCGGTGATGACCATGGGCGGCACCGCGAGCTTTGGCGCCAACCTAAAGGGCCAGATCGAGCCGCTGGTCGAAAAACTCCACGCCGTGATGATCGAGGAGTGCGGGCACTACCTCGCCGAAGAGCAGCCCGCGCGGGTAGCGGACGAGTTACTCCACTTCTTTGCGGAAAAAGCTGTATGAGCGGCGTCGATACTGCCGTGTTCACCATGAAGGCGTCCCTTGGCGGCGTTGCTTTCGATGCACGCGCCATTCACGATGAGGAATTGGCGCGGGCGCGACATGCTCTCGCATATCTTAAGAACCTGATCGGGAATGACCGCATGCGCGCCCTGCTTGCGTCGGACATCGACGCGATGACTGCGCGCGTGCGCGATTGGGTCGCTGCTTCATCCGGCGAATGGCAGACAGGCGTCACGGAGTTGATCGTAACGGGCCCGTCCGCCAGCGCCTTCCACCACTGGTACGAACGCGCCATGAAGGATGGGCGGGAAGCGGTGTTGCGCGCCGGGCACCCGGAGCATTTTGTGTTGAATCCGGGCGATGATGGCATCGAGGTAATCGAGAACATCGGCGAAACCGACCTGCCCTGGAGAATCTTCTACCGCTCGCTACCCGACGATGAGTTCCCGATGGCGCGGGATGCGCCGTACCCGGTCCGTTTTGGCGCGGAGATCATCGACAGCGACGGCCTCCGAGTTGGCTACACGATGCATCAATCGCGCGATGAGGCGGACGGCATGCACCTGCACTTACGCACACTGTTGCCTGCTGCGGCACCACCAGCGCTGGCGACCGGCATCTGCGGCATTTTGCAATCGAGTTCACGAATTGGACGCGCACTGCATGGCTGGAAGCAAGGGAGGCGAAGGCATGAGGTTGAAGCACACAGAAGATCAGAGCACGCAGAAAGGCTCATCGGAGTCTTTTTCCGGCACTGCATGGCAGCAGACGCTCGCGGTTGGCGAGGACCGAAACCCGCTGCATGTGGCGCGAGTAACGTTCGAGCCCGGCGCGCGCACCGTATGGCACGCGCACCCGCATGGCCAGATCCTGATCGCCACCGCAGGCGTCGGTCGAATCCAGTCGGCTGGCGGTCCCGTGCTGCCGCTGCTGCCTGGCGACAGTGTAGTAATTGCGCCGGACGAAAAGCACTGGCATGGAGCCGCGCCCGAGCAGCTCTTCATCCATACCTCAATCCAGGCCGCAGACGATCGCGGGCAGCAAGCTACGTGGATGGAACCGGTCAGCGACCAGGATTACGCGCGTGCACCGGGGGTGGTGGCATGAAGAGATCATTGCAGGTCGGCATTATTGGAGCCAGCGCAGAAGGTGGCTGGGCTCGCGAGTCCCACGTTCCCGCAGTTCAAGCGCTGAGCGGCCTGGAGTTGGGAGCTGTCGTCACGACAAGCCAGTCGAGTGCCGACAAGGCTGCAACGGCCTTTGGCGCGCGGGTTGGCTACGGCAGCGCCGCAGCGTTGTTTGCGGACCCGGCGATCGACATCGTCACCGTTGCCGTCAAGGTACCCGACCATCACGATCTTGTGCTGGGCGCGTTGCGAGCGGGCAAGCACGTGTATTGCGAGTGGCCGCTCTCCCCGACGCTGCCGCAAGCGGAAGAGTTGGCCGCGGCGGCGCGGAGCGCCGGTGTACGCGTGGCGCTGGGCCTGCAGGCACGTTTCAACCCCGCCGCGCGAGCTGCGGCAAAGCTGATGAGCGGGGGCGCTATCGGCCGGGTCTTAGGTGTGCGCTGCTACTCGACCTGCCATGCCTGGGGCGCAGAAGTCGACCCAGGCATGGTGTTCGCGGAAAAGCCCGAGGCCGGAGTCAACCTGATCTTCATTCAGGCCGCGCACACAATTGACCTCGCCATCGCGCTGGCGGGCGAACTGGCCGATGTGTCCGCTCTCGCGGCTCGTCAGTTTCCTGAGCCAACGGTCAAAGGCGAGGATCGCAAGGTCCGGCGTGAGACCTTTGACAAGCTCATCCTTCAGTCTCGGCTCAAGAACGGCGGCACGCTCAACGCGGAAACCACAGGTGGTCTACCCGCCGATGCGACGCCATTTGAGCTGGAGATACGCGGAGCTGCAGGTGTGTTGACGCTGACAGGCGGCGCTCCGCGTGGCTTCCAGTCGGGACAGTTGAAGCTGGCGCTCAACGGAGCGCCCCACCAGATCGATGAAGGCGAATTGGCTGTACTACCCATTCCGGCGGTTAACGTAGGCGGCGTGTACGCGGCACTGCGCGATGACATCCATGAAGGGACTGCGGTCGCGCCCGACTTTGAACACGCCGTGCGGCTCACGCGTTTGGTCAACGACCTACTATCTTCGTCTGCTGCGGGCCGGCGTCGCGAAGCGAACCTTTGGCCCGGGCCTGCAAGTTCCCCGTCCAGCAGTCCAAACCCGCTTAAGGAGAAAGCTCTATGACAGAACCCCACCCGTATTCCTCTGCTGTTGCTGTTCCGTTACCGACACACGCGGAGTCGCAGAAAGTGTTGGGTGACGCGTTCGACCCGGCAAAGACGCTCAACGTAGTGCAGATGATCGCCGGTGCCGACGATATGTACTCCGCGACGGTGGGCCTGGTACGCGCCGTGTTTCAGGCAGAGGGCGTCGACCCGCAGTTGCGCCAGATGATCATCCTGCGATCGGCCAAGGTTCTGAACTCACCGTATGAGTGGCAGGCCAATGTGACGCTTTCACTCAACAATGGCTTGACCCGGGAGCATATCGAAGCCGCTGCCAACGATGGGCCGGTCGAAGGTATTGCGCCCGATTTCGTCCTTGCCTGCCGAGCAACCGACGAATTGCTGGGTACCGGTACGCTGACAGACGGCACGCTGCAGAGCTTGCTGGACCGACACGGCAACACGACCACGCGCAAGATCATCTTGATCATCGCCTGGTTCAGCTTGCTGAGCCTGTTTCTGAACGGCTGCCGCGTTCCGATGGAGACGACCGACAAGATTGGCGGAAAGAAGACGCCGCTGGGATGAAGCATCGCACTTCAGCTTCGGTTCTCCAGAGAAAAACGACGATGCTCGCCGAGATAGCTGCCGCCAATTCGCCGTGTTGCCCCAACGAGACGGTAATCCATGCCTGGAGGCTCGCTCGGCATGCATGAGACCCCTTTCGAGCCGCGCATGGTCGGCCAGGCGCTTCCGCGCGTGGACGGCAAACTGAAAGTGACGGGCACTGCGCGCTTCACCGCAGAGCATCGCCCGGACGGCCTCGTTCACGGCGTTGTAATTGGAAGCGCGATCGCGTGCGGCCGTGTGGCAGCTGTTAAAACCGCGGCAGCGGAGGCGCTGCCCGGCGTGATTGTCGTCGTCACGCCAGCCTCCGCGCCCAAGCTGAAGCCCCTGCCGGACAAGGTGCAAGGCATCCAGTATTCGGGCGAGGGCGGCCTGATCGAAATGCTGCTGCCGATGCAGGACGACCGCATCCACTATGCGGGCCAGGCTGTGGCCATGGTGATCGCGGAGAGCTTCGAGCAGGCTACGTACGCCGCTACACAGGTCCAGATCAGCTATGAGGAAGGCACGTGTGAGCTGGACCTTGATACAGCCACCGGGCGATCGAAACCCGACAGCTACTGCGGCATGGAGCCTCTGCAGCTATCGACCGGAAATCCCGCGAAAGCGTTCGAGCAAGC
>CALMVL010000069.1 GCA_937873265.1 uncultured Granulicella sp.
CCGCGTATATCAAAGTAAGGGACCGGCAGTCCTATGCGTTCGCTCTGGTGTCTGTAGCGGCAGGTCTTGAAGTCGCGGACGGAGTGATCGCCAGAGCAGGCGTTGCGCTCGGCGGCGTAGCACATAAGCCCTGGCGAAATCCTCAACTGGAGCAGCAACTTCTGGTCGGCAGGCCTGCCAACCGCGATACCTACCACGAGTTCCAGCGTGCGCTTTTGGCGGGCGCGCAGGGCTTCGGTGAAAACGACTTCAAACTGAAGCTGGCACCGGTCACCGTAGTGCGGGCGCTGGAGCAGGCAGCTCACGAAGGAGAGCAGGCATGAACACCCATCTGATTGGTACAGACGTAAATCGTATCGACGGACCCGCCAAGGTGTCGGGCGCGGCAAAGTACGCCGCAGAGTTCTTTTCTCCAGACATGGTGTATGCGGTTGTTGTCTCAGGTGTGATTGCACATGGAGAAATCGACAGCATCGACACCGCTGCGGCCATGGCGGTAACCGGCGCGATTGAGGTATTCAGCCACAAGAACCGGCCGCACATGGCCTGGTTCAACAAGTCGTACCTTGACGAAGACGCTCCGACCGATGGCAAGCCGCTGCGTCCCCTGTATGACGAGCATATTCATCACAGCGGTCAACCGGTTGCGCTGTGTGTTGCGAAGACGTTTGAGGCAGCACGGGCCATGTCCAGGCTGGTCGACGTGTCATATAAGGCACTGACGCACCAGACGGATATGACGTTCGCTGTGCAGGAAGCAAAGAAGGTTGAGAAGTCGAATCGTGCAGGCATCGAGCCGCCACCCAAAAACCGGGGTAACTCAGCTCAGGCGTATGCCGACGCGCCCGTAAAGCTCGCCGTGGGCTACATGTCGCCCACGGAGATCCACAACCCGATTGAGCTGTTCGCCACCACCGTCATCGTGAATGAAGACGGCACGATGACGATCTATGACAAAACGCAAAGCGTCACCAACAGCCAGATGCTGGTGTGCAACGCGCTCGGTCTTTCCAAGGATGACGTTCGTGTAGAAAGCCCGTTTGTCGGAGGCGCGTTCGGATCGGCATTGCGGCCACAATACCAGCTCATACTTGCTGCGATGGCGGCGAAAGCGCTGAAACGGTCGGTCCGGTTAACGCTTACGAGAGACCAGATGTTTACTCTCAGCCATCGGCCGGAAACACTGCAGGAGATCCGCCTCGGTGCCGACACGGACGGCACCCTGCTCGCGATGCATAACGAATCGTTGCAGGCCACCTCGCGTTACGAGAACTACTTTGAAGTCATCGCGAACTGGAGCGGCCTGAGCTACCTCTGCGAAAACGCCACCATGGAAGAGAAAACGGTGTCCATGGATATCTCCACTCCGGGCGATATGCGTGCACCTGGCGCTGTACAGGGCGTTTGGGCGATAGAAACGGCGATGGATGAACTGGCCGTCGCCACAGGTCGCGATCCCGTCGATCTGAGACTGCAGAACTATGCTGAAAAAGACCAGAACCACGGTAAGAAGTATTCCAGCAAGGAGCTGAAAGCCTGTTACGCGCAGGGGGCGGCGATGTTTCGCTGGAACGAACGCAAGCCGACGCCGCGCACGGAACGCCGCGGCACCGCCCTGGTCGGGCGCGGCATGGCCGGCGGCGTTTGGGAATCTCCGCAAATGCCGGCCGCCGCGAAAGCAACACTTGCGCCAGACGGTACGTTGACCATCGCCAGCGGCACGGCCGATATCGGTACCGGCACCTACACCGTGATGGCGATTCTTGCCGGGGAAGCGCTCGGTCTGCCGCTTGAAAAAGTCGTTGTAAAGCTCGGCGACTCGGAACTACCCGTTGCCCCGCTGGAAGGAGGCTCCTGGACCGTTTCTTCTGTCGGAACAGCGGTTACGGAAGCGTGCAAGGCCGTTGCGGAGAAGGTTTTCAAGCTCGCCTCCGGGCTCGACGATTCGCCCTTGAAGCACGCATCGTTCAAAGACGTGGAATTCGTCAATGAGCGCATTTCATTGCGCAGCGATTCCGCGAAGTTCGTGACCCTGGCTGCCGCACTGGCGTCGGGTGATGGCCAACCGATCGCAGAAAAAACCAAGACGGGGCCGAACTTCCTGAAGCAGCACGGATATAAGAGCTACACCCACTCGGCCGTGTTTGCCGAAGTGGAGGTGGACGAGGATTTCGGGACCGTATCCGTCTGCCGCATCGTGAGTGCCATCGCAGGTGGTCGCATCATCAATCACGAAGCGGCCCGCAGCCAGATCCTTGGCGGCGTTGTTTGGGGGATCGGCATGGCGCTTCAGGAGCAGGCTGAAACCGACCATCAGTTTGGTCGGATCATGAACCACAACCTGGCCGAGTATCACGTACCGGTAAACGCGGACGTGCATGACATCGAAGTCATTTTTGTCAAAGAGGAGGATGACATCGTCAATCCGATCGGCGCGAAAGGCCTGGGAGAGATCGGACTTGTCGGCGTTGCTGCTGCCATTGGAAACGCAATCTATAACGCGACAGGCAAGCGCATTCGCGAGCTGCCCATCACGCTCGACAAGCTTATCTGAGTCTGCTGGGCGGTGCGGCACCGTACAAGCGCCCCGGCCAGCCTCCCAAACTAGCTGCCGTTTGCGTGCTACTCGCCTCGCAGGAGGCGAGCTGCATACCGGTGAGATCTACGGCGTCACCGGTGGCTTAGGAATCGCGTAGTTTTTGGGATGAGGCTGTTCGGAGCAAGCAGCCTCTCACATACCGACAAACAAACGGGGACACGCTGAACACACAAGAAAAACTGCCTGCCGACGTTACCCGGCGAGCCTTTCCGCTCCAGGATTATGCCGCCATGGGTGACGGGAAAACGCTTGCCCTCCTCGCGCCTGATGGTGCAGTGGCGTGGTG
>CALMVL010000070.1 GCA_937873265.1 uncultured Granulicella sp.
CCGCAATCCCCAGCACCTCGTGCGCGGTCGAGTGGTAATGGTGAAAGCTGTACACCCCATCTCTCCACTGCGCCGGCCACCCATTCCGCCCAAACTCCCGCTCCATCGCCGCTGCCATCTCATCCCCTGCCCGCTCTCGGGAAAACATCCCACGCCAAACCAGCACCGGCAGCCGAGGATTGTTCGGCATCCACCCATTCACCCCCAGAGACATCCGTTCCGGCTCACCGCCCTGCTCATCTCCCATTGCTCACTCCTCCTCGCGCCGGCGCCGGCTCGCAAACCTCGTCGCCGAGAGATTCGATGCGTCGAGCCGCCGCCCCGAACCCGGTGCTCGACTCACGACAGCGCCCCCGTCACGAAGGCCGTCGCGGCAGCGCGCCGCCTCTGCCCTCCTACGCCCTCCCACTAAACCACTCAAACAATGGCGTACCAGTTAGTCCAACTCTTTACACTAGAAACAGAGTCCGACAACAAACCACCTCACCTGCCGAGAAGGTCCTCGCAAAGGCAAGGAAGCCAGCGCCTGAACCGTCTGCTCAGGAGCACAAGCTCACACCAAAGCCCTTCCCTGAGCGCAGCGGGGGATCCTGGCATCTCTGCTCACCGAGGCTGCCGAGCTCTCACCCCTCTGGGGTCTGTTGTAACTCGTTTCTTTCCTATATTTTGCGTCCAACCGCCCTCGAATGAACAGGTTACGTCGACCACGTTTTCCAACTCATTGAATCGCGGTCACTTATTCACAGATCCCGGGGGGGGTAGGGGGGGAAAGGTCGAAGGGAGGACACGGAAGACGACCCAGAGCGTCGAGCAGCCTTCTACTCCAGAGGTAACCCTTCGAACAGGTCCGACGTCAGCTGGGCCGGCATGGCCGACGGGGAAGCCATCAGCGTATAAAACTCCTCGCCGCCATACCGCGCAAACACCTCGCGCGTCCGCTCCATCAGCGGAGACTGCGACGCATGCGCACGGAACGCCGCCGACTTCCGCTCCCGCACCGAACCGATATCCAGCCGCACCGTCCACGGGGTCGGCAGCGGAGCCTGTCGATCCGGCAAAAAGAAGTTCGTAGAAAGGTGAAAAAGCCTCAGCGGCTGAAACAACGGGCCAGCCTCGGGATATCGCTTCTCGCGCCCCGACCAATGAAACGCCGACGTGGCCAGCATCGATACCATCGTGTGGTCCGCATGCGTGTTCAGCGCGCCGTCCGAGCCAAAGGTTAGCACCACATGCGGCTGAAATCGCCGCATCCGCTCCACCAGCTGGCAGGCAGCGTCAGCGAAGTCCACATGCTCCAGCTGCGCATCGCCGTAGTCCATCAACTCATGCTGCGTCACACCCAAAATCTCGCAGGAGGCCACAAACTCAGCACGTCGCATCCGTCCCAGCTCCGCGCCGCTCGTCGCGTCGCCCCGGTTCGTCGCCGCCTGTCCATCGGTCAGGCACACCACGTAGGTTTCGATTCCTCGGTCCGCAGCCAACGCCAGCGCACCTCCAAAGGCGAAGCACTCGTCATCCGGATGCGCCACAACACACATCAGCCTAAGAGCCACTCGTTCGCCTCCAGATCCTCTTCGTCGAACATCTGCTCCGGTGAAATCACGTCCTCGATCCGCGCGTCCGGATCTTCGGCCATCGCGCAGGGGCGAAAGCTCCGCCGATGCAGTTCGCACGGTCCATGCTCTCGCAGCGCTCGCCGATGCTCCGGTGTCGCGTACCCCTTGTGTTGCGCCAATCCATACTCGGGGTGCAGCTGGTCAAGCTCCCGCATCCGAGCGTCGCGGTGCACCTTCGCTACCACCGAAGCTGCCGCAATCGACAGGCTCAGAGCATCGCCGTAGAACAGCTTGGTCTGCGCGCAGTTGTGCTCGATGCGCATGGCGTCGATCAACAGGTGATCCGGATCGACCGGCAAGCCCTGAACTGCTTCGAGCATTGCCCGCCGCGTCGCCTGGTAGATGTTGATCTCGTCGATCACCGCCGCCGATATCTCTGCGACGCTCACCGCCAACGCAACGCGTCGAATCCGCCGATCCAGCCGTTCGCGCTCCTTGCGCGTCAGCTGCTTGGAGTCCTTCAGCCCGGCTCGCGCCAGACCCGCCGTCCGCGGCGACAGAACAACTGCTGCCGCCACAACAGGCCCGAACAGAGCGCCGCGACCCACCTCGTCGACACCGGCGATGAACCGGAAGCCGCGATACCGCAGGGCCTGTTCTGGAGCGTCCGAGCACACCAGCTGCTTCAGCATCTGCTGCTTCGCCGTCGCTTTGGTCACGGCCCGCTGGAACGCCGCAGAAGGAAAGGAGGAAGCCATGTGCTAACCGCAGTCTAAACCGGGAGAAAGCTGCGCAACGTGCCGGAGACGTCAGAGAATTGCACCCCGAGAGCGACATCTGCGACCAGCAAAAAGCCACGATCCCTGAGACCGTGGCTCCGCCAACTTCATCGACCTACGAGGCGCGCTCAACCTCGCGCAAACGAGCCGCTTTGCCGCGCAGACCGCGCAGGTAAAACAGCTTGGCTCGACGAACCTCATACGACCGGATCTTCTCGACCTTGTCGACGACCTTGGAGTTGTACGGGAAGATGCGCTCGACGCCCTGGCCGAAGCTCATCTTGCGCACCGTAAAGGTTCCCTGCGGCCCTTTGCGGGAGGCGATGACGATTCCTTCAAACGCCTGAAGACGCTCTTTCTCGCCTTCCTTAATCTTGACCTGAACTCGAACGGTGTCGCCGGGAGCAAACGCGGGCAGATCGGTCCGTGCTAACTTGTCGGCCAGTTTCTGCATGATGGGATTGATAGACATGGTAACTTCCTGATCTTGGACTCAACTTCAAAGTCTACATGAAGTGTAGTCAAAAATGCAGTCGAAACGGACTCAAGATGTGTCCGCGTGGGCAGACACGCTGCGCATTCGATGTCCATAGGCGTCTGATGAGCTAGTTTGTTCTATCCGCCTTTGGCTGCTCGTCGTGTAGCTGAGTCAGCATCGCTTCATCCTCTCGGCTCAGATCCGCGTGTGCGAGCAGATCTGGCCGGTTCCGCCGCGTCTTCTCGAGCGCCGCTCTTCGTCTCCAACGCCGGATCTCCTCGTGATTGCCCCCGCGCAGCGCCTCCGGAATCGCGATCCCCTGAAACTCGGCTGGACGCGTGTAATGCGGGTAGTCCAGCAGACCACCCGCGCCGTGGGTCGATCGCGGCGGCAGACCCGGCTCAGCCATCGCGCCTCCGTCCTTCATGCCGAAGCTTTCGAAGCGTGACGAATCCGGATTGCCGAGCACACCGGGCAGCAGCCGCGTTACCGTGTCGATCACGACCGCTGCGGCCAGCTCGCCGCCCGACAACACGTAGTCGCCGATCGATAGTTCGCGGTCGCAAAACACCTGGTTCACGCGCTCGTCGACGCCCTCGTACCTGCCGCAGATCAAGACGATCCGCTCGACCGTCGCGATTTCTTGCGCAACTGCCTGCGTGAATGGCCTGCCCTGCGGCGAGAGCAGGATCACCGACTCAGCGGCAAGATCGCGCTGCGCTTTGGCCGTGATGCCGACGGAGCGGAGCGCCTCGTGGATCGGCTCGATGCGCAGCACCATGCCCTCCCCGCCGCCGAACGGCCGGTCGTCCACAGTGCGGTGGCGATCGTGGGTAAAGGCGCGTAGGTCGTGCGTTTGGACGCTGACAAGGCCCGTTTCGCACGCCCGGCGGAGCACGCCAAAGTCGAGTGGGCCAGCAAAAAACCCCGGAAAGATTGTCAGGATGTCGAACCGCATGCCCTCAAGAGTACTGGCTCTTCTACAACGGAAGCGGTATCGCCGACGGGTAACCCGCTTGCTAGGGTCACGGTATCGCCAGGGTTCGGGGCCTG
>CALMVL010000071.1 GCA_937873265.1 uncultured Granulicella sp.
CCATCCTCCCCCGGAATCACCTGGGGAGCCGACCCCTCCATAAACGCCACCAACGAATTCGTCGTCCCCAAATCAATCCCAACAACCCGCTCATCCGCCATCACACAAACCTCATCCCGCAGCCGATCCCGACCGCGCTCCCGCTCACGCGCACACTCTCCCATTCTCCTACACCCCACGCCAAACCCTCTGCCTCCGCCCAACGAATCACCCACGGCCCCCCAAACGCACCGGTGATCGCTTCCGCTCAGACGACCACGGCGATCAAGCGCCTTCGCGCTATGCTTGTGAGATTCCAAAGAGTTGCTGGCGCGCTACTCGTGAACGTCTTTCAAGCAAGCGCGAGCGCTCCACCAAGCGATGAAGGCGCCCCGACCGCATGAAAGACAAAGCGTTCCCGTGTCTTGCCGTTCGACTCGAGCGTTCGACAACGCGTTCACTTCATGCGCTCGACTTGCTCACGAGCGTGGGCACGGTGTGTGTCGTTCTTTTCTTGCTGGCGGCACCGAAACTCTCCCCTCAGCAGCCGAACGCCGCGAACGACCACGAGGAAAGCACCGCAATCAGCGACGTTCCGATCGCTGAGTTCAGCTCTGAGCTCGCGCGAACCAAGCCCGGGCCAGAGCGCGACTACGTTGCCGGCGTACTCGCCGCACGTGAGGGTCGAGACGAAGAGGCTAGTCAGCTCTTTACCCAGGCGCTGCCGTCGCTGCGGCGGACAGCGCCGACGCAAGCAGCACTGTTGCTCCGGCTACTTGCAAATATCTACGACCGCGATGGGTTGTATGCTCGTTCCGAGCCCGTGTATCGGGACCTCGACCACTCTGGATTACTTGACAAGCTGCCCGTGAGCTACCGGCAAGGAGCGCAGGATGACGCGGAGCTTGCCCGTGTTCTTGCAAGCTCTCCCGCACAGACGCTCAGCTGGAACGGGCCGGTGCACCTCGCAACCAGCCGGCGAAATCCACTGGGCTTGATAACGACAAAGCTGACCGTCAACGGCGTGACCTCCGCATGGGTCCTCGATACTGGCGCCAACCAGTCAGTCGTCAGCCGTACGTTTGCCGCTCAACTCCACCTCGCTCCGCTTCCGGGAGTCGCTCACACCTCAGGCGGAGTGACGGGTGCGGAGAATCCGCTCCGGGTCGCAGTGTTGCCCAATCTCCCGTTCGGAGGCGCGACTGCACACAATGTCGTCCTGCTGGTGCTGGACGACGCCAGCCTCACCATCTCGGATGGCAACGGACATACGTACCGCATCTCCGGAATCGTTGGCTTCCCCGTGCTCCGCGCACTCGGTCGACTCACCTTTCATCACGACGGGACCTTTGACGCCACCGCGGGCGGCGGAAGCGCAGGGGACGGATCTCCGATGGAGCTACGCCTCCTGAACCCGGTGACGGAGCCCGCGATTGAAGGGCAGCGGCTTCCCTTCACGCTCGATACCGGAGCCTCCGGCACGACCCTCTCGGTACGCTTCCGCAATCGCTTCAAAGCGGAAGAGCCGACCTGGAAGAGGTCGCAGACAAAGAACATCGGAGCGGGCGGTGAATCGGACGCACAGACCTTCCTTGTGCCGTTCCTTACCTTCAAGTTTGGCCCTCGCTCGGTCACCCTGCAGAACTTGCCCGTCCTTCCAACCGTGCAACATGCCGATATCGACGCACTCTTCGGAAATATCGGAGAGGATGTGCTGCAGTCGGTGCAAAGTTTCACGTTCGATTTCGTGCATATGCGTTTCGTCATGGGGATGCCGCTGCCGCGCGGGGTGCCTGCGCCGGCCGCAAAAAGCTAAAAGCCCGTCGTCCAGCCATCCCTCCACCCGGGGGAGGGAACACAAGAAAGGCATCGTCGCCATGTCGCAACCATCGCCGATCCCAAGGAGACCCAACCGATGCTGAAGCACATCGCTCTTCTCCTGTGCGCCGCAACCCTGAGCGCCCTCGCCCCTGCCCAAGGCAAACCCGCCCAGCCCGAGCCGGTCCAGCACGAGTTCGTTCTCCACAACTTCCACACCGAAAGCGGCGTCGTTCTGCCCGAAGCCAAAGTCGTCTACGGCACCTACGGCCACCTCAACGCGGCCGGCGATAACGCCATGCTGCTCCCCTCGCACTACATGGCCGACATGCACGGCTACGGCTGGCTCATTGGCCCCGGCAAGGCGCTCGACCCCGACAAGTACTTCCTGGTCACGAGCGAGCTCTTCGGCAACGGCCGCTCCTCCTCACCCTCAAATACGCCCGAGCCCTTCCACGGCCCGCGCTTCCCCGTCACCACCATCCGCGACAACGTCGAAGCCGTCCACACGCTGCTCACCGAGGAGCTTCACGTCCGGCACCTCCGCGCCGTCATCGGCTTCTCCATGGGCGCGCAGCAGGCGCTGCAGTGGGGCGTCAGCTACCCCGCCTACATGGATCGCCTCGTCGCCACCTCCGGCACCGCCAAGGCCTACGGCCATCAGGTCGTCCGTCTCGAAAGCGAGATCGCCGCCATCGAGGCCGACAGTACCTTCCGCAACGGCGACTACACCAAGCAGCCCACAAAGGGCATCGAGGCCTTTTCCCTCGTCTGGACCGCCTGGCTCTACTCGCAGGAATGGTGGCGCACAGAGCTGTGGCGCGGCGAAAACCCCAAGTGGACCGACGTCAGTCAGGTCATCGCCTTCTACAAGGACAACTTCATCGAGGGCGCCGACGCCAACAACCTCATCCTGCAGATGCGCACCTGGGAGCGGAACGACGTCGGCGCAACCCCCGGCTTCCACGGCGATGTGGCCGCCGCGCTCCGCTCGGTACGGGCTCCGCTGCTCTACATGCCGTCCGCCACCGACCTGTACTTCCCCGTCGGCGACGCGCAGTTCGAGTCGCAGTTCATCCCGCACTGCACCCTTCTGCCCATCCCGTCGCTCTGGGGGCACCCGGCGGGAGCGGGCGCGAGCCCGGCCGATCAGACCTTCCTCAACGCACACATCGCCGCGTTTCTGGGCTTGCCCGCGCCCGGTCAACAAACCTCCGGCCACTAGATGCGGAGACCAAATTCGGTCAACCCACCTTCGCCTGCGACGGCGTCCAACCCGGCATGAACCACAGCACTCCCGCGCAGTCCCAACCGGAGCACATCGTCATCCTGGGCGGAGGTTTTGGCGGCTGGTACGCCGCCCGGGCGCTCGCTCCACGGCTCCCCCGCGCTCAGATCACCGTGGTCGACCAGGTCGATCACCTGCTCTATACCCCCATGCTCACCGAGGTCGCCGGAGGCAATCTCCAACCCGGCGACATCGCCGTCCCCATCCGCAGCCTGCCCAGCCGCGTCCGCTTCGTCCAGGGTGAGGTCACAGCCGTCGACCTCCCGTCGCGGCGCGTCACGCTCCACGACGGCTCCGTGCTCGAAGCCACCCAGCTCGTGATCGCCCTCGGTTCGACCACCGCCTACCACGGCATAGCCGGCGCGCAGCCGCACAGCGTCTCGATGAAAACACTCGCGGACGCATGCGCGGTCGTGGCCGAGGTCGCTCGCCTCGTCGCCCAGGCCAAATCGTGCGACGACGCCGATCGCCGGCGAAACCTGCTGCGGCTGGTCGTGGCAGGCGGAGGCTACACCGGCGTCGAAACCGTCGCCGCGGTCGCCGAACATCTGAAGCGGCAGGCCCTCGACGCCGGCATCGCCCCAGACGAGGTCGAAGCGGTGCTGATCGAGCCGACCGAGCGGCTGATGCAGGAAACGCCCGCATCGCTCGCCGAGTACAGCCGCGTCTACCTCGAAAGCGCCGGCGTACGCGTCATTCTGCGCGAGGGCGTCAAAGAGGTTCAGCCCAACCGCATCCTGCTCACCACCGGCGAGTCGATCGAAGCCGGCATGCTGATCTGGGACACCGGCATCGAACCCAGCCCGCTCCTCGCCAAAACCAAACTGCCGCTCGGCAAACATCACGGCGTCGTCGTCGACAGCTGCTTTCGCGTCGAAGGCTTCGACGGGGTCTGGGCCATCGGCGACTGCGCCGAGATCCCCATGCCGAAGTCCGGTGGAAAGACCTACGCCCCCACCGCGCAGAACGCCACCCGCGAAGGAACGCACGTTGCCGTCAACATCAGCGCCGTCCTGCATGGGCGCGAGCCAACGCCGTTCCGCTTCCACATGCTGGGACAGCTGGCGATCCTGTCGGGACGACGTGCCGTCGCCGAGATCCTGGGCGTAAAGATCAAGGGCTTCCTTGCCTGGGGCCTGTGGTGGGCCATCTACATCGCAAAGCTGCCGTCCATGCCGGGACGCATGGCGGTGCTTGCAACCCTCGTCCAAGGTGCAGAGCCCCACCCTCACCGCCATCCCGCCAAATCCCCACAGCAGCCTGCGGGGTAGCGTCTGGAGCCACCAGACTGTGTCTTCTCCTGGGCCACGTTAAAGCCTTGCAGGCGAAAGGCGTTGGGGAAGAGACACCGGGCGACCCAAGATGGTATAGACCCGCTTATGGGATTCTCGCTCTCTGTCGGCAATCAAGGCTTCTCAGGGTCACAGCTCCAGAAGACCCTGTTGAAGCATTTCAAGCTGCCTGCTCGCGACATCGTCACAGCGGGCCGCCAGTTTCCAATCTCATCCCGGATCGA
>CALMVL010000072.1 GCA_937873265.1 uncultured Granulicella sp.
GTGCGGGTGAGGGGCATTCCGGCTCCTGGGCTCGGCGGGTGAGTGGGCAAACGCGGAAAGCAGGTCCCCTACGGGGATAACACCAGAAAGAGAAGGGCGTCCGGTAGTAGGGACGCCCTTGGTACAGCGCTAGACGATCTTCATGGCTTCGGGATCCCAGTGAATGATGGCGTCCTTTTCGACGCTGCGATTGGCGAGCAAGGCGGCGCCGGACGCGCGGAAGCCGAACGTGGCATCTTCGACCACGGGCTGGCGGCTGCAGACGGAGTTGAAGAAGTTGTGGAAGTGGTCGTAGCTGTCGGAGTAGCCCGGGGGCGCGGTGAAGGTCTGGACCTCCTCGGGGGGTGGGCCGGAAGGGTGCTGGCGTGGGTACTTCTCGCGGTACTGCTTGAGAATGTCCTTCTGCATCGCGTCGGCGAAGGTGGAGATGGTGTAACCGGGCTCGGTCGCTAGCGGGGTGCGGGTGACGGTGACGGTGCCTCTGCCGCCGTCGATCTCCATGAGGCCTTCCGAGCCGGTGAAGAGGAAGCCCTCGGACTCTTCGCCGCCGTCGACAAAGTTGACGTGGAGGGAAAGGTTAAAGCCTTCGGGGTAGTCGAACAGGGCGAGAAGGACGTCGTCGGCGTCGCGGCCGTCTTTCCAGAAGCGGATGGCGCCGGTGGCCATGGCGCGGGTGGGGCCGTGGGACCCGGTGATGAAGTGCGTGCCGGAGAAGAGGTGGACAAAGAGATCGCCGGCGACGCCGGAGCCGTAATCGTGCCACTTGCGCCACTGGAAGAAACGCTCGGGGTTCCAGGGAATGTGGGGTGCGGAGCCTTCAAAGCGGGGCCAGTCGCAGGTGGTGGGTGAGGCGTCGAGGGGGACGGTGTAGTTCCAGGCGCCCATGGAAGAGTTGCGATCCCAGCGGGCGGTGACCATGTTGAGCTTGCCGATGGCGCCGGACGCGAGGAGCTCTTTGGCCTTGCTGTAGATGATCGACGAGACGCGCTGGGAGCCGACCTGGAGGACGCGGTTGGTCTCCTTCTGGGCGTTGATGATCTCGGGCCCGTCGGGGTAGATGTGGATCATGGGCTTTTCGAGGTAGACGTCTTTGCCGGCGTGCATGCTATCGAGGGCGGCGGTCTTGTGCCAGTGGTCCGGGGTGGCGATCAGGACAGCATCAACGTCTTTGCGGGCGAGGATTTCCTTGTAGTCGCGAGTGGTGAAGAGGTCCTGGCCGTAGACCTCCTTCATGTGGGTGAGGCGGCCGTCGTAGCAGTCTGCGGCGGCGACGAGCTTGACGCCAGGGACCTGGACGGCGAAGGAGGTGTCGTGCTGGCCCTGGATGCCGGCGCCGATGAGGGCGAGGTTGATCTGGTCGTTGGCCGAGCGCGGGGCGGTTGCCTGTGCGATCAAGGGGCGAAGGTGGGTGGTCGTGGCGGCGAGGGCTGCGGTTTTCGCGGCGGACTGAAGAAATGCTCTGCGGTCTGGCATTGCGGGGCGGGCTCGCTTTCGTGGGACGAAGGTATCCGAAACGTTTGCATAGAACGGTATGGGATGGAGTGTGGGACTGTCCAGAGCCTAGCCGGAGATTGTACGGACGCGTAGACTGGCGGGCGAAGACATGGGGAGGGAAGATGATGCGGGCAAGGGTGGGTCTGTTGGCGGGCGTGCTGGCAGTGGTTTCGAGCGGATGGGGGCAGGCGATGCCGGCTTCGGCCATTCCGGCGCATGGGCCGGCGGTGGTGCTGTTTGACGGAAAGGATCTGTCGCAGTTCGACACGTTCCTTCGCGGGCGAGGCTTGAACTCCGATCCGCTGCATGTGTTCGCGGTGGAGAACGGGGTGGTGCATGTTTCGGGGCACGAGATGGGATACATCGTGACGAAGCAGACGTTTCACCGGTTCTATCTGCGGGCGGAGTTTCGGTGGGGTGACGGGACGTTTGGCGAGCGGGCGGGGCAGGCTCGGGATAGCGGGATTTTGTACAACATTCAAGGGGAGAACAAGGTTTGGCCGCGGTCGATCGAATTTCAGATCAAGGAGGGGGAGACGGGCGACTTCTGGATGACCGATGGCGCGGCATTGACGGGAGCGGATGGGAAGCGGGTGACGGGACCGACGGGAGCGGCACTGAACATCGGGCACATTGGGAAAGGACCGCAGCAGAATGTGGTCGGGTTTCGGAACTCAAGAGGGGAGCTTGAAAGGCCGAAGGGGGAGTGGAACGTGCTGGAAATGGTGGTGGAGGACAAGGTGATTCACCAGTATGTGAATGGGGTACTGGCGAATGTGGGGACGGATCCGTTTCCGACGGAGGGGAGGATCTTGTTTCAGTCAGAGGGAGCAGAGGTGTTTTTCCGGAACATGGTGCTTTATCCGCTGCAGTAACGGGTTTTTGAAAAGAGTGCGCCTGCCCCTTCGCGGTTTACGGCATGGTGTAGAAGGCGGACATGAAGCGATAAAAGCTCCAAAGGTCGACCTTCGAGGACATTTCGTAGGGTGAGTGCATGGAGAGGAGAGGGACGCCAACGTCGAGGACCTCCATGTTGCGCATGGAAAGGAAGCCGCCGATGGTGCCGCCGCCGCCGACCTCAACCTTGGGGGTCTGGGTCTGCCAGGCGATGCGGTTCGCGTCGAGCAGGTGGAGGATGCGGGCAGTGAACTCGGAGTTGGGGTCGAAGCCGGCGCCGTAGCGCTTGATGGCGACGCCGTAGCCGACGATGGCGGCGTTGGAGTCTTCGGAGTTTTGGGGGAAGAGGGGGTTGATGCCGTCGTTGGTGTCGGCGGAGAGGACTTCGGCACGGGCGAGGGCATTGCGGAAGGCTAGGGGACTGGCGCCGGGGTGCTGGGCGTCGAGGAGTTGGGTGTAGACAGTGTCGAGGAACTGAGAGCCGGCGCCGGTGTTGTTGGGCGAGCCAACCTCTTCGAAGTTGGTGATGTAGGCGATCGCGGTTTTTTGCGGGGTGCCTTTGAGGTCGAAGATGGCGCGTGCGGCGGTGTAGGAGGAGAGCTTGTCGTCCTGGCCCCAGGATCCAGTGAGACCGCGATCGATGCCGACGTCGGCGGGTTCCGTGGCGGGGACGAGTTCGAGCTCGGCGGAGACGAGGTCCTCGTCATGAATGTTGAATGTCTGGTGGAGGGCGGCTTTGACCTGCTCGGCGACGCTGGACTTGTCGCCGGGGATGGATCCGGCGACGGGATCCATCTCTTCGCCGGCGAGGACCTGGGTGTAGGTGCGGGTGCGCTCGAGTGTGTCGGAGTGGGGGGCGGCGTCGGCGATGACGAAGACGGGGTCGCCGGGAGCGAAGCCGATGCTGACGGGGATATGGCGGCCGTCGACGGTGTCGATACGGCCGACGAGGGCGAGAGGGAGGTTGGACCACTGATACTTTTTCAGGCCGCCGTAGAGGGTGGTTTTGAAGAGGGCGACGGAGCCGGGGGCCTGGATGACAGGGCGGGATTTGAGGTTGATGTGGGGGGAGTCTTCGTGGGCAGCAATAAGGCGGGAGCCGGTGTCGAGGGGATCGGCGCCGATGACGACGAAGGCGACCGCGCGGTCGCGGTTGTTGAGAATGAGGCGTGCGCCGGGGTGGACCTGGGAGGCGGAGGTGAACGGGGTGAAGCCGCTGGCGCGGGCCAGGATGGAAAGTTCGGCCGCTGAGAGAGCCGCGGACTTGGCGTGGCGGAGATACGTCTTATAGGGTTCAGCGAACTGCATGACGGCGGAGCGCTGGTCGGGCGAGAGCGTGATCCAGGCGGAGGTTGCAGCGACAGAGCCGGAGGCGTCGGGCGGGGCGTTCTGGGCGAGAAGGGAGAGTGGACCGGCGATGAGGGCTGCGGTGAGGAGGCGCTTGCTCAAGGGCATGGCGACAGGATAGCGCGACGAGGCCGCGGGCGAGGGTTACAGACGAAGAGACCGGGCCTGCTACTTTGGGCAGGCCCGGTCTGGGTGCGGCTGTGGTGGGGGCGCGAAGATCAGGAGCGACGCCGGATGGCTTGGGCGGCTTCGGTGGCGCGACCGCGGATGGACTCCGACGGCTCCATCTTTAGCGTGGCGTCTTCATCGTCCTCGTCTTCATCTTCGTCATCCTCGTCGTCGTCGTCATCATCCTCTAGGTCATCGTCATCTTCGTCGTCCTCATCTTCGTCGAGGTCGTCGTCTTCGTCGTCCTCATCGTCGAGGTCGTCGTCGTCGTCCTCGTCATCTTCGAGGTCGTCATCGTCGTCCTCATCTTCTTCTTCATCGTCGTCGAGGGGTGTTTTGGCGGCGTTGAGGCCGCCAGCGGCATAAAGGCTTTCGCTGCCGGCGTTCTCCGTTGGGTTGCTGCCGGCGAAGTTTGCGTCGTCTTCGAAGGTCGCGGTCGCGTCGTCGCCTAGCACCTCGCTGAGCTTCTCGTCATAGTTGGTTTCGGGGATCGCAGCCATGTGTTTCTCCTGTTCGGTTAGAAGGTAAGGGAATGTCGCGTTTTGCGCTGTTGGGGTTGGATGCAGGGAGCCGTGACGGGATGGATGAACAGACGAGGAAAAAGGCTGCGGGAATGGAACGGGGTTGGATACGGTGAAGGGTTTGCAGGGGGCGTGGGGCAGAAGATTGCCGGTACAGGCAAAAGAGATAGAAGGCAGTGAGGGTGAGCAGGACGATCGGCATGGGGCGATAGGCGAACAGGGTGAGGAGTTTGCCCGGGGGCGTCTGGCCGGTGAGGAGGCGGTCCGCCACGTGGGGGAAGCTGTGTGTGGTGACGGCGACGGCCATGGAGGTGAGGGTGAGGGCAGCGAGGCCCAGGCGGCGCTGGCTGGCGAGGAGTATGGCAAGGGCAGGGAAGGTGAGCAGGAGGAGACGCGTGTCGTACTGGCGATGGTAGATGGGCAGCAGGGACAGGGTGACGATGGCGGCGATGGCGAGGAGGTCGCGCTGTGGGTTGGCGGGGGTGCGCAGGACTGGAGCAAGCCACAGGAAGAAGAGCGCGGCGGAGATGGTGAGAGACGCGGAGTTGTAGAAGGAGGGCTGGTCGCGAAGGACGCTGAGGGCGGCTTGAAGCGAGGTGATGTCGTGGGCTTCGTTGTTGGCTGGGCCGGGATCGGAGGCGTTGCCGTGTGCTGCGATGCCGCGCAGGTTCTGGCGGAGTTCGGTCGGCCAGTGGGCGGAGGCGGAGGAGGTGCTGGCCCAGATCAGGCCGGGTAAGGAGAGGAGGATGGTGGCGGTCGCGATTTCGAGAGCGCGGCGGCGATAGAGGACGGCGGGCGTGGCGATGGCGGGCCGGACGAGCAGAAAGAAGAGCCAAAGAAGCGCGCCGAGGTGGGGTTTGAGGGTGAGCGCAAGGGCGAAGGCGAGGACCGCGAGGGCGGGATGGCGGCCGCGGAGGAGGCACCAGGTGGCAATGCCGAGAAAGCCTATGGCGATGCCGGCAGGTTGCGCGAGCATGAGCAGCATGGTGGAGGTGGAGACGAAGGCGGCGAGCAGAAGGGCAAGGGCGAGGGTGGTCCAGCGTGAGGGGGGATGTGCCGGGTTCGGTGTGAGGCAGAGGTCGGCGGTGAGGAGGGCGGCCATGGAAAAAAGCGTTGTGCTGAGAGCGAGCCAGAGGAGGTGGGCGGGGCCGAATGGAAGAAGCGCGAAGGGTGTGACGAGGGCGAGGGCGGAGGGTGGGTAGTTGCTGTTGAAGGGCCGGAAGGGCCGGAGGTCGGTGGGATCTCCGCCGTGCGCGAGGAACTCGCGTTGGATGGCGGCGGAGTCGTAAGGGTCGCAGCGGTCCAGGAGGCAGCGCGCGGCGCCGTAGACGGGTTTGAAGTCGAAGGACTGGAGGGTGGTGGTCTGATCGCGGTAACCGCGAACGGCGAAGAGGAGGCAGCCGAGGAAGACGAGCAGCAGGCCAAGCAATCGGGTGCTGCGACGTGCGGGCGGCATGGGGCCTAGTGTCTCAGACAAGCTTTGCTACCATCACAGAAAAGCAGGACGACATGGCAGCGGACCAGCGGAGCGGTACGGTCAAACGGTATGGGGAGCTGGATGCGCTGCGAGGTGTGGCGGCGGTGGTGGTAATGCTGTACCACTTCTTCCGGCTGTGGGCCGGGACGGCGCATGCGCGGTGGGTGGAGCGGTTGTTTACGGCCACACCGCTGCGTCTGCTGGTTTCGGGTCGGGCGGCGGTGGTGCTGTTTTTTGTGTTGAGCGGGTTTGTGCTGTCGCTGCCGCGGTTGGAGGGGGTGGAGCGGGGATACGGGCGTTACCTGGCCAAGCGGGTGTGCCGGATCTACCTGCCTTATCTGTTTGCCCTGGGGCTGGCTGTGCTGGGGTGTTGGCGGTGGCATGGCGCGACGGAGTTCGGTGGGTGGTTTGCGCTGACGTGGTACGAAGCTCCGCGGCGGGCGCTGGTGCTGGCGCACGTGCTCTTTTTGGGCAACTACGACGATGCGGCGTACAACACGGCATTTTGGTCGCTGGTGCAGGAGATGCGGATTTCGCTGGTCTTTCCCCTGCTGTTCTGGGCGGTGATGCGGATGAGGGTGAGGTGGGCGCTTTGGGTGCCGCCCGTGCTGACGGTGATCACCGGCGTGACTCTGGCAAGGACGGATCTGCCGGAACAGGTGGTGTGGACGGCAAACTACGCGGGGGCATTTACCTATGGGGTGCTGCTGGCTGGACACAGGGACAAGCTGGAGCGCTGGCTGGGGAGGCTGGGACGGGCGGGATACGCGGGGTTTGCGGCGGCGGCGCTGCTGCTGTTCATGGCGCCAGATCGGGCGAGCCGGGTGATGCTGGGCCTGGGGCCGCCGGCGGTGGATCTGGTGATGATGTGGGGCGCTGCTGGGGTCCTGCTGCTGGCCCTGTCGCATCAGCATGTTCTGCGGGTGCTGCGAGGACGGTTGCTGCAGGTGCTTGGGCGGATGTCGTACAGCGTGTATCTGTTGCATGGGACGGTGCTGTTTGCGCTGGTGTACGCGTTTGCGCCGCGGTACGGAGTGACGGTGCTGTTGGGGCCGTACCTGGTGCTGACGTTGCTGGGCGGGTGGGCGATGTTCTGGGTGGTGGAGCGGCCGGCGATGCTGCTGGGGCGGCGGCTAGCGCGGAGCAGGGAACCGCAACTGACTTCCGGCGTGGTGGAGAGCGCTTCGGGGGCGAAGAGCCGGGCTTGACGGCGGGCCGGTGCGAGCCGGATCGCATCTTTCCGGGGCTGGCGGCTGAATCAGGGCATGAGCTGAAGAGGCCGGGGCGAAGCCGGCCTCACTCAGAAGAATGCGGGTCTTGAGGCAGAGAGAAACACGCGAGCGGTTCCGATCCGGTGCTAGTGGAGTTGTGCGGTTGCCTTGAGCGGGAGATCGCGGGAGGAGGAGCCGACGGAGACGGTGTAGTCGCCGGGGAGCCAGGTCCAGCTGTGCTGCGGATCGCTCCAAGTGGCATAGGCGAGGTGCTCGAGTGGAATGGTGACCTGCTTGTGCTCGCCGGGGGCGAGCGGGACGCGCTGCCATCCGGCGAGGCGGCGGAAGTGCTCGTTGCTGGGCGAAGGGAGTTGGATGTAGGCTTCGGTGATTTCGGTTCCGGGGCGACTGCCAGTGTTTGTAACGGTAACGGTTACGGAATGATCGGCTGCGTTCACGGCCAAGTCGGAGTAGGTGTAGGTGGTGTAAGAGAGGCCGTAGCCGAAGGGGAAGAGGGGCGCCTTGTTTTCCGAGTCGAACCATTTGTAACCGAAACGGACGCCTTCTGTGTATTCGGCGGGGAAGGTGGACTTCTTTTCTTCGTTGACCCAGTGCTCGGGGAGGCCGCCGTTTTTGGCGGCATAGGTAAGGCCGAAGATCTTGTCGTGCGGCAGATCGGCTTCGGATTTGGCGAAGGTGATGGGGAGCTTTGCGCTGGGATTGACGGTTCCGAAGAGGAGGTTGGCGATGGCCTGACCGCCGGCAATGCCGGGATACCAGGCTTCGAGAACGCCGGAGACCTGGTCGATCCAGGGCATGGAGACCGGATTTCCGGTGATGAGGACGACGACGGTGCGGGGGTTGGCCTGGGCGACGGACTGGATCAGGGCGTCCTGATTGTCGGGAAGGGCGAGGGTGGGCGCATCGCCGCCTTCGCTCATGTATTGGTCGGCGAAGACGATGGCGACGTCGGCGGATTTTGCGATGGATGCGGCTGCGGCGGGGTCGGTGCCGGGGTTGAAGCTGACCTGCGCGTTGGGGGCGTGTTCGCGGATGTAGCGGAGCGGCGCGGAGGGGAAGTAGACGGGTTCGCCCCAGTGGGTGCCGCGGCCGGGATGGATGGCATTGCCGCCGGGGGCATCGACCTGGGCGGAGCCGCCGCCGGACATGATGCCGACGTCCGCGTGGGCGCCGATGACAGCGATGGAGTGGATGGCCGCGGGGTCGAGGGGAAGGACGTTGTGCTGATTGCGAAGGAGAACGATGGACTCTTCGGCGATGTGCTGGGCGTCGTCGCGGCCGCGAAAGGGATCGACCACCGTGCGCGGGGTGGACGGGTGATCGACGACGCCGGCGGCGAACATGGAGCGGAGGAGACGGTGGACCATGTCGTCTAGGCGAGCCTGCGGAACTTTGCCGGACTGGACGGCGTCTTCGAGCGGCTTGCCGAAAAATTCATCGCCGGGCATCTGCATGTCGAGGCCGGCGAGGGCGGCTTTGACGGTGGTGTGGGTGGCTTCCCAGTCGGAGACGACGAAGCCGGGGTATTTCCACTCGTCTTTGAGGACTTGATTGAGGAGCCAGTCGTTTTCGCAGGCCCAGTCACCGTTGACCTTGTTGTAGGAGCACATGACGGAGGCGGGGTGGCCGATGCGGATGCCGATCTCGAAGGCGAGGAGGTCGCTTTCGTGGGCGGCCTTGTGGTCGATGATGGCATTAACGACGGTGCGGCCGGTTTCCTGATCGTTCATGGCGAAGTGCTTGATGTCGCCCATGACCTGGTTTTGCTGAACACCCATGATGAGGTGGCCGACGGTGGTTCCTGCGAGGACGGGGTCTTCTCCGGGATATTCAAAGAGGCGGCCGTTGCGCGGGTCGCGGGCGAGATCGACGCCACCGCCGATCGACTGGTTGTAGCCCTGGGCGCGGAGCTCGCGGCCGATGACATCGCCATAAAGGTGGGCGGCGGCGGGATCCCAGGAGGCTGCGGCCCCGAGAACAGAGGGGAGCAGCGTAGCGTAGCGAGACTCGGGAGCGGCCATGCGGATGCCGACGGCGGAGTCTGCCTGCTGGAGGGAGGGGATGCCGAGGCGCGGGATGCCGGGCACCTGGCCGGCGCCGCCGTTGTTGTCCGTGGGAACAGGGGCGCCGTCGCGGAGCGGCCCCCAGCCAATGCCATGGACCAGCTGGATCTTCTCAGCGAGGGTGAGTTCTTTAAGGACGAGGTCGGCGCGCTGGTCGGGCGAAAGGGAGGTGTCGGCCCAGGGATGGCCGGCGAGGGGGTTCGAAGCGGGGTGGTGCTGAGCCAGGAGGGGAACGGAAAGGAGGGTGAGAGCGAGGAGGGTGCGACGCAAGGGCATGAGGGTTGGGGCTCCGGTGATGGCTGACGTGTTCGCGCAAGGATAGCGGATGGTAAGCAGGGCTGGCTACGGAGGCGCGGGGCGGCAGGTTGCGTTACACGGCGGCGGATCGGATGAGTTTGGAGCTTTGCAGGTGGCTCGCTAGGTCCACGACCAAGGACGTGGTAGAAACGCCGAGAGATGTGCTTCGGGGTAGACGAGACATGAGGGGCATTTCAGGCAGGCATTTCCGACCGGGCGCCGAGGCGCATCAGCTCGCCCTCGTCCAACACGCGCACCCGATCTGCGACGCCCAGCCGGCGAGCCTCGGCCAGCAGGCGAACGGGGGGCTCTTCCATTGGCTCGCGACCCAGCCGAAAGGTCCCGAAGTGCATAGGCGCCATCCACTCCGCGCCGGTTTCGAGGAACGCTCGCAGGGCCTCCTCAGGGGAGGTGTGCACGGCGCGGTAGCTGTCCGGGAAGTAGGCGCCGATGGGCAACAGGGCCACTTCGGGGTGCAACCGCCGGCCGACCTCGCGGAAGCCATCGAAGTATGCGGTGTCGCCGGAGTGGTAGACGCTGTGGCCGCCGGCTGCGATGACATAGCCGCCGAAGCCGCGATGGGTGTCGCTAAACATGCGGGCTCCCCAGTGCCTGGCCGGGGTCATGGTGATCCGAAGCTCCTGGACGGTGCGCTGGTCCCACCACTCCATCGCGTGAACCCGCGCGAAGCCAAGCCGCTCAACCAGATCCTGAACGCCCCAGGGAACGACTACCTCCGGAGCTCGTCCGGTCAATCGTTTCGACCGGCGGATGACGCGGCGCAGGCTGGCGATATTCAGGTGGTCCATGTGGGCGTGCGAGAGAAGGACAACGTCCACCGCCGGGAGTTCGGCGAGGGCGAGCCCCGGATGCCGCTGCCGCCGCATGACGATCAGGCGCTTGGAAAAGACCGGGTCCACAAGGACTCGCTTTCCGCCGATCTGCAGGAGAAACGAGGAGTGTCCGATGAAGGTGATCCCGAGTTCTTCCGCGCCAACGCCCTGAAACGGTCGGGATCGACCTGCCATGGGCTGCTCGTGACTTTCCCGCACCAGCCGCCACATCTGCCTCAGCTTTGTCCACCGCCATCCGGCCATCCGCTTCGATCTCCCATCAGATTGGATGTTCCTTTGCTCCCGGCCGACTCCATCTCCATGAACCAGCCGGAGGTCCGTGGCGCGCATCTGTCTAGAGTGAGGCACACGCGCTAAAGCGGAGACGTTGTTCCCCTGCAAGGAGACGCTTGATGGAACCAACCAGGACCGAGGGGACGACCAAGCCGGGACAGGGTTCGGCGCCTGACAGCCAGCACGGCGCGAATGATCTTCGGGCGGCTCACGCCGACCCGGCACGGCAGCGCATCTGGGAGCACGTTTCACACTCGCCGTTGCACAATTTGTGGGACTTCCAGGGCATCTCGCCCGGGATCATCTTCCGACGCACGTTTACGAGCTTCAACGAAGACAACCTGCTCTCCCGGGCCGCGGAGCTGGGCTACTACTTCCTTTTTGCTCTTTTCCCGACCCTGGTCAGCGCTTCGTCTATCCTGGGGCTTGCCGCGAAACGGGCTTCGAGCATCTACGTTCACCTGCTGGACTATCTCGCTCTGGTGATCCCGCCCTCGGCCTTCAGTATCGTCGTGGATACGTTCAACCAGACGACGGCGGCTTCGAGCGGTGGAAAGATCACGCTTGGCCTGGCTGCCGCGCTTTGGTCGGCCTCGGTCGGCTTTGCGGCCATCCAGGACACGATGAACACGGTCTACAAGGTGAAGGAGACGCGGCCATACTGGCAGGCGCGCGGATCGGCCATTCTGGTGACCGTTCTGCTTTCGGTGATGGTTACGTCCATTCTGGGTTTTCTGTTCGGGGGAGACTTCACGGCGCACTACTTCAAGCGCGTCCTCGCGCCGCACTCCGTCGCCGTTGCCGCGGCTGTGATGATCCGGATCGCGACCTGGGTCGTGTCCACGGCGATGCTGATGCTTCTGTTCAGCACCATTTACTTCTTTGCCCCGGACGTGCGGAATAAGCGGTGGCACTGGCTTACGCCAGGGGCTGCGGTCGGCATTCTTGGCTGGCTTGTCGCCTCCATCGCGCTTCGGATCTATCTGCATTACTTCGACAATTATTCCGTCACCTATGGATCTCTCGGCGCGGTCATCATCCTGTTGACGTGGTTTTACATTACGGGGTTGATGTTGCTGACCGGGGCGGAAGTGAATTCGGAGATCTCAGCGGCGGTGATCGAGAAGCAGCTGAAAGAACGTGGCGAACTGCCGAGTTCGGCCAGCGCCGACCTGGAGCACCCTGCGGGAGGGAACGTCGGGAAGCCGAGTGCTGCTTAGTGCGGGCCTCTTCCTACTCGCCATCGGCGGCGGGCCCGGCGGAGACGCCGGCCGAGGTTCCGTCCGGAAGAAAGCCGACCGGCACCTGAAACAGACTGGGATCCGGAGGCACCCGCAGGATTTCGGTGAGGCCGACCTCCGTCGTCTCATGCCGCGCGGTGTCGGTCTCGATCATTCGCACATATAGGCCCAAGTCCACCGAAAACCAGCTCTCCATCTCCCTCTGCGCTGAAGCGGGCTGCTTCTGCGCAGCGGAAAGCGATCCGGCCGAGGGTGCCGACCAGAGCTCTCGGCTACCGACCGCCATCACGCCCGCGATCAGCTTCGTGCCCAGATGCGTCACCGTCGCTTCTGCTCCGTTGCGCAGCTCTCGCTCCGAGCGCCCCTGCGTCTCCGCTGCTCGATGCAACTGCTCTGGCACGGCGGCCGGCGAAAGCTCCTGCGCAGCCAGTTGCGGAGCCGGCCGTATGCTATAGCGCTTGTGCGCCAGATCGAGCACGATACCGCGCCTCCCCGGGACGTCGAGGATGAAGGCGGTGGTTGCGACACCGCTGCGCGGATCGACCAGCTCCACATACGTGCTGCCCGCGGCATCGCGGGCCATGCGACCCCGGGTGACCGTAGTTCCCGCCTCGTTCGCCCGCGTCACCACCTGCATGGCTTGAAACGGAACGTCGCGCACCTGCACGGAGTTATCGAGCATCTGCGCCCGGGCGCCTGAGCTGAAGGGCAGCAGCGACACCACGACAGTTAGACCGGCTCCCCGGACGGTTCTCTGCAACGATCTTCGCCGGCTCACTCGCATGCGGCACCCATCTTCCGGGCATCTCCTGGACAGCGGCCGCTCAGACGGTCCCGCGGCACTGAATCCGATACGCCCAGCCGTCTTTCCTGGATTTCCTCATTGGCCAACTTACGTGCAATCGGGAACCCAGGCGATTACACCAAAGTGCGATTGCGTCTATCGGCGTTACATTCCCTATTCGTCGCGCGTAGGTCGATCGCGTGGCGAAAGACCGTCCACGCTACAATTCCCCGACACCACCATGAATCTCGCTGCTCTGGTTATCGGTCTGATCGCGCTCACCCTGCTCGCCGTTTCGCTCGGCCAGCTGGGGAAGGTGCGGACGAAGGCCGACTACCTTGTCGCGGGCCGGTCGCTTTCTGCGTTTGTGCTGGTGTTCACGCTGCTCAGCTCGTGGATCGGTTCGGGGTCTCTGCTTGCCGGGGCTGAAAATGCATACCGTCACGGTTTTGCCGCGCTCTGGCAAGCCGGCGGCGGATGGACCGGCCTTCTGCTGATCTACTTCATCGCGCCGCGGGCGAGGAAGTTCGCGCAGTATACGATTCCCGACCTGCTCGAGGCCCGATACAGCCAGGCTGCCCGGGTGCTTGGCGTGCTCGCCATCCTGCTTGCCTATACCGCGATCACCTCGTACCAGTTCATCGGCGGAGGCGATATCCTTCACCTCATCTTTCCCGGCGCGATTACACCCATCGCCGGCCGCTACATCATTGCGGGCTTCGTCATCCTGATCACGGCCGTGGGCGGCATGAGCTCGGTTGCCTACATGGACCTGTTTATCGGGCTGCTGGCGACCTCTGCCCTGTGCGTCGCGCTGCCGGTGCTGATTCACCTCACGGGCGGATGGCCGACGGTTCGCCAGGCGCTTCCGCCGACGCACTTCGAGGTGTTCGGCGACCTTTCCCCGATTCAGGCGCTCGAGCTGTTCCTGCCGACATGCCTGCTGCTGCTCGGCAACCAGTCGATGTACCAGAAGTTTTTCTCGGCAAGAACGGAGAAGGACGCTTCCCGCGCCGTGGTCGGCTGGATCGTCGGAACCGTGATTCTTGAGTCCGTGATCGTTGCACTTGCGGTTACCGGTTCGGCGCTGTTTCCCACCGGCGAGGTGAGCCAGGCACCGCGCGAGATCCTCGCCTACATCGGCCTGCATGCCTTTGTGCCCGCTGCCACGACGGTGGTTCTTGGTCCGACAGCGGCGGTTACCACCCACGTGGCTGGCGCGGTGCCTGCTCTGGAAGCCACGCTGCTCCCGCTGCTCGGCGCTGTGCTGCTCGGAGCCATTTTTGCGAAGGTCATCTCCACCGCCAACAACTGGCTCTTCTCGCCCGCCACGAATCTGGTCAACGACATTTACGTTCGGTACATCGCCCCGAACGCGTCAAATCGCCGGGTTCTGGCAGTCAGCCGGCTCACGGTGGTCGGCCTCGGCGTGTGGGCGCTGTACCAGGGCTTGTATGCCCAATCGGTCCTCAAGGTAGCGCTTTATGCGTACACCATCTACGGATCCGCGCTCACACCGGTGATCCTGGCGGCGTTTTACTGGCGGCGAGCAACGGCTCCCGCGGCGGTTTCGTCGATCGCCACGGGCACGCTGGTGACGGTTCTGTGGGACCGCATTGCGCCGCATCTTTCCCCCGCTCTGGCGCGTCGCGACGCGATCTTCCCAGCGCTCGTGCTTTCACTCACCTGCCTCTTCGTGGTCAGTCTGCTCACCCGTCCACCCGATCCCGCCCACCTTCAGACACTCGGGGAAGCGTAACTTTTCCGCTTGTAACGGTTTAGTATGGTCAGCACTACAGAGAGAACCGCGTCGAGGACCACCGGATGCAGCTCGCCCCCGTTCCCCACATCGTCGCGCTTGGAGCGCTGCTGCTGCTGCTGGACTGGTTGCGCAGGAGGTATCCCGAGCAGCGTTTTGGGTTATGGCTGGCCGGTCTTCTGCTCATCTTTGTCGCGGAGGTTGAGCGTGTCCTGTTTCTGCTTCCCGGGCCATGGAGTCACGCGGCGCACGTCGTTGCCCTGAACTGCTTCGCCCTCGCCGGCAGCATCTTTTTCTGGGGGTCCTTTCCGACCCAGAACGCGAACCCGGTAGACCGCCGTCACCTGCTGGCCAGCGTCCCACCCCTGCTTGCCTTTCTCACGCTGTACGGTTTCGGCGTCACCAATCCTACCTGGTACTACATCCTGATCGGGCTGGGTTTGCTGACCGGCATCTGGACCATTCTTCGGCTGCAATTGCCTTTGCTCATCCTTGGGCTGCGCGTCAGCATTCTTCTGCTCATGGCTGCCGGCGTTCGGCACGGAGATCTGGGGTTCGCCGCCCATCTGCCGCTCGCGTACACCTACGCCTTCTGCGCCTGGTCGTTTTTCACGGGATTGCCGCGCACGAGTCTTGGCCGCACCGTGATCGTCACCGGCTTCTCCATTTGGTCGGCCTGCTTCGCCTTGCACGCCTGGACGGCCACCCATCCCAGCTGGATGCCGCTTGCCGCCGAGATCTGGTCGCTGCAGACCTTTGCCGTTACGCTGGGGATGCTGCTGGTGGTGTTTGAGCAGCAGGTGGAGCGCAACAAGCACCTCGCGCTGCACGACCAGCTTACGGGACTGCCCAATCGCCGGCTCTACGAGGATCGTCTCCATCAGGCGACGCTGCAGGCGCAGAGGACCGGGCAGCGCGTCGCCTTAATGGTGCTGGACCTTGATGGGTTCAAAGCCATCAACGATGCTCTGGGCCACGCCGTCGGCGACCAGTTCCTCTGTCAGGTCGCGCAAATTCTTCGTCAGTCTCTCCGGAGCTACAACACCATGGCCCGGCTTGGCGGCGACGAGTTCGGCATCATCTCCCCGGACCTCGTTCCCTTTTCCCACCAGGCCCGATCTGCTGCCGAGGCGATCGTCGCTTCGCTGCATACGGCGCTTGCGCCGCCTGTCACGGTCGGAGCTCATACGTTCCGGGCGAGCTGCAGCGTCGGTGTCGCCATCTTCCCCGACGACAGTACGGATCTTGAGGAGCTGCACCGCATGGCCGACCTCCGCATGTACGAGCACAAACGCACGAAGCCTGTCGGCAATCGGCTCGTCGCCGCCGAGTTCCAGCCCACGTCGGCGCTGTGAACTTCTCCGCAATGCGAAGTCACGCTGTTATCGTCCTTTTGCTCTGCTCCGCAGTACTCTGCGCTCAAAATTCCAACCCAGCACCAGGCGCACAACCACCAACCCTCTCCGTCCAGTCCAACCTCGTCCTCGTCCCCACCACCGTCCAGATCAAGTCCGGGGACATGCTGTACACCCTCAAGCCGGAGCAGTTCGTCGTGACCGCCGACGGCGTGCCCCAGACAATTCACCTCGACGAAGAGACGGACTCCCGCGGCCTTTCGCTTGTCGTCGTGCTCCAGTGCTCTCGCTCCGCCATTGCTGAGTTCGCCAAACTCCCCGGTCTTGCCAGCATGATCGACGCCATCGCGGGCGGTGGCCCGCGCGAGGTCGCCCTTGTCTCCTTTGGGTCCGAGCCCACCGTCCTCCAGGACTTCACCCCGGACCCCGATGCCATCCACACCGCCCTCGGGCAGCTCGAACCCTGTACCGATGATGCCAATGCCGCGATCCTTGATGCCGTCGCCTACTCCACGGCCATGCTCGAGCACCGCCCCGACACCAACCGGCACGCCATTCTCCTCATCAGCGAAACTCGCGACCACGGCTCGCACCACAAGCCTGAGACGGTTATCTCGTTTCTCGGACGCACCAATGCCCTTGTCGATTCTGTCGCCTTCGCGCCCATGAAGACCCAGTTCCTCAGCGACCTTCGCCATAGCTCCGGCAATGGACCCGACTTCCTTCCCCTTTTCCTGGCCGCCGTCCAGGCAGTCCGGTCCAATGCTCCCAAAGAGCTGTCTCGCCTGTCAGGCGGCGAGTACATCAACTTCACCACCCAGAAAGGGTTCGAGCGCGGCCTTTCGGACATCGCCAATCACATCCACAACTACTACCTCATCAGCTTCCAACCTCACGCGAAAGACGACGCCCCTGTTCCCACCGGCCTCCATGCCATCTCCGTCACCGTCCCTGACTATCCTTCCGCCCGCATCCGCTTCCGCGAGTCTTACTGGACGGGCGATCCAGTCACACCCGCCCCGGATCCCAATCCAGCCCCCAACCCAGCGTCCGAGCCCAAACATCCCTGAGTTCAGTACACTCCCTCACATCGTCGATTGCCCAAGGAGCCTCGTTGAGCCAGACCATCTTCACTGCCATGCCTACCGTGACGTACGAAGGTCCGACCAGCCAGAACGAGCTCGCCTACCGTTGGTATGACCCCGACCAAGTGGTGCTCGGTCAGCCGCTTCGAGAGCACATGCGCTTCGCCGTGGCCTACTGGCACTCCCTTGTGATGAACGGCGCCGATCCGTTTGGCGCGCCCACCCTTCACCGTCCATGGATGGATCGCGACGACGCGATGCAGGCTGCGCGCGACAAGGCCGATGCCGCCTTTGACCTTTTCCGGGTGCTTGACCTGCCGTTCTTCACCTTTCACGATCGCGACATTGCTCCCGAAGGCGATTCGCTTGGGCAGTCCCTCGCCAACTTCCACACCATTGCTGACTACCTTGCGGAGAAGATGTCGACGTCGAAGACCAGGCTTCTGTGGGGAACCGCCAATCTCTTCACGCATCCACGCTTTATGTCGGGGGCGGCCACCAACCCTGATCCAGAGATTTTTCGCTACGCGGCCACCACAGTGAAGCACTGCATGGACGTTACGAAGGCCCTGGGTGGGGAAAATTATGTACTCTGGGGCGGCCGCGAGGGATACGACACCCTGCTCAACACCGACATGGGCCACGAGCTCGAGCAGGCTGGCCGCTTCCTTTCGCTGGTTGTGGAGTATAAACACAAGATCGGCTTTTCCGGGCAGATTCTGATCGAGCCTAAGCCCAAAGAGCCCACCACCCATCAGTACGACTTCGACGCGGCCACGGTGTTCGGATTTCTCAAGCGCTTTGGCCTCGAGACCGAGGTGAAGCTGAACCTGGAAGCCAACCATGCGCTTCTTGCCGGCCACTCCTTCGAGCATGAGATCGCCACCGCCGCCTCGCTGGGGCTGCTGGGCTCGCTCGACATCAACCGGGGCGACCCGCTGCTCGGCTGGGACACCGACCAGTTCCCGAACGACTTACAAGCAGCTACCCTCGCGATGTACCACGTTCTTCTTGCCGGCGGTCTCGGCAAGGGCGGCATGAACTTCGACGCCAAGATCCGGCGTCAGTCGATCGACCCCGAAGACCTCGTCTATGCGCATGTGGGCGCCGTCGACCTTTGCGCCCGCGGATTCCTCAAGGCGGCGCAGCTTGTCGAGGAAGGAAGGCTTGCCGCCGCCCTCCAGGATCGGTACGCCGGCTGGAACAGTACTGAAAATGCAGCGATGCTGCGCGGCGAAGTTGCCCTGGAGCAGATTGCCGCCGAAGCTGAAGAGAAGGGCCTGAACCCCCAACCCCGCTCCGGGCGGCAGGAGCGGCTGGAGAACCTCCTCGCGCGCACCTTCTAGGCGCGAGCGGAGTTACGGCGCCAGGGGCAGGCTGTCCGGGGACACCGCGACCTCCGGGTAGAGCCGGTGCAGCCAGGTGCGGTAGGCCGTTCGCGCACGGTCGTAAGCGGCTCGCCTGGAGATGTCGGGGTGAGCCGTCCGATCTTCGCGCAGGCGCACAAACCTGTCCGCGACCGCTGCAAAGGAGAGCTCGTCTCCCCTGCTCCGCCCGTAGGCCACTGCCGCCTGCATCGCCGCCCCCAGACATCCGGCTTCCTCTTCGGCGGGAATCTCGATCACCGCACCTGTGGCATCCGCGAGCAGCTGCCCCCAGGCAGGGGACCGCGCCCCGCCCCCGATGAGAACGATTCGGTCTGCGGGTTCGCCCTGCAGAATCAGGTCCAACCCATTCAGAATGCCGAAGCTCACCCCTTCTATCAGCGCTCGAACGATGTGTGTCGCCTTGAAGTTGCTCGCGGAGATCCCGACCATGGATCCTTGCGCTTCGGGCAGATCCGGTGTCCGCTCCCCATTCAGAAACGGCACAAAGACCAGCCCGTCCGCGCCCGGCTCTGTCGCCGCCAACGCCGGTTCGATCTCCGCGACGCTTTTGCCTAGAACCTCCAACGTTTGCGTCACGACATTCGTTGCATTCATGGTGCAGACCAGCGGGAGCCAGCCCCCGCTTGAGGAGCAAAACGGAGCGACATTGCCGGTTGGGTCCAACACCGGCCGACGGCGAAACGAGTACACGGTCGATGAGGTTCCGAGGCTCATGGTGACAATTCCTTCGCGCACGTTGCCGGTCCCGATTGCTCCCATCATGTTGTCGCCACCGCCCGCCGATACCACGCATCCGCTCTGCAGGCCAAGCTCAGCGGCCACCTCCGCCCGCAGTGTGCCCACCACTGCATCAGCCGGCATGAGCTGCGGCAGCGCGCAAACGAGCTGGCCCGTTCCTCCGTCGATGGCGTCCAGCACCTCCCGCGCCCAGGTTCTTGTTCGCACATCGAAGTAAGCCGTCCCCGAGGCATCGCCAAACTCCGCCCGCAGCTGGCCGGTAAGCCACCAGTTCAGGTACTCATGCGGCAACAGGAGGTGCCGCACCCGCATGAAGTTTTCCGGTTCCCGGTCTCGCAGCCAAAGCAGCTTTGACACGGTATACCCGGTAAGGGGAATGATGCCAAAGCGCTGAAAGCATGCCTGCTTCCCACCCAGACGATCGATCACCTCGCGATTTTGTGGAGCTGTTTCGGTGTCGTTCCAAAGCTTTGCCGGACGGATGACACGCATGTCCTGATCCAGGACCACCAAGCCATGCTGCTGCCCCGAAACTCCCATGGCAACGACGTCGGCTCCCGCCGTACCGACGGCTTCGCGCACGGCCAGCCGTACCGCCTCGACCCACCACGCCGGGTCCTGCTCTCTCGCACCATTTGCCTTTTCGATGAGCCGATGCCGCGCATACCCCCGGCCCAGCGCTCGCCCGTGCTCGTCCACCAGCAAGGCTTTTGTCCCCTGCGTCCCGCAGTCCACTCCCAGGTACATCGCTCTGCCTCCAGCACCGCCACACCGCAAGCAACACTATAGGTGGGCTACGCGATGGCCGCACCTTTCACCTCGACAGGCTTGCGCTTCCTCTGCAATGATTCGCTCGGTCCCGACATCCCAGCCGCCGACACTGGAGTGCACCCGCTTGGCCTATTTCACGCTGCCCGCCCGCCACTTCGCTGTCTTCGCCATTGCTCTGCTTGCCCTGGCCACCGCCACCGCCCAGACGATCCAGACCACCCGCGATCAGGCGACCATCCTGGTTGAGCCGTACGCTCCCAACATTCTCCGCGTCACCCTCAGCCTTGATGCCCATTTTGCCGAAGCTCCGCCCGGGTATGGCATCGTCGCGCGCCCTTCGGTTACCGGTTGGCAGACCGGCTCAGGTGACCAGCTCCGATCGTCTGCACTCACGGTCACCGTCGCTCCCCAACCTGCGCGGAACCCAAACAGTCCGAATCCGAACGCGTTCACCCAGTCCAGCATTGCCCGGTTCTTCAACGGATCGACGCCCTACGTTGGCCTGTCGATCCGAACCGCCGAAGGCAAGCCGCTCTTCCAGCTCAACGGCTGGCAGATGTCCGTCCCCAACCATAAGGACGGCAACGCGCAGGTCCTGAATGATCGGCGCCCTTCGGATCCGCCGTTCTTTGAGGTTGGCGCGACCTTCGCCGCAGCGCCGGACGAGCACGATTACGGCCTGGGCCAGAACCAGCAGGGGTTCCTCGACCGGCGAGGCCACGTGATCGACTGTGCCCACGATTACAACGCTCCGGCCGGCCCCTCCGTCTGTGTTCCTTTCTTTGTCACCAACAAGGGCTACGGCCTGATTTGGGACAACCCGGCCAAGACTCGCTTTGAGTTCGGCTTCAACGATGTAAACAAGATCACCAGCCAAGTCGGCCAGCGTGTCTCCTTCTTCGTCATCGCGGGAGACTACGACGCGATCTACCAGGGCTACCGCCTGCTTACCGGCGATGCCCCCATGCTGCCGAAGTCCGCGTTCGGGTACATCCAGTGCAAGCAGCGCTACACCTCCCAAGCCGAGGTGATGGAGGTTGCTCACGGATACCGCTCGCGCCACCTGCCGATCGACGATATCGTGATCGACTGGTTTACGTATACCAAGATGGGGGAGATGGACATGGATCCGGCCCGCTGGCCCGATCCCAACACCATGAACCGCGAGCTCCACGCCCTTAACATCCATACGATGATCAGCGTGTGGCCGCGCTTCGTCCCGGGCAGCCGTTACTACCAGACGATCCTCGACCACGGGTGGTTTGAGGCGCTCGCCGACGGCACCCCGACCAACGGTCTTCCCTACGACCGCGCCGGCTCCGACATTGATACCACCAACCCCCAAGCAGCCGCCTGGTACTGGTCTGTTATCCGCGAGAACTACGTTGCAAAGGGATTCGACAGCTTCTGGGCGGATGAGACCGAGCCTGATCTCCCACCCAACGGCAGCTACTTCCATGTGGGCCCCGGCACCGAGTTCTTCAATGTGTACCCTCTCTTCCACACCGCCGCGTTCTACAACGGCCTGCGGCGCGACACCACGAGCCGCGCCCTGATTCTTTCCCGGGACGCTTACCTCGGCGCCCAGCATAACGGCACGATCTTCTGGTCGTCCGACATCCAGGACAACTGGGACACGCTCCGCCGCCAGATCCCAACCGGCTTGAACTTCGTCGCCTCCGGCATGCCCTTCTGGTCCACTGATATCGGCGGTTGGCAGTATCTGCCGGCCGTTCACAAGCCAGCCCACCCACCGCTGCTTGATCCCAGTGACGCCCGCGACAACATCGGCGGCTATGATGACTACCCCGAGCTTTACACCCGTTGGTTCGAGTACGCCACCTTCCAACCCAATCTCCGCGCCCATGGTTCCCGACCGCATAACGAGGTTTGGAGCTATGGAAAAGCCGCGCAACCGATTCTTGAGAGGTACTTACGCCTTCGCTACCAGCTCTTGCCGTATATCTATTCCCTCGGCTGGCAGACACACGAGACGGGTGCGCCGTTCATGCGCGCCCTTTTCCTGGACTTTGGGCAAGACCCACAGGTGGCCGACATCGGCGACGAGTATATGTTTGGCCCCGCCCTGCTCGTTGCGCCCGTCACCGAGCAGGGCGCCACCGCGCGTTCCGTATACCTGCCCGCCGGAGCCGACTGGTATAACTTCTGGACCAACGAGAGGGTTCATGGCGGCCAGCGCATCACCGTCCAGGCCCCCATCGACCAGATCCCCCTGTTCGTTCGCGCCGGATCCATCCTTCCGCTCGGCGCGCCGATTGAGAGCACCAAGGACGTGCAGACGATTCAGAAGCTTCGGGTCTACCCTGGAGCGGATGCGGACTTCACGCTTTACAACGACGACGGAACCACCTATGCCTACGAGCGCGGCGCCTTTGAAGAAACTCACCTCCACTGGTCCGACGCCCAAGGCAGACTGACTCACACCGGCGCCCAGCCGTGGACGGTTCCTGATTCGGAACTGATCGAGGTAGCTCGTTAGGATCACCGACATGGCGATTGACTACGTCGTTTGCCCTCGCCGGGCACGGGCGGACGCCTGGGGCGTATGCACCGGATTCGGCAATGGCGCATCTGATTCGGTATGGCGAATCAAGGACAAGCAACAGCGGTGCAGGCGTCTGCGGGTGGGACGTTTGCGTTGGGCGGTGACCTGACGGTGAACCGTTTGGGGTTCGGCGCGATGCGGATCACAGGCGAGGGCATCTGGGGTGAGCCGAAGGACGAGGCGGAGGCAAAACGGGTTCTGCGGCGGGCGGTGGAGCTGGAGATCAACTTCATCGACACAGCGGATAGCTATGGTCCTGAGGTGAGTGAACGTCTGATCGGTGAGGCACTTGCGCCATATGGCCAAGGAACGGTGATCGCGACCAAGGGCGGCCTGGTGCGGACGGGGCCGGGGCAATGGCTTCCGGTGGGCCGGCCGGAGTATCTGCATCAGGAAGTAGAAATGAGCCTGCGACGGCTGAAGCGCGAAACGATCGATCTGTGGCAGCTGCACCGGATCGATCCCAAGGTGCCGGTAGAGGAGTCACTTGGCAAAATCGCCGAGTTGCAGAAGCAGGGGAAGATCCGGCATGTGGGCCTGAGCGAGGTGAAGCCGCAGGAGATCGAGCGGGCGCAGAAGGTGGTCAAGATCGTCAGCGTGCAGAATCAGTACAACATCGGCGACCGGCGGCACGAAGACGTAGTCGACTTCTGCGAGCAGCATGGGATTGCCTTTATTCCATGGTTTCCGGTGGCCGCTGGGAAGCTGGCGCAGCCGGGCGGACCTCTGGATAAGGCAGCGGAGCGGCACGGCGCGACGGTGAGTCAGCTTTCGCTGGCGTGGCTGCTCCATCGGAGTCCGGTCATGTTGCCGATTCCGGGAACGTCTTCGGTCGCACATCTTGAAGAGAACGTTGCCGCGGCTGGCGTGACTCTAAGCGATGCGGAGTGGACGGAGTTGGAGAAAGCTGCGCAGTAGAGAGAAGAGCGGGGCACAAGAGGAGTCGCTTGTCGGCTCCTCTTGTGTCTTTCGAGAACGCGAGCAGGCGAGTGAAGCAGTGCTGCAGGGAGGTTCCGTTTAGAGAACGATGCGGCCGCGATCGCGGATGGGTGAAGGGAGTTTTCGGGGCGCACTTTCCCGTTTTGGGACGGGCGTAAACCGGGAGTTGTGGGCCGGGACAACTTCTGCCGGGATGTTCGGGTCACACGCAGTGGGATGATTTTTCATCCCGGAGGGCAGGATGAGCAAGACACGAACGAGCTTTGCGGGCGTTTTGTTGCTGGGAGCGATGTCGCTGGGCGGGTGGCAGGTGGGACAGGCTCAGGGTGTTCCGCCGCCGGCGGCGTATGGTCCAGACTGGACCGCGCCGCGCGGGTACTCGGACTACTACCAAGAGAACGGGCAAGCGAACCTAGCAGCTCGGCAGGGTTACTCGGCGGGATTTGCGCAGGGCGAGTCGGATTCGCGGCTCGGTCATAGTTACCGGCCGACACACGACAACACCTACAAGCACGTTCCGGACTCGCCGCAGAACATCAATCGCAATGAGTTCAAACATGTGTACCGGGAGGCGTTTGAACGGGGTTATGCGAAGGGATTTGGGCGTTGATCTTGCCGGCATGATGAAGCAATCGCGGGGCCTTTGAGGCCCCGCTGATGTCTGCAGGATGTGGGGAACGATAGTTCGTTCGTGGGATGGATCAGCATCTGCTGCGATCGGTATCGTGCCGTGGTTATGAACGCTGATCGCGAAGTCGTCGACTGCTCGAAGCTACTGGAACAGGCCTGCCCAACGCGGGCCGATGTTCCGTTTTTCAACCACTGCATGCACCTGGCGCGCTCAATGGGCATGACCTGGGAGGAGGGATTGCGCTATGTGATTGAGCAACGCGAAGCTCGCTGACGAATTCACTCTACGGCTGAGGGCTGGAAGGACCAATGCAGGTGTCCGCCCGGTTTGCGCGGTAGCCGCGTTTGTCTCCCGATCATTCCTGTGGGAAGGTGATGACCATGACTTTGGCAGGCTGCTCGCCGGTACAGACGTAATGCCGCTTGGTTTTTGCGTCGATGCAGGCCACGTCTCCGGACGAGAGGAGCTGCTGTTCCGAGGTGGTTTGAAGGCAGAGTGAGCCCTCGAGGATGTAGATCAGTTCGAGGCCGCGGAACACGCGCGGAGTGAAGTCGCAGTGAGAACCGCCGGGGACGAACTCAGCGAGGCAGGGTACCATGCGCCGATCGGGGACGAGGGCCCCGAGCGACTCAGAGATGAAGCGTGACTTGCCTTTGACATTGAGATTCAGGCGGACGCGGTCCGATTTACGCAGAGTTCGCAGTGTCAGGCTTTTCTCCTGACGGAAGAAGTAGGACAAGTCCTTTTCGAAGACAAGGGCGAGTTTAGCCAGATTCCGGATCGTGGGAACGACCCGACCAGTTTCGAGCTGCGACAGAAAGGAAGCAGAGAGCCCGGTGCGAGTACCGAGTTCGACCAGGCCCATGGAGCGCTTCAGACGGAGTCGGCGAATGCGCTCGCCAATCAGCTTCTCGTCGATAAACTGTTCAACCTTATGCTCGTCAACGGTATCCACGCCGGCTTCCGCTTGTACCGCAGGCGAGATCTCCTCTTGCGTCTGTGTCTCAGGCATTTTGAACTTTTCCTTTGTGTCCGCGCTCGGCTGGGACCAAGTATTTAGATGAGGCTAGCTCGCCAAAGGTAGGCGGGGTAGTTCGTTGCAACGGCTACTTGGATGCACGGTGGTACTACGCGATGGGGGCGCTCGGAGGGCGGCGTCCGAAGATGGCAGTTCCGATGCGGACGGTGGTCGAACCTTCTTCGATGGCGACGGTGAAATCGTTGGACATGCCCATCGAGAGCTCTATGAGGGTGGGCGAGGCTGGCTGGAGTCGATCGCGGAGCAGGCGGAGCTGGCGGAAGTAGGGGCGCGCCGGTTCGGCTTCGGTGGACCAGGGTGGGACGGTCATCAGCCCGCGAAGCTGAAGCGACGGGAGAAGAGCGATGCTGTCGAGAAGTTCGGGGAGGAGATCTGGAGCGATGCCGTGCTTGGACTCTTCGTGGGAGAGTTTGACTTCCACAAGGATGGGCAGAAGTTTGCCGGTGCTGGTGGCGGCAGCGGAGAGCCGTTGCGCGGTTTTGAGAGAGTCAACGGTGTCGATGGACTGGAAGAACTCGGCGGCTTTCGCGGTTTTGTTACTTTGTAGCGGTCCGATCAGGTGGACCTCCAGACGATGCGGATCGTCTTTTCCAGCGGAGTCAAGCAGATGGAGCCGATTGAGCTTGGCGGCGAACTCCTGGACCCGGTTTTCACCAAAGAGGCGCTGGCCTGCGGCGTGGGCTTCGAGGAGGGTCTCGGCGGGATGAACCTTCGAGACGGCCATCAGTTGAACGTCTTCCGGGCGGCGGTCGGCGCGACGGCAGGCAGCGGCGATGTCGTCGTGAACACGCTCAAGATTTTCTGCAATGGACATGTCACCTTGAGTGTAGAGGGCGCGTGACGCCTGCGTGGGACGGGTGCGTTACCGGATTGCATCGAACGAGATAGCCGCTTCAGGCGGCGAAAGGGAGAATCGTGACGGATGGCGAACCAAGAAGCGGGAGCAGGCACTGAGTTCAAGAAGCGGATCTCAGCGAGGAATCATCTCCGAGGAACCGTGGAGGAGATCGTTCTGGGGACGGTGACGGCAAAGGTAAGCGTGCGCGTTGGCCAAAACCTGATTGAGAGTGTCATCACGCGGCAGAGTGTGGAAGAGATGGGCATAGCGGTGGGCGACACCGTGACAGCACTGATCAAGTCGACCGAGGTGATGATCATGACGGAGTAGGCCCCGAGGCTAAGGAGTAAGGGCGTTGCCGGGTCGGCGCACTGCCGTTCGGAATGGGGATCTCAGGCGGTGACGACGGAACGATACGAGTACTTCCGGGCGGGATGATCTCGGTGGTTGAAGGAATATCGGCTGACCCAGCTTCCGTTCCGGTTTGCGTTTCTGTAGCTCTAGACACGTTGGCATGGCGTCCCGGCCGTCGTTGACGATGGCCTCGGTGTTCGAGGTAAGGTGTTCTGGCCAGCGGCTGCGTACACGGCGAGCGTCTAGGCTTCCGGCTTGGGAGATTCGGCTCAGTTCGATCAAACGGTACGCACAGGGTAGCGGGAGCAGTTAACTTCCCAAGGCTAGCCTGAGCATACGCAGACGTTCGTGATCAGCGGCCGTGATCTTCGAGGTACTTTTCGACTTCCAGGGCGGCCATGCAGCCAGAGCCGGCAGCTGTGATGGCCTGGCGGTAGCGGCGGTCCTGGATGTCGCCGCAGGCGTAGACGCCGGGGAGAACCTGGCCATTCAGGGTGCAGTAGACGTCGTTCTGGGTAAGGATGTAGCCGTCAGGATCGAGGTCGATGAGGCCACGGAAGGCTTTCGCGTTGGGCTCGTGGCCGATGCCGAGAAACATGAACGAGATAGGGAGGGTGGATTCTTCGCCGGATTGACGGTTTTTGAGCCGTAGGCCCTTGACGTCCTTTTCTTCAACGCCGAGAACTTCCTCAACGGTGGTATTGGTCATGAAATCGATCTGCGGATGTGCGATCGCGCGCTCGAGCATGATCTTTGAGGCGCGGAACTGCTCGGAGCGATTGACGAGAGTCACCTTCTTGGCGAAGCGGGTGAGGAAAAGGGCTTCTTCCATGGCGGAGTCGCCGCCGCCGATGACGGCGATCTCTTTTCCCGAGGCGAAAAAGCCATCGCAGGTGGCGCAAGAGGAGACGCCGTAGCCGATGAGGGCCTGCTCGGACGGCAGATTGAGCCAGCGGGCGGATGCTCCGGAGGCGATGATGAGGGTGCGGGTAAGAACTTCTTCCGAGCCGATCTGGAGACGGAAGGGAGGTTGGGAAAGGTCGATTCTGTCGAGATGACCCATGCGGAGTTCGGCCCCGAAGCGAGTGGCCTGCTTTTTCATGTTCTCGATCAGTTCGGGCCCCTGAATACCGTCGGGCCAGCCGGGGAAGTTTTCGACGAGGGTGGTGATGGAGAGCTGGCCACCGGGCTCGTGGCCTTCGACGACAAGGGGTTTGAGGTTGGATCGGGCAGCGTAGATGGCGGCGGTTAGGCCGGAGCAGCCGGAGCCAAGAATGACGGTGTCGCGGATGAGAGACTGGGCGGCTGAGGTAGCGATGATCTCTGACATGATGGGCCTAACTAGTGTAAATGCGCGAGATCCGCAAAGGATTCAGCGGGCGGAAGATGCGCGGCGTGCGGAGGGTCGGTTTCTCGCCAACGGAGGTGGCCTTGGAGGCATGGCAGCTGATTCACCTAGGGGAAGACGAGTTGCCGGCAGGTCTTCGGGCTGTGGAAATGCGGACGTGGTGAGATTGCTCGGGGGTGCGTTTGGGTAAGCCGGTGCGGAGGAGCGTGTGACCGTCTCCATTCGGACCTGGGCTGGGTGATCGATTCCAGTGCTCGGCTTCGCGACAAGTGCGACGAACTATGGCTGTCGCAATGCTGAGGCTCGGTCTGCCGGATCGGACGGCGAAGACAGGCGCGGCTAGTCTGGATTTGGGGGTCTGAGCTTTTGAGCGGAGATGCGCGAGAATGGAAGAATGGCGAATCTGACGTTGGTCTATGGCATGCGGCTGCTGCCGGCAGATGAGGTGGCAGAGGTGAGTGAGGCTCCGATTAAGCTGAAGAACGGTAACGAGGCGCGGGTAACGATGCACGTGCTTGAGGGGTCGCGGGAGCAGATTGAGGCGCAGTTGAAGCTGAGTCTCGATGCGTTTTTTGATCTGTATCCGGAGATCTAGCCCGGAGAAAGATAGTCGGACGACGACGTGCGGGGTTTGTTGCGGCGCCCGTATGAAGCCGGGCCGTGAGCAACGGCCTAGGTCGTTTCCGACGACAGATATGCGGTCTCCATGATCAAAGACGGACGCTCAGGACGAAATCGTCATGCAGGGTCGTTCCCACGAGGAACTGCCGCGTGCCGATGATCTCGAAGCCGTGCCGATGGTAGAAGCTGATGGCGGCATGGTTCTGGCCGTAGACGCCGAGCAGCAGGCGGGGGGCGCGGAGTTGCCGGGCGCGGTCCATGGCCCACCGGAGAAGCGCACCGCCGCAGCCGTGTCCCTGAAAGCGGTGAAGCATATAAATTCGCTTAAGTTCGAGGTCGCGCGGTTCTGGGAGGACGGGGAGGTCGGGCGGGCAGAGGACGGCGTAGCCCACGGGGGCGCCGGTTGAGGTCTCGGCGAGGCAGCAGGCGGCCTCTGGGTGGGTGAGCCAGGCGGTGTAGATTGCTGGGGCATGCTGGTGTTGGCTGTGGAGGAGGATGTCTTCGCCGGTGAGGACGTGCGCGTAGCTTTCAAGGAAGGTAGAGCGGCCAAGGAGGGAGAGACGGTCGGCGTCGGCGGGGGTGGCTTCGCGGAGGTTTGGGAGCGGAAGTGGGGGTTCAGTGACCCGGGGTGCTTGGGGAAGGGAGGCTGAAGTTCTCACGGGCTGATTGTAAAAGAGACTGCCTCTGGGCTGGGAACGTCCGTAGGTGCCGGCTGAGGACCGTTGGGGAGGTTTCGTCCGTGCTCACCACTTACCGACACAGATTTTGGGGAAATACGACTGGGTTGCGTCATACTCAGAGCTGCGTCGCCAGCGTTAAAGGAGCGCCTATGCAGAGACCCGTGTCCGTTCCCATCTCCGTAGCTCGATTGCCACGTGTCGCCCGTGCAGGCCTAGGCGGCCTTTTGTCTGTGGTGCTGTCCGGTGGATGTCACTTCGCGCCGCCGGCGAACGTCAAAAACCTGCAAAAGGGAATCGAGCGATACCTGGCGGAACACCCGGATTGTTTGTATAAGCAGGCATTGCGATTTCCGTACGAGACCTCGTCGAAACCGGAGATAGCGCAACTGGACACGCTGGTGAATGCAAAGCTGCTGGAGCGGGGGACGGAGCCGGCGATCCATGTGAGCCGGTACTCGGTTTCAGACTACGGCGCGAAATCGGCGCCGCGGTTCTGCTATGGGTATCGAGAGGTGACATCGATCGAAAGCTTTACCGCACCGGCCAAGGGGAGTGATGGTTTTATCGAATCGCAGGTGACGTACAACTACAAGCTGCGGGACGTTCCGGTTTGGGCGAAGGATGCGGACGTGGAGAAGATGTTTTCGGATGAGGCGAAGGAGCTGACATCGGCAGCGCCGGCGACGTTGACTCTGGCCCAAACAGGAGCCGGGTGGCAGGTGCCGGAGTAGCGGAGGCGGGGTCAGAAGACGGGGATCTTCGGCGCCTTGCGAATTCCGAGAACGTTGAAGTCCCGTAAGCGGCTTTTGAGCACGTAAATCAGGCGATTGTTACCGTTCGGGTCGGTGGGCATCATGAAAAAACCCTCGCCGAGAACGTGATCGTGCGTATTGCTGATGAGACCCTCGATTGCCTCGCCGTCATGGAACCGCACACGGACCCAGAGACCTTCCATCACGGGGGCGTTTTCGTGAAAATGCAGAGCGCGATGGTTAAGGTCTCCGTCGAAGGTGCGAACAAAGAAGATCGCCTTCGCGTCGCGCACATGAACGTCTCGAACATCGCCGGACTCCGGGGATGTGAGCCGGATCGAGTCAAGCGGATGTTGCGGCGCATTGCGCAGAAGCTGCTCGACCGTGCCAAGCTCGCTGGCCTGGGCAAATCCGCGAATCGCGTGGTCCTCGAAGCGAACGACGACTTTGTAGGTGACGGGTCCGCCTTGCACGCTGGCCGTCCCTAGGCTGCTCCTGGCGGCGATAGATCGTACTGCTTGATCTTGTAGAGCAGCGCCTTGTAACTGATCTGCAGATCGTTTGCTGCCGCCTTCCGATTCCATCCGACACCCTCCAGGACCTGCTGAATTGCGCTTGCCTCTGCGGAACCCTTGAGGCTGCGAACCATTTGCTTCAGACCACGGCCGCTGCTGCTATTGTCCATGCTGTGGGCGGAGACATGGTCGCCTACGGACCCCGGCATCAACTCTTCCAGGATGGCCTGCTCTTCACCAAGGACGAGGTAGCGGTTGATGACGTTTTCGAGTTCGCGGATGTTGCCGGGCCACGTGTACTCGGTCAGCGCGTGGGTGAGATCGGGAGAGAAGGTAAGCGGATCTCTGCCGTACCGCTTTGCGGCTTTTCGCATGAAGTAATCGGAGAGGACTGGAATTTCTTCCTTGCGATTGCGCAGGGCGGGAATGCTAAGGGTAAAGCCGTTCAGACGGTAGTAGAGGTCCTCGCGAAAGGTCTTTTGCGCCATCGCCTCTTTCATGTTGATATTTGTCGCGGCGATGACGCGGACATCGACCTTCATGGGAGAGCGACTGCCCAGGCGCGAAAACGTGCCATCCTGCAGAACCTGTAGCAGCTTGGCTTGCAGTATGGCGGGCATCTCTCCGATCTCATCGAGGAAGATCGTTCCCCCGGTACAGATTTCGAATTTTCCGGGTTTGGTCTTGACTGCGCCGGTAAAGGCTCCTTGTTCGTAGCCGAAGAGTTCGCTTTCGAGCAGATCGGCAGGCACGGCGGCGCAGTTAACCTTGAGAAAGGTGTGCTGGCTGCGCGAAGACATCTTGTGGGTGTAAAGCGCGAGGATTTCTTTGCCGGTTCCGCTCTCGCCGAGAATCAGGACAGGGATGTCGGCTCGGGCGACAAGGGACGCCTGCTGCTCGAGTTCGCGCATGCGTTTGCTGGAGCGGACGAAGGAGTGATTCTCGGTGAGCGGAACTTCTTTGGGGGCTTCGGTCACGCTGCGACGCTCTGTCAGCGCGAGGTGTTCCTCCACGGCGGCTTCGACGTCGCTTCCCAGAAAAGGCTTCATCACGATGCCACGCACGCCGAGGCGAATCACCATTTCGAGATCCTTCAACTCAGCGGAGCAGGACAGGACAACAACGGGAAGTTGCGGTTTCGTGGTTCGGATGGAAGTGAGTAGAGGGAGGGGATCGCGGGTTGCGTGCAGGGCAAGAAGGAGAAGCTCGGGAGAGTCGCCATGTGCGAGACGACTCAGGAAGAGTTTTTCGTCCGAGAAGCAATCAAGCTTGTACCGGCCTTCAAGAGTGGACTTCAGGTAGTCCAGTACGGCGATATCCGGCTCCAAGATCATGACCTGAGCTGGGGATCGGCTTGGCTTGGCAGAGGCAGGTGAGAACGACAAAGTAGTGGACATGCGTGCTCCCTAAATGACTGGTTCGGATTCGCTGTCCGAAACTTGCCAGAGGCAAGAGACCAGATGAGGGTGAAGGTTGCGCCGGGTTGACCTCACAGTGCGGAGGCGATCGGATCGCTCCGGTGTGCTGGGGACGATTCTAGCCGGACGCACATCTGGAAAGGAACAAAAATGTTAAGTATTTTGCCGACGAAGGGTGGAAACATTTACCACTTTTCCAAATTGGGAAAGAAAGGCTCGACATCTTGCGGTCGCTTGGTCGGTGGAGAGGCTACGGAGCTGAACTGCGGCGTATGATGGCGTTGACTTCCTTCCAAGCAGACTTTGCGTGACGAGTGCGAACCGTCATGTCCGCTCAGGTGACCCTTGGTTGGGACTAGGTACGATTGGCGATCTACGTGCACGGACGAAGGGTGCTGTAGCGCTCTTGTTTTGTTTGACGACTTCTACTCTTAGGATATGACCTTGGTTTCCACGACACTTTCGCCGAGTTCTTCGCAATTTCCGCCTTTGGACATCCTTTTTGGCAAGACCCCGGCCATGCAGACCGTTCGCAACAAACTGGAGCGGGTTGCGGAGACGGATGTTCCGGTGCTGTTTCAGGGCGAGAGTGGAACTGGAAAAGAGATTTGCGTTCGTTTATTGCACGCGACGTCTTTGCGGGCGAAGGGGGCGCTGGTCAAAGTGAGTTGCCCGGCCATCCCGCATTCCCTGCTGGAAACGGAGCTCTTCGGGTATGAAAAGGGGGCGTTTACGGGGGCGCTCATCACGAAATTGGGCCGTGTGGAGCAGTCCCACATGGGAACTCTTTTTCTCGATGAGGTGGGAAGTTTGGATCTAGCTGTTCAGTCCAAGCTGCTTCAAGTCTTGCAGGACGGAACCTTCACGCGAGTCGGTGGGCAGGAAGCACGGTCGATTGCGACTCGGTTGGTTTCGGTTGCCAACGCCGATCTGCGCACCCAGGTGGATGAGGGAACGTTCCGTCTCGACTTCCTGTACCGCATTAATGCAGTGACCATCAGTCTGCCCCCGCTCCGGCAGCGTATCTCGGATCTGCCGGTCCTCATTGACTATTTTATTGAGCAATATGCGCGCATGTTTCATCAGACGCCGGAGCTGTTGTCGAAAAGCGCGATCCGGCTGATGCAGGGGTATCACTGGCCGGGCAATATTCGACAGCTGGAAAATATGGTGCGCAGCTATGTTTTGATCGGAAGCGAGGAGGCGTTGGTCGCGGAGTTGATGCCGGAGGAGTCGCGGGGCGGCATCACAACAGAACTCGACCTGAGCGAGCCGGTTTCACTCAAGCGGATCACGAAACGGGCGACGCAAGATCTGGAACGGCAGATCATTTTGAAGGTGTTGCAAGCGAACCATTGGAACCGGCAGAAGACTGCTAAGTGGCTGCAGATGAGTTATCGCTCACTACTCTATAAGCTGAGCGAGGTTGGGATGCCGGGAGTTCCGCCACGGCCGATCCGGATGCCGCAGCTCTCAAAGCGCGAGGGAGATGGGGCGGAGCGGGAGGTCCGTCCCGCGATTGCGCGTCCACGGGCGTTTTAGTTCGATTTTGCGGTCTGAGCTAAACACGGCGCGGCTGAAAGTGAGGCAACAAAGAGGACGTTACTGAGCTCCCCGGCGGCGCAGGATCGTTTTGACAGTTTCGAACATAATCAGCAGGTCAAGGCTGAGCGACATGTGCTTGATGTAGTAAAGGTCATATTCGAGCTTTTGTCGTGTTTCCTCCAGTGTGGCGCCATAGCCGTAGCGAACCTGTGCCCATCCGGTGAGGCCCGGTCGGATCATGTGGCGGAGTTCGAAATACGGGATCTGCTCAACCAGCCAGGGCACGAACTCCGGGCGTTCGGGCCTGGGTCCAACGAAGCCCATGTCTCCGCTGAGCACGTTCCAGAGCTGGGGAACTTCATCAAGGCGCGTTTTGCGCATCAGCATGCCGAGCCGTGTGACACGGGGATCGTTCTTCGTTGCCCACTTCGCTCCGGCGATCTCGGCGTCTTGCCGCATCGTGCGAAATTTGACGACCTGGAAGCTCCGCCCGCCCAGGCCAACGCGAGTCTGTCGGAAGAAGATCGGTCCTGGAGAGGAGATCTTTACCAGAAGCATGATGACGGGAAAGAGGGGAAGGAACAGCAGCAGGCCGATGGCGGCAGCAATCGTCGACGCGATGCGGCGAGCGATCTGCTGAGAGGGCTTGATGCGAAAACCTTCGCTGTAGATGAAGCTGCTGGGGCGAAGGCCGTCCAGCTGTAGCTTTCCGGAGAGGCGCTCCAGCAGGGTGCCGGCCTCCTCGATAATGACACCATCAAAGCGAAGTTTGAGGAGTTCGCGAACGGGGAGCGCGCCGCGTCGGTCCTGCAGGGCGACGATAACTCGATCGATCTTGGGTTTTGGACCACGAAAGGATTCAAGAATGTCGGCAAAATCCTCACGACTCTCGGAGCGATCTGAGGGGAGGTCGTTCCATCCGATGACCGACATGCCGGCGTCCTTGCGGGAGCGAAGCATTTCGACGATGGTTTGCGCTCGTTCCCCAGCGCCGAGCACATAGACGCGTTCGCGAAAGGCGCCCCGGCCGAGGAACCATTCGTAGGCGCTGCGCCAGACGACGAGGGCGGCGGTGAGGAATGCGAGGCCGAGCAGGAGGACGTAGTGGGCGATGTCCGCGGCCGGAAACAGGTATGTAATCGCGGAGAGAAGAAAGGAGAGAAAGCCAAGGACGAGCAGCAGGCGGAAGTAGATCTCCCAGCGTTCCGAGATGCGCTGCGGCTCGTAGAGATCGAAGTAGTAGGAGCAGAGCAGCGTAACCGCAGTCAGGAAGAGAATCTTAAGGGCGCCGTACTCGTAGCTCAGCACCAAGTACGTATCGGGACCAAGGACGAGGGCAGTCGCCAGCAGAAAAGAGCCGCTGACGATGAGTGCCTCGCAGAGCAGAAGCACGATGGTTCGGGTTGGGTAATAGACGTTAAACAGTCGAATCATGGAAGCGTGCCTGCGTGTGCCTGCTCCTGCCGGCTATCGTACCCATAGTAGGAGCCGAGCTGGGGAGCTTTCGCAACGGCGTTGAGGACAAACCCGAGGAGATTTGCGGTTTTGAGCTGTGCCTGGGCCTGCTGCGCGGTGGTGAACTGGGTGACTCCGGAGCGGGCAACGAGCAGAACCCCGTCGGCGGCGCGGGAGTAATTGACAGCGTCGGAAACCGGAAGGACGGGAGACGAGTCGATGATGATCCAGTCGAAGACGGCCCCAGCATTCTGAAGAAGTTCCGCAAAGCGCGGGCTGGCAGAAAGATCGGAGGCTCGGTCTCCGCCATCTCCGCCGGGGATGAGGGTAAGGTTGGCGATCCCGGGCAGGTTTCCCCCGCTTCCATTTTTCGGCGGCGCACAGCGTTGCATTACCTCCTGCATGTCGGCGCGGTTGGCGAGATAGTCGGCCAGTCCAGGGTGCGGGTCGCAGCCGAGCACCTTGTGCAGTGTGTAACGGCGCATGTCGCCGTCGATCAGGAGCACTCTGCTGTTGCGGTTGCGAGCCAAGCTGAGGGCGAGATTGGTCGCGACAAAGCTTTTGCCCTCCTGGGGCAGACCGCTGCTAATCAGGATGGACCGCATTGGCTTGATGTCGCGGAGCTCATAAATGCGGGAGCGGAGACTGCGGAACTGTTCGACTGCGGGGCCGCGCTCGAGCAGAGCGGGGAGCGCGGCGAGGTTCGGATCCCAGGGGCGGGCGCACACAGCGTCGACGTCCAGACCGAGAGGGGAATGGAAGGTCTCCGGAATAGGGAGCGGAGCAGAGGGAAAAGAGTCGTTCTCGAGTTCTGGCTCGGGCTCCGCGAGAGCGAGAGCGGCGGCGGCTCGTGCGTGGTAGCCACGAGTGGGCTCTTCGCGAGTGGGCAGAGAGCTTCCTGAGGCTCTTTCGGATTCTGCTTTCTGGAGTGCTTCGTAGATGCGGCTCATCGTTCGCGCCTTCCCGTCAGTTCATTTCCTTGCACTGCTGCAAAGGCCGTTGGCTCGGCCACGAGGGGGCGCGGGGAGCCGGTGGGTATGCCGTTCATGGCGGCAGGAGAGAGCAGGAAGGGCTGCGACTCGAGTTCGAGTTCGGCTGCCACTCCCTCGACAACCTTGGGGGAAATCTGCTGGAGCTGTTCCACATAGCCAACGATGAGGGCATGCTCACAGAGCAGATTGATGATGCGCGGAATGCCTCGGCTGTAGCGGTGAACGGCGTCGAGGGCTTCCGGTGTGAACAGGGTCCAGGTGGCCCCGGCGATGCGGAGCCGCTCGGCGACGTAGGCACGGGTCTGGACTTCGGTGAGCGGCTGGGTTCGGCACCAGAGGGCAACGCGTTGGCGGAGCTGGCGCACGGAGGGGTGCCGCAGTTTCTCCTCGAGTTCCGGCTGACCGGAGAGAACAATCTGGAGCAATTTTTCGGAGCTGGTCTCGAGGTTCGTCAGAAGCCGGATCTCTTCGAGCAGTTCCCAGGAGAGGTTCTGCGCTTCATCGACGACGACAACGCAGGTGTCCTGCATGCGGAACCGCTCGATAAGCCATCGGTTGAGCTGAAGAAGCATGCCGGACTTGGTGCGCGAGGTAGGGGTGAGGCCGAAGTCGCTGAGCACGAACTCGAGAAAATCAAGCGGCTCGAGCAGGGGATTGAAAACAAAGGCAGTCGAGACCCGGCGCGCCTGGAACGAAGCGAGGGCGCGGCGAAGCAGGGTTGTTTTGCCGGTGCCAACCTCTCCGGTGAGCACGGTGAAACCCTTGCGCGCGGAGATGCCATACTCCAGGCAGGCAAGGGCCTCGCGCGTGTGCGGCATCATGTAGAGGAAACGCGGGTCGGGGCTGGTGCCGAAAGGGCTGCTTTCGAGTTTGTAAAAGCTGTTGTACATGGGTTTAGGCACCTGCGCTCAGGGGTTTTCCGCTGACGGATGTCTGCTTCCCACGCTTCCAGAACCGAAGTCTGGAGGTGCGGGCTCCACCACCGTCCGGAGCAGGCTGGGCGGCGGCTCCGTCGTTGAGCGAGAGGATGGCGAGGGTGGGAAGCTTGGTGAAGGCCCAGAGATCGCGCTCGCTGCGAATGACGGTATCACGGTATTCGAGAAGAGCAATGATGCCAAGACCGAGTGCAAGGCCAAAGAGGAGACCTCCTGTGGCGAAGACGCTCCGTTTGGGAAAGGCCGGCGAATCGGGCAGGTTGGGCTCGTCCATGATGCGGAACTGCTCGCCCTGCTGTCGTTTTTCGAGATCGACGGCCATCTTTGCCTGCTGGCTCTGCTTGAGCAGGTCGTCGTAGAGCTGTTGTGAGGTTTGGTGATCGCGGGTGATGTTGGCGTATTCCTGTTGAACGGCGGGACTCGAGGAGATGCGGTCCTGGTACATATGGATCTGGCTCTGGATGCCGGCCTGGTCCCGCCTCTTCTGAAGAATGCCCTGGTCGGTGGCGTTGAGGGAGGCGCGCAGCTGCTGCACGGCTACCGGTTCATTGCGGGGCACAGCCGCGCTCGGGGTGGACGCGGCTGGAGCGGGGGCGGGCGCCTGCGCCATCTGTTTGCGGAGCTCGGCGATCTTGCGGTCGACGGCGACGACGTCCGGGTAATCGGCAGTGTAGCGATTGGTCAGGTCCGCCTTCTGCGCGAGGAGATTCTGCAGCTCAAGCTGTTTCTCCTGAGGGGCGGCGCGCTGCTCTCCCGCCGGCCCTGTTGCAGGCGGGAGATCGCGGGACTGCTGGAACTGTTGGGACTGCTGCGCGAGCATGGACGCCATATAGCTGCGATCCTGTTCCATGCGCGTGAGCGCCTGGGTGGCGGCGTCGAGTTGGGTGTTGAGGCTTTGCAGCATGCCCATGTTGGCGGAGTCTTCGCCTGGAAGTCTGCCGACATAGGTCTGCTGGAATTTTGCGAGCTTGGCGTCCTGATCGTCGAGGTTGCGCTTGGCGTCGTTAAGCTGCTGCTTCAGGAAAGCAGTGGTCCCTTCTGCGGAATCCTGCTGATCGGTGTTGCTTTGATTGATAAACAGCGAGGTGATGTCGGCGCAGACGAGTTGCGCGGTGTGGGCGTCGCTTGCCTTGAAGGAGATGAAGAATCCAGGCAGGCCACCGGCGCGCGCGACCTCCGACTGAATCGGCTTGATGTCGATGTTTTTGCGGGTTGCGTCGATGCGGTCGTCCATGGAGATATGTCCGCCGCCGTACAGGTTGTATTTTTCAATGATTGGCTGGAGCCGTGAGCGGCTTAGAATTTGCTCTTTCATCGAGGCGAGACGGCTGTTGAGGTCTTCGGTCACGACGGGCATGACGTACTTCTCAGGGACCTTTTGTTGCTCGATCAGAACAAGGGTCTGCGAGACGTACTGGGGCGAGAGCAGATAGCTGCACGCGAAGGCGATAACAGGAAAGAGGATCCCAGGGATCAGGATGATCCAGCTGCGCCGCTTGAGGATGGTGAAGTAATCTTCGCGGGTGAGTGGCCGATGACCGAGCATTACGACTCCTTAGAACTGACCGAGACGGGTGGCTCGCGGACTGAACGAGACACCGATCCCGAAGGCGTTTGAGAGGCCGCTGAGCGCGGCGGAGTTGAGTCCGGGCGCGTTGCTCAGGGATTGATCTTGAGCGGTGTAGCTGACGAAGCCAGAGAGAGTATCGGTAAAGCGACGCGAGAGCTGAACGCCGGAATACTCGCTCGAGATGGTGCCGCTGGAGAAGTACGGTGACAGCAGGGGATTGTCGTTGATGGCGGCTCCGCCCTGCGAAAGTCCGCTGTTGTGGAAGTAGGTTTGTGAAAGACCCAACGCCCAGCCGCGGCCGAAGTTGCGTCCATAAACGGCCTGGACGCCGGTGGACAGGGCTCCGGGTTGAGCGCCGGAGCCACCGTTGACGCCGCGTGTGAAGTGAACGCTGAGAGTGGTTGCATTGCGAGCGTAGGCGATGCCGGCATCGGCGGAGACGTCGAGTCGCGAGGGGATCGCGAGCGATGCCGAACTGCTAACCCAGAGCGGGCCCGCGGACGCATCTGCCGTGAGGTTTCGGGTGAGGCGTCGGGAGAAGCCCGCGGTCAGGCCCTTGCTAATGAACGAGGAAGAGCCGGGGAAGGAGAAGACGGAGTAGTTGGCGCTGAGTGTGCCGCTGTCCCGAGCGTCAAACTGGTGCGTGAGGGATGCGCCGGCGACAATCTGTGTACTGTCGAGCCCGTAACCTCCCAAGAAGCGCAGAATTCCGTAGCTGCCGGTGCCGCTGAGGGAGGTGTTCGCGTCCAGGTGCCGCGAGACCTGACCACTGACGGAGTTGCTCACACGTGAGCTGTCGGTGGCGAGGACGTCTTGCGCGGGCTCATCTCCCGTGGAAACGGGCTGGGAGCCCAGGTCCCCTGTGCCGGGGACGCCGGAGAGGCCGACGGTCGGCGACGAGGGCAGATAGCTGACCGAATCCGATGCTTCAAAACTCCAGCCGCGCGTGTTGAAGCCTTGCGCGAGCGTGAGGCTCTGGAAGAAGGTTGTGGATTCGCTGCTCTGATTGCTGATCAGCACCCCTCCGGCGTAAACGGCAGAGAAGGGCCGGGCAGCGTTCTTGGTGTTATAGATGACGTCGCCCGAGAGATTGGTGCTGTAGTAGAGGTTGCTGTTTGCGCCGTACCCGGTCTGGATAATCTCGGAGGCATTGAGGGCATAGTCAAGCTGGCCGTCGATCAAAGGAAGCGATCGCAAAGGCTGGAAGGGTGTGGGCGTAGCCGTGGCTGTGGGTACGGCCTGGGCGCCCGCGGAGGACGCGAGGCAAAGAACGGCCGAAAGTAAACGAACGTGTTGCACGGGAGATCTCATGGGACCACAACGGTATCACCGGGCTGAAGCAGGATGTCCTGCCGGCTATCCCCTTTGAGCGCCTGTTTGTAGTTGAAGAAGATTTTTTGCTCGTGCCCCTTCGCTCCGCGCAGAATATAGATGCGCTTGGAATGCGCGAAGGTCGTGAGGCCGCCCGCGGCAGAGATAGCCTGGAGCAGAGTCATTTCAGAGCCGAGGTTAAGCGGGCCGACCTTGTTGACCTCACCGACGAAGTAGGCTCTTCGGCTATTCACGCCCGTCACGAGTACGGAAACGATCGGGTCCTGGATGTACTTCTTGAGCCTGCCTGTGATGTCGCTGGTTAACTGCGTGGGCGTGTTGCCGGCTGCGGGGAGATCGCCCAGCAGCACCATCGAGATCATGCCGTCGGGACGAACGGGGACGGTTCCGCTGAGCGTCGGTTCCTTCCAGACGGTAATCTGCAGATTGTCTTCCGGGCCGATGATGTAGTGAGTCGGGTCCACTCCCGGCGGGGTGGCGGCGGCGGAAAGCGGTTGGCTGCTCGCGGGAGCGGGGACTGTTGGCGACTGGGTGGGAACCGTCGCGACCGGAGCGGGGGCTGGGGAAACGGCGGGCGCGGGCGCGGTATTCTGCTGCGCATAGACCGGAGCGAAGGAAAAGAAGAGGGCGGCGACCGCAGAGACATAGGAACCGCAGTGCAGGACTGGCGCGTCGGAGAATCGAGCTTTGCTGGCGAGGCGTCGCCGGTGGAATTCCAGAGAGTGCATGGCCAAAATCCTATACCGTCCCGACTTGCGCATTGCTGTTTGTGCAAGGCGCTGCGGCTTATGGTCGTGCGTTTGCACACACGTGGTGAACCCAAGTATAGGGGCTGTGTCTCGGAGTTTGTTACGCGGCATGTACAACTTAAGTGTGCAAACAGGCAACAGTTTGGCGCGAACATACGGGTACGCGCAGGGTATACTTCCGGTCTGTCCTCGCATGCCGGCGAAGCGTTGTTGCACAATGTTTCGCAAGGGGGAAGCGCGAGGCAGGTAAGGAAATGCATAATGGCCATCACAGCAGGCGGTCTTCCGGCCACCTCTTCCATTGAGGTCGGCGAAAATCCGATAACGGCAGGTGGGCGAGTTTCCGCGCCTGCCGGGCAGCCCGGTGTGGGCGAACGGAGTGGCCGCCCCAACTCGGTTCTGCATCATTGGGCCCCGATCGCGATGATCGTTGTGCTGCTTGCGGCGATGTACTTCCGGATCGCGGCGAAGCTGGTGACGGACTGGTATGAGATCCCGGATTTTTCGCACGGATTTCTGGTTCCGTTCTTTGCTGCGTTTCTGGTCTGGGATCGACGGAAGGTGCTGGGGGCTGTTCCGCTGCGGCAGAGCTGGGCGGGCATTCCCCTGATTGTGTTTGCCCTGGCGATCCTGTTCGTTGGCGTCTATGGAGCGGAGCTGTTCTCGTCGCGGCTCTCCTTTATTCTGCTCACCGCCGGTCTGATCTGGACGTTCTTCGGATCGCGGATGCTGCGCGAGCTATGGTTTCCGCTCGCTGTTCTTCTGCTCGCGATCCCCATCCCCGCGATCCTGTTCAATCGCATCACATTTCCGCTGCAGCTGATGGCGTCCGAGGTTGCGAGCAACGTGCTGCCCATGCTCGGTGTACCGGTGCTGCGCGACGGCAACGTCATTCAGCTGCCGATCATGCGGCTGGAGGTCGCGGAGGCATGCAGCGGGATTCGGTCGTTGATGAGCCTGTTTACGCTTTCCGTGTTCTACGGCTACTTTACCGAGCGAACAACGGCACGGCGATGGATTCTGGCGCTGGCCAGCATTCCCATTGCCGTAACCGCGAATGTTGCGCGCATTGTGGGAACCGGGCTCTGCGTACAGTACTGGGACCCGTCGAAGGCGGTCGGGTTCTTTCATGAATTTTCTGGCTGGGTGATGTTTCTGGTATCGCTCGGCTGCCTGTACTTTGTGCATCGCGCGATGGAGTTGATTCCGGTACGAAGGGCGGCGACGGTATGATCGGCGCGCGTTACCTTGTGGTTCTGCTGCTGTTGCTTGGGTCCACCGGTGTTCTGCTCTCGCGGGGCGATACCGATCGCGTACCGATGAGCGCACCGTTGGCAGAGATGCCGGAGGACATCGGGCAGTGGCACGGGCACGATATCGCGATCGCGGATGACGTCCTGGCCATTCTGGGCAAGGGCGACTTCCTGAATCGGGTTTACACGTACGGGCCGGGCGGAAATGCGGGCGTGATGCCGATCAGCTTGTTTATCGGCTACTTTGCCACGCAACGGACGGGACAGGCGATTCATTCGCCGCAAAACTGCTTGCCCGGGGCGGGATGGACGTTTCAAAGTTCGAAGTACGCCACGCTGACGGCGGCAAACGGGAAGAACTTCAACGTTGGGGAGTACACCATTGCGAACGGGGATGCCCGACAGTTTGTTTTGTACTGGTATCAGGCTCATGGGCGCAGCATTCCGAACGAGTATGTGTCGAAAGCGTACATGGTCGCGGACGCAATGCGGCTGCGGCGAACCGATGGTGCGATTGTGCGCGTAATCACCACGATCGCTCCGAACGAAACGCAGGACGAGGCACGGAAGCGGGTCTTCGCCTTTACGGCCCAGATGGCTCCGTCGCTGCCTCGATTTATACCCAACTAGATAGCGAGCTGTCTGCACGACGGGTTCTCGAGATACGGAAACATGCACCTGTGCAAGCTAGACCGCGCTAACGAATAAAGGACTGGATCGTGATGGAGAAGCACGGAAGAATGTCAGCAACGATGAAACGCAAGGTGGCGAGGGCCGTTCGCATTGGCCTGTGGAGCACGGTCTTGTCGGCGTCTCTGGTGACGGTGGGCTGTCATCGCGATCCCAACGTGCAGAAGCAGAAGTACCTGGAGAGCGGCAAGCGGTATTTCAAAGAGGGCAAGTATAAGGAAGCGAGCATTCAGTTTTCGAATGCGCTGCGTGTCGACCACAACTTCGCGGACGCGCATTACCAGCTGGCGACAACGTATCTGAAGATGGGTTCGCCGATGCCGGCCTACGCGGAGCTGAGCCGCACCGTTGCTCTCCAGCCCAATAACGTTCCGGCGCGCGTCGATCTCGGTAACCTGCTTTTGGCGGGCAAGCAGATTGATCGCGCGGGCGATCAGGCCAAGGCGATTCTCGCAATCGACAACAACAACGCCGATGCGTACGCTCTGTTGTCGGCGGTGGCAGCCGCGCATGGCAATAGTGCCGAGGCGCTCGCGCAGATCCAGCATGCGTTGGCGATCCAGCCGGATCGGGCTTCTTTCCACACCGCGCTTGGCCTGCTGCAGCTGCGCGACGCGTCGGGAACCGCGCCAGCAGAGGCGGAGCTGCGCAAGTCGATCGCGCTTGATTCGTCGAATGTGACGAGCCATCTGGTGCTGGCCGCGATTCTCGAACGACGGGGCGATCTGGCCGGAGCGCTTGACCAGCAGAAGCAGGCGGTGGCCGGGGATCGCAAGAATGTGAGCGCTCGCGCCAGCCTGGCGCAGATGTACCTGCGGCAGAACGACAAAACCAACGCCGAAGCGACGCTGCGGCAGGCCGCGGAGGATCTGCCGGATGACCTGACCGCGAGTCAGATGCTGGGAACGTACTACCTGCAGACCGGGCAGGGGGACAAAGCGGAGTCCGCCTATGCCGATCTTGCGAGCAAGCACCCGAAGAGCGTGCCGCTGCGGCTGGCGTATGCGCACATTCTGATGGCGAAAGGAAACACCGACAAAGCCCGCGGAATCGCTGCCGATCTGGCCAAGACCGACAGCTCCGACCCAAATGTCGCGATTCTGAATGCGACGCTGCAGATGCGCGACGGCAAGGCGAAGGAAGCATTCGACACGCTGCAAAAGGCGGCCAAGAACAACCCGGAGAACATAGGCGTCAAAATCTGGCTCGGACGGGCGGCTCTGGCCAAGGGCGACCTGAATACAGCCCAATCCAGTTTCACTGATGCTTCGCGCCTGAGCTCCTCGAATATGGAGGTGCAGGACGGTCTGGCGCAGGTGGCGCTTCAGAAGCACGATTCGAGCCTGCTCCGGCAGGTGGGTGAGCAGGCCATCGCGCAGCATCCGCAAGCCCCAGCGGGGTACATGTGGCGCGGCATGGCCGAGGGAAACTCGCAGGAGTATGACAAGGCTGGCGCCGACTTTCAGCACGTGTTGACGCTCGATGCGAAAAATCCAACGGCATACCTGGAACTTGGCGTGTTGAAACTGAACGAGAAGCGTTTCGACGAGGCGAAACCGTTGCTGGAGCAGGCTCTGAACGCTGATCCAAATCTGGGACGAGCTCTGGCTTTGCTGGTGGATATTGATCTGTCGCAGAAGCAGCCGCAGCGGGCGCTTGACCGCATCCAGGCACAGATCGGCAAATCGCCCCAGAATGGGGCGATGTACGGCCAGCTTTCCCAGGTGCAGCTGCAGATGGGCAACGCTGCCGGAGCGGCGGACTCTGCCCAGAAAGCCATGCAGCTCAATCCCGCGGACAACGGGGCCGTGCTGGCATACAGCCGGGCCGAAATCGCCCAGGGGGACCCGGGCAAAGCCATCGGAGCCTGGCAGCAGTGGCTTTCAGCCCATCCTGGAGACGCGCAAGCCGATGCGGTTCTGGGCTCGCTTGAGCAGGCGCAGGGCGACCGCGACAAAGCGATGAGCTACTACAAGGACGCGCTAAAGGTGCAGCCCGACCAGCCGGTGGCCCAGAATAACCTGGCTTACCTGATGGTCGAGTCGGGGCAGAACCTGGATGTAGCGTTGTCGTTGGCGCAGAGCGCGCACCGCAGCATGCCGAATGCTTCCAGCACGGCCGACACACTGGCCTGGGTGTATTACCAGAAGGGTACGTATGGCTCCGCGCGCGATCTATTGGAGGATGCGGAGAAGGAGGCGCCAAACGACCCGGCCATTCAGTATCACCTGGGCATGACTTACCGGAAGTTGTCCGACGAGTCGGACGCGGTCCTTCACCTGAAAAAGGCTGCTCAGCTCTCCCCGAACTCCGAGGCGGGTAAGGATGCGCAGAAGGCGTTGGACCAGCATGCCTGATGAGAGCCGCAAGGTACGCAAGGTAAAAGACGAGAGGCCGACCGAGAAAGGGGCCGTATGCCTTTCCGGCCGCTGGCATCTCTAATGGGAACGGCCGTGACATCCCTTCCTGAGATCGCGGACCAGGCTGAGGAGCGTGGTTCTCCGGGAGGTGCGCGGTGGCTGCGTTGGCGCGATCGGGCCGTCCCTTTGCTGGTCATCACGGCCATTCTTCTGGTTTTGCTGCACGGGATCCGCCGTGGAGAGTTCAGCTACAACGTAGACGAGACACAGCACGCGTGTACCGGCCAGTTTGTCGCCGATCTGATCCGCGACCATCCGCTGCGTCATCCCGTGGCCTACACCTACCTCTACTACGTGCACTATCCCGCGCTCAGCGGCGTGCTGCACTGGCCGCCTCTGTTTTATGTCTGGGAGGGACTGGTGTTTCTGCTGTTCGGATCGTCGGTGGTTACGGCACGTCTCGCGGTTCTGGCGCTGGCTGCTGTTGCGCTCTGGTTCTGGTTCCGGATGTTGGAGCGACTTCAGTCGCGTACAGCGGCCGTGGCCGGCACGGTTTTGCTGGCATTCTGCCCGTCATTTCTGCTGTTTGAACGCACGGTGATGCTGGAAATCCCGACAGTTGCTCTGTGCCTTGCGGCGACGTTCTGTTGGGTTCAGTTTCTGCGGAACGGAAGGGACAAGGACCTTCTCTGGTTCGCTTCGCTGGCTGCCGCGGCTATGCTTACGAAGCAGAACGCGGTGTACCTGCCCGTCTTCTGCGTCATGACGCTGACCGTGCTTCGTCAGTGGAAGCTGCTCTGGCGGCGAGCCAGCCTTGGAGCGCTCGCTCTGGCCGTGGCGATCGCAGGACCTTTCTACGGTCTCGTTTCAATGCTGCATTGGTCGAGCATCCAGGGGGATTTGGCGGAGAAGCACAGCAGCGTGTGGGCGCAGCTTGCGTTCTACCCCCGCGTGCTGCCGGCGCTGCTCGGATGGCCATTGCTGGCCATGTCGCTCGTGGGACTTCTGACGTGCTGGCTTTGGGATCGACGAGAGAACACCACCCTGTTCCTTTGCTGGGGGTTGTCGGTGTATGTCGCGATGACCGCGATCGGCCACAAAGAACCGCGATATGTCCTGTATCTGGTTCCGGCTGTTCTCTATTTTTCCCTGTGGCCGCTGAGCATGCGTGGATCGTGGCCGCGGATCGCCGGGATGGCTGCGATCGGTTTGTTGCTTGTGAGCTCCGCCGTGCATGCCTGGCGCAGCGAGCGACCGTATGTGACCGGCTACGCCGACGCCGCTCGCGGCTTAGCGAAGATCTCCGATGGCGGAGTCATTCTGGTGGACACAAAAATTCCGGCAAACCTGATCTTTTTTGTGCGGAACGAAGATCCGGCAAGGCGCTACGTTCTGCTGCGTAAGGCGCTGTATTCGGTACGCATCAAAGAGGAGCTCGGCGGCGAGGAGTACGTCCATACGCCGGCGGACCTCAAGCAGCTGCTTATTCAGGACGGTATCCGCTTTCTCATTGTTTCCAATCGACCACCGGAGCCCTTTCCAGTGGCGGGGGTCTTGCGGCAGATGCTGCGGACTCCGCAGTTTCGGTTGGTGAAGAGCTTTCCGGTCGAGGGCAACAGCCCCGAGTGGGCAAACTATTCGCTGGAGCTCTACGAAAATCTGGATGCAGGACCTCCGACATCGCCGTACCTGCGCACGCCGATGATGACGCTTGATCACGATATCGAAACTCCGTTCTCTGAGCTGGGAATCCCTCTCACGCCGGCTGTTACGCAACCTCCTCCCGTTCGGTAAGCAGAAGGTCGCCGCGAGTGAGGCGACCTTCCTGCTTGCGGTTTGCACAGGTTCAGAAGCAGCTGGTCTGGCCGACGCCAGATGTTCCCGTGATACTGGGGATCAGGCTGATGGTCTGTTGGAGCGAGTCAGTCGCTCCCAGGTTTGGGTTTGAGGTGCGGGGGACGGCGAAATCCAGGCCAGGCAGATACGCGGACCGCGCCGGCATGGCGCAGATTGCGTTGGGCAGGGGATCGCCCGCCGGCTCGCTCGAACTCAGGAGAAAGGATGCAGCATCAAATGGTTGTGTGGCGGTGGTGAGCAGATTCGCGCTTGTGAAGCCGGTGAGGTGAGACGCGAGATGCTGGGCGTTTTGGTACGCAGCCCCTGATGTGTCCCAGCCAGTTCCGGCTCCGCCGTTCTGGTCGTTGGTTCCCCAGCCTGCGGGCAGCAGATTCAGCCCAGCCCTTCCAATGAAGGCGGAGTTGTTGTTCCAGAAGAACTGCGGCCGGCTTGAGGCGTCCATCCAGAGGACGTTATCAAAGACCTGGACGTTGTCGTACTCCACCTGGGGCAGGTATGTTCCATTGCCGGCGCTCGTATCGAAGAGCACCCATGGAGCCGCGCCGCATGCGGCGCAATGTGTGCGGTTGTAGGTGTTGTGATACCAGAAGAGCGATCCCTTGCGCGCGCCTTCGCCGCCGTCGGTATCCTCCCCGAAGTGGATGGCCGAGGTGGAGGTGCTGTCCTGGTAAAGGTTGCCGTAGACGAAATGCGCGTTCCAGGCCTCCTGCTCGGCCGCGATCTGGTCGGCAGGGTACACGTTGTCGGAACCGATGGCTGCGGTGAGGTCGGCATCCGCCAGAAAGGCGGCAAACGACATGAAGGGCAGGGCATCGTGCACGTCAACCAGGTCCATCTGCAGCGCCGGTCCGTCACCCAGGAGATTGTAGCGGAGCACATCGCCGATGCCGCGCGACTGGATGTTGGCTCCGAGCGCGCCGGCCGGGAAACCGTCAATCAGGTTGAACTGCACGACGTTGTTCCAGCCCTCCAGCGAGAGCTGACCGCCGGCGTTCGATCCGGCGACGCCGTTTCCGTGGAGGTGATTGCCTTCCCAGAGCGTGTTCAGGTCGGAGGCACCCCAGCCGTTGCTGGCGACCCAGCTACTTCGGCCGCCGAGACTGCAATTACCAAGGTCATCGCCGACGATCGCAACGTTCTGCGCCTCCGTGATCGCAAGGCAGGCCGAAGCGTTGCTCCACGACGCGCCCGAGCCGTCTGAAGAGGTGTATGTCGTTGCGCTGCTTGCGTTTCGGATCTGCAGGCCTTCAATCTGGATGTTTGCCGGCCCGGTAAAATCCGGCCATCTGGCGGAGGCGCTCGGATTGTGAAGGGTGATCAATCCGGCAGGAGCGCTCTGGCCGCCGGTGGCATCGGTCCCGTCCAGGATGGGCAGTAGGCCCGTGCTATCCGGGACACCACAGATGCGCAGCGGTTGGTCCGGTGTTGCGTTCGTCGAGACCTGAAGGAACTCGTGGTAGGTGGTCGGATTTGCGCCGGAGGTGTCCTCATTGTGGACGCGGATCGTCGACCCGGGGGAGACGGTGGCGAGCGGCAGATCCTGGAGGCGGTGATACGGCTGTGATGGTCCGACGTCGTACACCTGGCCGACCAGCGATGGATCGACGGTGCAGTCCACGGGCTCAGTCCCAAGCGCGGTCGCTCGGTAAGGCATGCTGTTGCCAGTCACGTAGAGGATGGCGTTCGCACTTTGCGAAGGGGTTGCGAGACTCGTTGCCGTCAATGTGTACCGGCCAGGAACGGTGGCGTAGAACACAGCGTCGCGCAGCGTGCTGTCCACCAGGAAGCCATCACCGCCACGTGGTTGCGCGGTCAGGGTCCAACGTACGTTGGTGTCGGTGTTTCCCAGAACAAAACTCTGGAGATCCGCAGGCTGCCCCGCGTAGAGGGTCCGATACGCCGGAACGACGCTCACCTGCGTGGCCGGATTGCAGACGTTGAACGGCACATCGGTGGATTGGCTCGGATCGTCGACCGAGGTGGCGCGCACAGTAAAGGTGGTCGCTGAGGAGATCCCGTAGCCGGACGTCGTGCTGACGTACTGGCAGGAGCTGCCCGAGGCCGGTGCAGTGACGTCGATCCATGACCCCGACGCCGCAGACAGCCTGGCAGAGCCTGACGTGAGCGACCACGCGACCTGATCTGTGCTGCCGTTCGTGACGGTGGCAAAAATTCTTCGCACGGAGCCCGGAATGACATTGAAGCCGTACTGCGGCCGCGCCACGGAGATTGCCACCGTTGGTTGAGCGGCGACGGTCACCGAGGTGGTGTTCGAGAGAGCGGACGTGTACGTCTCGTCGCCCGAGTAGCTCGCCGTTGCCGCGAACAGACCGGCGCTGGCGAAGCTCACGGTCGCGGTTGCTACACCGGAGACGACCGATGCCTGCACGGTGTTGCCAGCGTAGGAGAAGGTAACGACGCCGGTGGGAACGTCGGCAGTGCTGCCGGAGATCGTTGCGCTCAGCACAACGCTCTGGCCGGCAAGAACCGAAGCGGGTGTTGCCGTGAGCGTGGCCTCGACAGTGGTCGTCGCGATCGACGATGGACCGACGGAGACATTTGGGCCTGAGTACATCAGGGCGCCGATCGTTGGAGAGGAGCCCCGGGACACTCCGAGAAAGTCGACCGTCAAACCGGGAATGGCGACACCTTTGCCGATGGCGTTGGTACTCGCCGCGGTGAGGGCGAAGTTCACCGAGTCGAAGGACGTTTCGTCGTTCGGAACACCGTTTCGGAAGCTCGGTTCCCCCTTGAGATGGGGGTCTTGGCAGCTGCTTCCGGTTTCTGCGGGGCAGGCGCGCATGTTGTAGTAGATATTGTGATCGACGATGCTGAACCGGGGCCTGCTGTCACCGTCTGTTCCCGTCGGGGGTAGCTCGCCGTAGTGGTACGTCGGCACCACGTAGGGGTACCCCACCATGAGATTGTTCTCGAAGACAATGTTTGGCGTGTTGCAGTCGGTGGTCGGTGCGGAGACAAACGTGTCTGTGCAACTGCCCGATTCGAACATGGCGTCGCCCGCGTAACCGAGAAAATCGTTGTTCTGCCAGCGATAGCTGCCGCCGCCGCCGTTGTCGCCTCGTTGCACCATGACCACGCCCGCCTGCGCGCGGCAGAAGTCACTGAGTCCGGCATTCCACCCGGCCGGAGCGCCCGGCATCGCGGCCGACATCCGCTTGCAGTTCGTGAGGAAGAGATTGTTCGTGACGCTCGTACTCGCCATTGGACCCAGCTTGAGCTGCTGGCCCATGTTGCCGTAAAAACTCGACGTCGTCACCGTGATGTTGCTTCCGGTGGTGTGCAGCAGATCGAGGCCGTCCTGCGTGTTGTAGCGGACGATCGAATGGTCTACGGCGAAGTTGATCTGCGTATCCGGTGTGCCGACGCCATCGCCATAGCCTCCGTTGTTGTCGTCGTAGCAGTAGGCCGCCGGGAAGGTATGCGCGATGGGGTACTCCTCAACACACCCATTCCCCTCGATCGTGACGTACGACCAGTTCATCTGCCCATTGACGCTTTTTGTGCCGAACCCGTCGTCGAAGTTCCAGCCCGACCCGCCATTGAAGGCAACGCGTACCCGTGTCGCGGTGACCACGCCTCCAACCGGACCAACAATGCCGTTGTCCCGCAGGCCGTGTATGTCGAGATCCTGCAAGAGAATGTCGTGCGTGTTCTGATTGGTCAGAATGCCTGATTTCGCATAATCGTCGATGATCGCGCTGTTGCAGGCGACCGGCTTGCGGATGCCCGCGGTTGTGCATTGCGAGTGATCCGTGATCTCGAGGCATTGCAGCTGCACGTGGTTCGTGTCGCGCAGGCTAAAGATGCCGTTAACGGTGTACCCGCCGAAGAGCTGCGTCTTTGTGGTGCAGTTGGCATAGTTTTCGCCGCGGATGGACGTCGGCTGGGCCGCTGTACCAGCCGGCGGCGGAGGAATGAATGCGTTATCGGACGAGCATCCGTTGCCAAACTGCTGGCAGCTGACGCCGCTGTTTTGCCCGATACGCCACGGGCCGCCTCGCAGCAAAACCGTGTCGCCGCCGGCGATCACCCAGGCATACGGCTGATTGGTGCCGTCGCTGAAGAGATACCGTGGGTCGCTGAGGGCGCAGGGCTGATTGACGCCGGATCCTGGATACGCCGCGTCGGTGGTTCCGTTGCACTGGCCGGATGGAATGGAACCCGAGTACCGCGTTCCGCCGTCCGGGCGGACATACCAGGTCTTTGCCCAGGCGGGCACGGAAAGCATCACCAACAGTGTAAAAAGAAAAGCCTTCATAACCTTGATCCTTCTCTATGTACGTAAATGGAACTCCTCGGGGAGTTCGCAAAGAAACTGTCGCGTTTAAATCGCAGTAAGTTAGCACCCGCACGCTGAATCCGCACAGAGATCCTCGATACGGAACTCGTGCCGTGAGTTGGTGCGACCACATGCAAAAAGGGTTTGAAATGTAGCAGGCGAGAACGTAACGAAAGCTGAACGCAACAGAGATCTGCACCGTTCCCAAAGAACTCGAAAGAGCGCGACGACCCTACTTGATTGAGCCGTCGCTTACCGCCCGAAGCTCTTCGGGCACTTAGTACAGGCGAAGAGCTAACGTTTAGTAAGTGTGCGGAGAGTCTGTCGTTGATGTGCAAATCTGTGAAGCCCCGGTGCGTGACTGAGTTGCGAGTTCCAGGGCAGAGCAGAAAGTGGTACGTGAGGCGTTGGAGCAGTTCAAGACGTTCGCAGAACTTCATTATGACACAGCAGGTCGTTCCCGCAAGGGAGGGAGGCTAAGTTGCTGCGGTGCTATACTCTGCCCCGATGAAAATTTCGGTAGTCATCCCTGCTTACAACGAAGCTCGATACATAGGCAGGTGTCTGGAATCTCTGAGCAGGCAAACCTTACCTCGCGAGCAATATGAGGTGGTGGTCGTCGACAATGGTTCCACAGACGCGACGCCGGAGATAGTGCGTCAGACTGCAGCAATCGAATCGTTTCATCTGCGGCTCATCTCACGACCAAAGGTCAGCATCTCTGCCGTGCGAAATCTTGGCGCTGCAGCGACCTCCGGCGAGCTTCTGGCATTTCTGGATGCGGACTGCATTCCCGATCCGGACTGGTTAGCTTCGGCTCTTAGACTGGCTCCCGCTTCAGGCCTGTGGGGAGCGCATTACCGCATCCCGCAGGATGCAACCTGGGTGGGCCGAACCTGGTTTCGCTACCAAGCCACTCCGTATGATGGGAACGTTACCTTTCTTCCGGGTGGAGATATGTTTGTCCACCGAGCGGATTTTGACGCAGTCGGTGGCTTCGAAGAAGCGGTGCGAACCAGCGAGGACGTTGACTTATGTGCACGGGTACGTAGGGCTGGTATGCCTGTCGTCGCCATGCCCGCGCTCGGAGTCGTTCACCTTGGCACGCCGCGTACCTTAGGTGGCTTTTATCGACAAAACAGGTGGCATGGGCAGGAAGTACTTCGCCTATTTCTGAAGAACCTGCCGTCTACCAAACACCTGTCGATCATTCTTCTGAGTGTGGCTACTTTGTTATTATTCTGGTTAACTTTCTTCGGGACTTTCTACGCCCTTTATCGCCATACCTGGTATTTCTTTCTGGCGCCATTTCTGCTTCTTCTTCTGCTTCCCCTACTTCTCGCAGCGCGAAAATGTATACATACTAGGTCCATTCGGTCATTTGTATCTTTATTTGCCTTATATCTAACATACTTTTTGGCGAGGGCCGCAGCGCTTCGACATATCATTCGATTAACGTCCTTGGCGGAACGCGGTCGTACGAAGAGTTAGTTCGAACGCCTTCTTGCGCTGCTCCTGACTATGACTCCGCGCAGCAACGGAGGCGAGTCCCGCAGGGCGGAACCGGAACTCAGCGTCCAGGGGACATGGCCTCGCCGTAGAAGTCGAGGTAAGTGTGTGTCATGCGGCTGGCTGAGAAATTCGCCAGCACTCTCCGGTGTCCGGCGTCCGCTAGGCTTTGACAGCGGCCGGGCTGCAACACCAGGGAGGTAATGGCGTCCGCGAGACGTGTGGCGTCTTCGGGCGCAACTAAGACGCCGGCGTCGCCGTGATCGAGCACCATAGGAATCTCGCCGACGGTGGTGGCGATCACGGGGCGACGGCTTGCCATCGCTTCCAGGACGGAGATAGGCAGGCCCTCACGTCGTGACGCGCAGACGACGATATCCAGGGAGGCGAGCAGCTCAGGAATATGCTCACACCGCCCGAGAAAGGTGACCTGCTTCTGAATGCCGAGCGCCTGTGCCAGGTCGCCGAGCAAAGAGCGATCGGGACCGTCGCCGGCGATGACGAACTGCACTTCGGGCTGCTCGGCCAGCACGAGAGCGGCGGACCGGAGAAAAAGGTCGATGCCTTTCTCGTGGGTGAGCCGTCCGATCAGGCCGACTCGCAGCGGACCGCCGCTGGGATTCGCTTCTCTGCCCGGGTCTGCCGCGTTTGCAAATGGTTCGGGATCGATGCCGTTTGGAATCAGACGCACCTTCGCGCGAGCTACGCCGGAGCGGATCAGCGTCGTGCAGACGGCGTCCGAGACGGCGGCGACGGCGGCGAAGCTGCGCAGGGCGAAGCGGTCGGCAATCCCATAGGCGCGTACCTTGGCGTTGCTGTCGAGCCAGTTGTGACAGGTCGATACAAGCACGACGCCTGTGCTCCGCAACGCCAGGTAAGCGTACACATCGGCCTTGTACCCGTGAGCGTGGACAATGTCGAAGCCCCGATCCCGGACAAGCCCGCGAAGCTGGGCAAAGAGTTTGCGATCGAACTGCCCATGACAGGGAAGCAGCAGTGACTCGATCCCGTGCGCTCGGCCCTCATGGTAGAGCTGCACATCACCGCCGGCAGAGTTGGCGAAGATCCCGAGCACAACGTCGTGGTGGCAGTGCGCCAGACCTTGCGCGAGAGTCAGCACGACCGCCTCCGCGCCGTACATGCCGCCGCTGCTGATGAGGTGCAACACCTTCATAAGAGATCTGCCCCGGCCGTCTCCCGTACGGTCTCTGCGCGATTGATCACGCTCCACAGTCTGGCGTAGAGCCTGTCTCCGAGCATCTGCTTGCCGGCCTGCTTGAGCCGATCCTGCCGTATAACCTGCCGAAGCAACTTGCGATCGGGGGCGAGTAGATCCGCGATCCACGCGAGCCTTGTGTCGCCGCGAAGGTTGAGCCGGCCGAGGACCGGCGCCGCTGGATCAGGCTCCGCGCGCGGGTTGGAGGTATACACCTGCGTGTAGCCCATCTCGCGACAGGCCGCAAAGACGCGTCGATTGCCGCGTCCGCCGGGAAGCGAAACTGCTTCGATTGCTGTCCCGAGCTGCTCCTGAAGCAGCTTGCGCGAGTCCCCCAGCTCCGACCGCAGCTGCGACTCGGAACACTGCGTCAGCAAAGCGTGTGACCATCCATGCGCCCCGATGATGTGACCGGCTCGATGGAGCTCCCGCAGCTCGCGCCAGTTCATGTAGCCGGCCCGGCGCTCTGTCCACCCAGCGGTGATGAAAAATGTGGCGCGTTGCTTGTACGAGTCGAGGATCGGCCTCGCGATCTCGTAATCGGACCGGTGGCCATCGTCGAAGGTGATCTCCGGCAGCAGCGTTGCGCCGGCTTCGCGATGCATACCGGCAAACAGCGCAACTTGCTCCTGAAATCGATCTGGGCTCATCACGTAGGAGTAGCGGCTGCCCTCGGGCCGAAGCTCGTGGTAGAGGAAGTAGAGCCGATCGATGCTGGAGGGCGGCACGGCATTGGTCACGGTGTTGCTGCCCCTCTATCTTTCCGCGCCAACGAACTTGGACCCCTGCTGTGAGGAGTCGCGTGGCAGCGTGGCATCTTGGGAATATCTTACCGATCCACGGTAGGCGTGATCGTTCGTGGATCTACAACCTTTGTGGCAGAGCACATCGATCTCCCGCGCGGAAAGGCCCGTTCCGTTCGCACGCCGCGCACGTAAAATGAAACAGCGATGCCGCGGATCTCGGTCGTCATTCCGACATACAACTGCGCTCATTACCTCGGCCAGGCGATCGAGAGTGTGCTCGACCAGACCTTCTCTGATCTTAGCGTGTTCGTGGTGGATGACGGTTCCAAAGACAATACGGCAGAGGTGGTGGCGGCGTATGGCTCGCGCGTTACCTACCTCCACCAGCAGAACCGGGGATTGCCGGCAGCGCGCAATCGGGCGATGGAGGCCTCCGACTCCGAGCTGATCGCGCTGCTGGATGCGGACGACTGGTGGGAGCCGACCAAACTCGCGAAACAGGTGGCTCTCTTCGACCAGGCAGACCGGCCGGAGGAACTGGCGCTGGTCTATACCGACCTCAAGGTGATCTACGAAGATGGCGCGATCCTGCCGTCGTTTCTGGCGAGCCGTCCCTTGGCGAAGGACGGCTACGTCTTCGAGAATCTCATCCAGAGCGGCTTCCTTCTTCCCTCGACCGTACTGCTGCGGCGATCCTGCATGGATGCGGTCGGCAACTTTGATGAGACGATGCGCTCGCATGAGGATATCGATCTGTGGCTACGGCTGTGCCATCGATGGAGGGTGGCCGGCATTCGCGAGCCGCTGGTTAATCGGCGGCAAGGCGCTCAGAACATGACGGCTAACCCCGCCTTGCGTGCTGAATACGGGGTCAAGACCTATCAGAAAGCGCTCTTGATTCCGGGACTCACGCTCGACGAGCGCGCGGCCCTTGAGCGCAGACTGCGCCAGGCACACTTCGAGCTCGCGTATTACCTCTTCGATGTAGGGGACGGCCCATCCTGCCGGCGCAATCTCGCAAAGAGCGTAGCCGGCGGCCGGTGGGACTCTCTCGCGCGCAAGTACTACCTGCTTAGCCTTCTGCCGCGCGGTGTTGTCTCGCTGGCACGCCGGAGCCGGCCTTTGCCACCAGGTAGCTGACGCGCTCGAGCGCCTCCGCGCGCGCGGTCCAGGCGAACTCACGTCGAACCCGCTCCAAACCGGCGGTTCCCATGCGGTTGCGAAGATCCGCATCGTTCAGCAGTTGTCGCAGCGCCGCACGCAGCTCCTCGTCGTTCTCCGACGAGACCAGCAGACCAGTGCGGCCATCGGCGATTGCTTCTGCCGTGCCGCCGGACCTGCCGCCGATTACCGCTTTTCCCGCTGCGTTCGCCTCGAGGAACACCATGCCAAACCCCTCAACGTCGCCGGCCTCCGCCGTGTTCGGCATGGCCAGCAGATCGGCAAGATTGTAGTGCTCATTCAGAGCCTCATCCGCGACAAAGCCGGCGAAGACAACTTGCTCGGTCAATCCCAGATCTTCCGTTAGGCGGCGCAGCTCGGATTCAGCCGGACCTCGGCCCGCGATCAGATACTTCGTAGGCGGAACCTCATCGCGCAGGGCCGCAAGCGCTCGAAGGACGCGAGCGTGCCCTTTCCGCGGTACCAGGCGAGCGATCGTGGCGACCACCAGGAAGCCGTTGAGGCCGTACCGCTGCCGCAGCTGCGGGTCCGGCAGTTCAGGGAAGAAGTATGTCGGATCGAGTCCCGGAGTGAGCTTGTGAATCCTCTCGCGGGCGACCCCGAGGTGCAGCAGGTTTTCGACGGCAAAGTCTCCATTGGCCACGACGGCATCGGCGGATCGATAGATGAGATCGCGCAGCTTGGGTTGGAAGCGGCGCTGGTTTGTGAGGGTGATGTCCTCGCCATGGCAGTACGCGATGAACGGCAGGCGAAACAGTTTCTTGCAGACCAAACCGATCACTGCGGAAGGATAGAGATCGCCGCAGTGCAGCACATCAGGCCGGCCGCGAAGCATGCGCCAAAGGGTCACAAACAGCGGACCGGCAATCTTAGCCAGCTGCGAGTAACTGAGATCGCGCAGGGGCCGGAAGTGACGACGGATGCGATAACGGCCTGTCTGCTCCCGCGCGTCGAAGTTCTCCCAGTCCTTCATCTTGGTGGTCAGAACAAGGACATCGTGGCCCATCCGGGCCAGTCGCGAGAAGAGGTTGTGGTAGTACACCCGTGAACCCCCGGTGTGGGGGAGGTAGGCGTCGGTCACCAGGGCGATGCGCAGCGGAGCACGCTGTTTCAGCATTTCGCTTTCCGTCTGCATCAGTGCCCCATCAACTCTCACGTATGCGCCTGCCGCCAACCGAAACCCGGAGTGTCCGAAGGCATCCGCAGCGTAACACGCAGGATGGGCCTCCACAATGCGATCCCGATACGACTTTCGTGCCATCGGTCCGACCTTCTACCGGAGTGCGGAAGCCTGCGGCAGATGACTGGTCTGCTCCGGGGAGTCAGGAGGGAGCGCCTGGGCGACACCTGAGACGAGAACCGCCTCCCCGGCTTTTGCCGCTTCTGCTGCGGAGACGTCCTGTCCCGGGTGCCGCAGCTTCACCAGTTCACGAACTTCGCCACGGAAAACCAGACCGACGCATGCCGCGTATACCGGCAGCAGCATCAGCACCTGCGTGAAGAACAGCAGCTTGGAATGAGCCGGCCAATACCGGTCGAGTGCCGCTGTCGCCGTCGCAAAGGGTATCGCGCACACTGAAATTTTGAGCCAGCCCTGCACGACGTACTCGCCCACAGGCACGCCCAGTGTCCGCTCTACATGCCTCGGCCAGAACAGGAGATGAATGCCGGCCATGGACAACGCCGTGCCCCAGGCCACACCGTAGACGCCGATCGTTCGCACCAGCACAAGGCTCAGACCGAGGTTCAGCGCGGCTTCGATGCTGGCCCACTTCGCCACGGGCTTATGCTGATTCGTGGCGAACATGATGGCGCCCGCAGTCAGGTTGGCCACAGTGAAAAACTGACTGATCAACAGGATCTGTATGACGGTTCCTGAGATCTGGCTGAACTGCGGTCCCATCCATAGGCCGACAAACGTCTTACCCCGAAACAGGAGCGTGACGCTGATGGGCAGAGCGAGCCCCAGCGTCGCCTGCGTTCCACGCAAGAGAAATCGCCGCATCTTCTCCGCCTGGCCCGCGGCCTGGAGATTGCTGGCGAGCGGAACAAAGGTCGTGGACAGTGCCGTGACCACCTGGCTCGCGTACTGGATCAGGCTGCCGCCTATCGAATACGCCGTGACCAGGCTGACCGTAAGGAAGGCGCCGACCACCAGAGTATCGGTGTTGAAGACGATCTGGCCCGCGATAAGAATGACAAACATGACGAAGCTGTACGACCAGATCGTCCGGAGTGTCTCAAGGTCGGGCCGCCCCAACCGAACTCGCGCGGGCGGGAAGATCCTGAGGGCCACAGCGGAGGTCATGAGAGCAACCATCAGGATAACGCCGAGTTCCCAGCACGCGAGTGCCTTCAGGCCGCCGCCAGAGCGCAAGATGAGCAGCACGCCCCCCGCGCGCAGCAGTGTCTGCGTCATCGTAAGCGAGCTGAGGATGTCGAAGCGGTGAATGGCGGAGAGCACCGCGCCATAGACGCCGGATACCAGCGTGAGCGCCACGCCGACGGCGCTGCAAAGGACAGTGATCTGGGCCGCTGCCTGAAGCGCGGGCGGAATCCGGAACAGGTGAGGGAAGAGCCACGCGAGCGCGGCGCTGAGCACGGTCACGCCCGCTGCGATGAGGAGTCGAAACCACAGAGCGGCTCCGATCGCCCGGCTTGCCGCGGGATGATCTTTTTCAGCGTCTGCTTTCGACACGTACCGAATGACCGCCGACCGAAGCCCGAGGTCGAGCAGATTGAGGTACGCCACGGTCGACATGGCCAGAATCCATACGCCGTAGGCGCTCGCACCCAGACTTCGGACGATAAACGGCGTCAGAAAGAAAGGGACCACCATACCAATGGCGGTTGCCCCCCAATTCATGAGTACGTTCGTCGCGAATCGTCTTGGGTTGATCATCGCCGCAAACGCCGGAACAGCCTCGAGTCTAGCAGCGCCACTGGCCCGCGGCTGCCCGTACGGCAGCACCTTTCCCGTTTTGGGCTGCCACTTCTGTGGTAATGCGCGGGGGCCGCGAATCGACCATTCTGCACTATGATCGTGTTGCCAGGACGGACATGCCTCTGCCGCCTTGATTCGGCGCGGAGTTCGATCCGACCTGCCTGGAACCTACCCCTGCCTATGTCCACACCAGGCGCAATCTTCACTCGCATGAAAGCTCGCCGCTTGGTGCGATGGGCGCGATGAGAGCTCTTTTCTGGTTTTCGGCAGTGGCGGTGGCCTACGCCTATGTCGGCTACGCTCTTGTGCTGGCGTTCCTGGCTCGCGTCAAACGCCGGCCTGCACTGCGCCAGACGATCTACCCTTCGGTATCGGTTGTGATGGCCGTCCGTAATGAAGAGCGGAGTCTCCCGGCGAAGCTCACAAACCTGGCTGCTTTGGACTACCCGCCGGAGTTACTGCAGACGATCGTGGTCTCGGATCGATCTGTGGACCGGACGCCTGAGGTGCTGCTTGAAGCGCGGCCGGCGATTCTTCCGGTGATCCTTACGGACGAGAACAATCAGCCTGGCGGGAAGGCGTCGGCGCTCAATCAGGCAGTAAAGCAGGCGACCGGAGAGGTGCTCGTCTTTTTGGATGCTCGGCAGAGGGTGGATCAGAATGCGATCTCCCAGCTGGTCTCTTGTTTTGCAGACCCGGAGGTTGGGGCGGTCAGTGGAGAGTTGCTGCTGGAATCCGCGACGGGAGCGTCAGAGGCACTCGGCATCTACTGGAAGATCGAGAAGGCGGTTCGGAAGCTGGAATCCGCGACCGGGTCGACGGTGGGCGTGACTGGCGCGATCTACGCGATCCGCCGCGAGCTTTACCGCGAGATTCCTCCCGGGACAATCCTGGATGACGTTTATGTGCCGATGAACGTCGCCCGCCTGGGAAAACGGGTATTGTTTCAGCCGTCGGCTATCGCGCGCGACCGTCTGTTCGTGGAGAAGGGCAGGGAGTTCTCGCGCAAGGTGCGCACCCTTACGGGCAACTACCAGCTCCTGCGGCTCGCCCCATGGATCTTGTCGCCGGCAAATCCGCTGTTGTTTCGCTTTGTCAGCCACAAGCTGGCCAGGCTTGCCGTTCCGCTATTTCTTCTGACAATGCTTGTCAGCTCCTGGTCCGCAGGTGGTGTCCTGTATCGCGCTCTCTTCAGTCTGCAACTATGCGTCTATAGCCTGGCCGCGTTCGGCGTGTTGTTGCCGCGAACGCAGCGGTTTAAGCCGGTCGGCATCGCGCAGACGTTTGTGATGCTGAACGTTGCCGCCGCCGTGGCGTTCTACAACTTTGTAGCGGGTCGTAACAGCGTTTGGGTCCGGTAAACTGCATCCAGCAGCATCGACCATCCGACACCAACGGAGCCGCTTTTCCGGAGACTGCACGTGGGATTGCACCTGGCACACTACATCCCGTTCATTGCGTACCTTGGCTTCTATGTCATGTGTGTTGTGGCGTTGTTTAAGGAGCCCCTCTACGGTCTGTATTACGTCATTCCTTTTTTGCCGTATCGCACGATGCGCGATCACTTTACCGAGTACCCCCTGGGAGACAATCTCCTTTCATTGCTGATTGTGTGCATCATTGTTGGGGCGTTGCTCAAGGGCAAGCACCTTGCGAAATCCAAGATTTACCTCACCTGGCTGCTGTTTGCGCTCTATCTTTATCTGTCACTCTGGCTGGGCATGATGCTCGGCTACGGGCCTGCGCCGTTGTGGACTTCGGACGTGAATTTCGTCACGTGGAAGGATTACATGATGCTTCCGCTGCTGCTGGTGGCGGCCGGGCTCGTGGTGGAAGACCGGAAGGCGATCCGCACCGTGATCCTGCTCAGTGCGTTCGCTCTGGTGTTCATCGACCGCGCCTCTCTGATGGATAGTCTTTCCCGTTCCTGGGGTCACTTTGATGAAGACAAACGCGATGGCGGTCCGCTTGGATTTGCCGGTTCCAACGGGCTGGCGGCCTACCTTGCGCAATCGGCCTTGTTCTTTTGGGGACTGCTGCAGTTTGTTAAGCGCTGGAAAGTGAAGCTGGTTGGCTATTCCATCATTGCTGTAAGCCTGCTCGCCACCATGTATGCGTTTTCCCGTGCGGCCTATATCGCCGTGATCGCGGGAGCTTTTGTGCTGGGTGTGCTCAAGGCGAGAAAGTTGCTCGTCGTGCTGGCGGTATTTCTGGTCACATGGCAGGCAGTGGTTCCCAGGGCGGTTACCGAGCGGGTGCATATGACCTCGGACGCAAACGGGCAGCTTGAGGCATCCGCTCAGGGGCGTGTCGGCCTGTGGGAGGAGGCCGAGCAGCAGTTTCTGAGCTCTCCAATTGTGGGAGAGGGATACGCGACGTACCAATTGCGACCACACTTCGGCAATCTGCGCGACACGCACAACTGGTATGTCAAAGTGATCGTCGAAACGGGCCTGATCGGCCTGTTCTTTGCGCTTCGCCTGATCGCTCAGGTGATGGCGCTCGGTTGGAGGCTGTTCCGGCAGGGGGTCGATCCGCTCTTTCAAGGGCTCGGGCTTGGTCTCTTGTTGATGATGCTGGCCTCGGCGATCACCAATTTTTTCGGCGACCGGTGGACCTTCATCGAGATAAATGGGATCTTGTGGGTGATGGTCGGAGCCGCGGCGCGCGCCTTGGCCCTGGGCGAGGCGCAGGCTCCCGAGATCGCCACATCGGAGCCGGCGACCACAGTCGCGCCGCGCTACCTCGCCTACCACTAGCACGCAGCCGCATGTCGACCGCCACGCAGAGCCGAGTACGCCTATGACGCCCCTGCAGTGCCTTCATCCTGGACCCGGAAGCTCGGCCGGTGATCGCCGCTCATCCCACGCGGCTGATCCGCCTCACGTGCTGCTGGTATTGGATCAACTGCCCGCCAACACTGGCGGAGCGGAGCGGATCGCCTTCCGACAGGCGGCGTTGCTGCCCCGATTCGGCTACCGCGTCTCCATCCTGACGTTCCTTGCGCACCCGCAGAGTGCCTGCCTCGTCGACCCGCCCTGCCCCACATATCTGCTCCCCATGACTGGCGCCTATAACCGGTCCGCCCTGCGTGCTGCGCCGGCGTTCTGTTCTTTTCTGCAGCGGGAAAAGGTGCGGATCGTACAGACGTTCTTCGAGAGCTCCGACCTGTGGGCGGGCGTCGTCACCAAAACTGCATCCGATGCGAAGCTGGTTTGGAGCCGGCGCGACATGGGCATTCTGCGCGGCGGGAAACATCATCTTGCCTACAGGCTGCTTGCCGGCATGCCGGATGCGGTGCTGGCGGTCTCCGAGCAGGTCCGTCGCCATGCAATCGACGTGGATGGCGTCGCGCCGGAGCGGGTGCAAACGATCTATAACGGTCTCGATCTGGCGCGGTGGAGCGCACGCCGAGAGCCGCGGGAGAGGTCTGCTCCTGTCATCACGACCGTGGGCAATCTCCGGCACGTCAAGGGGCACGACGTTCTGCTGGAAGCTGCGGCCATCGTGCGGCAAAGCCTTCCGGAGGCGCGGTTCACGATCGGCGGCGAGGTGCTCGAGCCGGCGTACTTCGAGTCGTTGAAAGAGCAGGTTCGGAGACTCGGGCTTGGAGATCACGTCGATTTTGTCGGCGGTGTGCGGGACCTCGAAACGCATCTTGCCGGTGCGGACCTTTTTGTTCTGCCGTCTCGCAGCGAGGGTTTTTCGAACGCCATCATCGAGGCAATGGCCGCCTCGCTTCCGGTGGTTGCCACCAATGTCGGGGGAAATGCCGAGGCCGTTCGCGACGGGGTCACGGGAAGCATCGTTCCATCCGACAATGCGCCGGCTCTGGCGCAGGCTATGCTCACGCTCTTACAAGATCCCCGCAAGGGTCGTGCGATGGGTGAGGCAGGCCGGACACGGGTCGCTGAAAACTTCACCATGGATGCCATGATGGGGCGAATCGCTGGTCTCTACGGAACACTCCTGGCCGAGGCGTGAGCGAGCCAAAGCCTCGAAGAGGTACCTGGCAACTCGCTTCGGGTCCCTACCGTATCGCTGACGCTAGCAGCGTACGATCTTGGGCGACTTGATCCCTTTGGTCGCATTGCGTGAGTCGACCACCAGCTGCGATTCGCGCACAATGCGCTCGTAGTCGTAGTCGGAGTGGTCGGTTACGATCAGCACACAGTCGTACTGCTCCAGGTGCTCAAGCGGTGTGCAGGTGAGATTGAGGTTGTAGTGCCGGCCCCGCCCAACCGTGGGAAAGTACGGATCGTTGTAGACGACCTCCGCACCCTCGTGGCGAAGCAGTTCGATGATGGTCAGCGACGGGCTCTCCCGCAGGTCGTCGATGTCCTTCTTGTAGGCCATGCCGAGCATCAGGATACGTGACCCATTCATCGGTTTGCGGTGCTGGTTGAGCGCCTTGGCTACCTGGCTGACCACAAACTCCGGCATCGCCTCGTTTACTTCGCCAGCCAGTTCGATGAATCGCGTATTGAAGTCGTACTCCTTCGCTTTCCAGCTCAGGTAGAAGGGGTCGATGGGAATGCAGTGACCGCCGAGCCCGGGGCCCGGATAGAACGGGTGGAATCCGAAGGGCTTGGTCGATGCGGCTTCGATCACCTCCCAGATATCGACACCCATGCGGAGCGACAGGATCTTCAGCTCGTTGACCAGCGCGATATTGACGCAGCGGTAGATGTTCTCGAGAAGCTTGGTCATCTCGGCGGCGCGGGTCGTTGAAACGCGAACAGCGCGCGTGAAGATGGCCTCATAGAGCGCCGCCGCGAGCTCGGTTGCCTGCTCTTCGTGGCCGCCGACGACCTTGGGGATGTCGTGCCGGGCGACGGTGTCGTTGCCTGGGTCTTCACGCTCCGGCGAGAACGCCACATAAAACACACCCGCCTGTGCCGGCTCCCCCGCTCCCTGCACCGTGAGACCATGCCGATTGCCGCCTTCGAGAATGGGGATCAGCACATCATCCGTTGTCCCTGGATAAGTCGTGCTTTCGAGAACCACAAGCTGGCCCTCCTCAAGCCACGGCGCGACCGATCGGGCCGTGTTCTCGATGTAGCTGAGGTCCGGCTCACGATGCCCGGTGAGCGGCGTTGGGACGCAGAGGATAATCGCATCCTGGTCCGAAAGCCCGGCAAAGTCGACGGTTGCCCGAAAACCATGCTCGCGCGCGCCCTGGATCTCAGTCGCCGGGATGCGAAAGATGTACGATCGACCCGCTTCCAGGTCGGTCACCTTGCGCTCGTCAATATCGAATCCGGTGACCCTGAATCCGGCTTCGGAGAGCAGCAGCGACAGCGGCAGGCCCACGTAGCCGAGCCCGATCACGCCGATCTTGGCAGTGCGGGCATGCAATCGATCAAGGCGTTCCTGGGCGATCTTCGGCAGAGAACTCGGGCTGGTGGTCAACATGTCCGCTATTATTGCACCGGCTCCGGCCCGGAAAGCTAGCGTTGACATACCACCTTTGTCGTATTCTCATGGCGAACCGGAGTGATGTTTTCTGAGTGCTCCACGTCCTGCTCGCACCCCCATACCTTTGCTGCACGGAGAGGATCGAAATGCCACGCTATCTGATTACGGGAGTCGCCGGATTCATCGGCTCGTCCATCGCTCGGGCGCTTGTTGCCGAGGGGCACGAGGTTCGAGGCATCGACAATCTGTCGACAGGCAATCTCGACAATCTGTCGGAGATCCGCGGCGCGGTCGACTTCCGCGAGGCGGACCTGCAGGACGCGCAAGCGATGCGGTCGGCTTGTGAGGGCATCGAGTTCATCTCGCACCAGGCCGCCCTCGCGAGCGTGCCGCGTTCCGTCAAAGATCCGCTGACCTCGCATGAGTCAAACATCAACGGAACGCTGACCCTGCTGCTCGCGGCGCGGGATGCCGGGGTGCGGCGTGTCGTCTATGCCGCCTCTTCCTCGGCCTACGGCGACCAGCCGACGCAGCCGAAACACGAGGAGATGCTGCCTGCCCCGCTTTCGCCGTATGCGGTCCAGAAGCTGACCTGCGAGTACTACCTTCAGGCGTTCGCGAAAGTTTACGGGATGGAGGCAATCTGCCTGCGCTACTTCAACATCTTTGGTCCGCGGCAGGCTGCGGATTCGCCCTACTCCGGCGTGATTGCGCAGTTTATCTTCAAGATGATGGCCGGGGAGACGCCCACGATCAACGGGGATGGCTCCACATCGCGCGACTTCACCTTCGTCGAGAACGCGGTCAATGCCAACCTGCTCGGGTTCCGTGCTCCTGCAGCCATAGCGACTGGCCGGGTGTTCAACGTCGGAACCGGCCACAGCCACACACTGCTTGACCTCTATGCCGAGTTGGCCGCCATTCTCGGCTTTGATCGCAAACCCAACTTTGGTCCGACGCGCGCGGGTGATGTGCAGCACTCGCTCGCCAAGATCGACCGCGCTCGAGAGGAGCTTGGATACAGGCCGATGGAAGACTTTCGCAAAGGCCTCGAAATCACGGCTGATTGGTACTTGGCCGAAAGAGATAAGCTGTCGGCCGCAGCTGTCCACGCCTAGCCCCGGCCGGCAGGTCGTTCAGCCGGATGCGCCGAACGGAGCTGCTGGATAAGAGAGACCTTGATATCCGTTCTGATTCTGACGCGCAACGAAGAGGCGGACCTGCCGGGATGCCTCGCGTCGGTCTCCTGGTCCGATGACGTTCACGTCTTCGATTCGTTCAGCACCGACCGGACGGCGGAGATCGCCCGCCAGCACGGAGCGCACGTGCATCAGCGAACGTTCGACAACTACGCGACACACCGCAACGCAGCGCTCGCGAGTCTTCCTTTCCGGCATCCGTGGGTCTTCATCCTGGACGCCGATGAGCGTCCGACGCCGGAGCTCTCGCGCGAACTGCCGTCAACCGTGCAGGCTGCGCCCTCGAGCGTCGCGGGCTACAGCCTCCGACGTCGCGATTTCCTGTTCGGCACGTGGCTGAAGCACGCCCAGATCTCGCCGTTCTACATCCGGCTGGTGCGTCCGGAGCGGGCCCGCTACACCCGCGCCGTCAACGAGGTGCTTGAGCTGAACGGCGCTGTGGGGCAGCTTCGCGAGCCGCTCGATCACTTCCCCTTTTCCAAGGGCATCGCGCACTGGATGACGAAGCACAATCGTTACTCCACCATGGAGGCAGAGCTGATTCACAGAAGTGCGGGTCTGCAACGTCCCTCGCTGCGCACGGCTCTGACGGCCGGGGACTTTCACCAGCGGCGTCTGCACCAGAAGGCCCTCTTCTATCGGCTGCCGGCGCGGCCGCTGCTGAAATGGATCTACATGGTTGCGTTTCGGGGAGCCATCCTGGACGGTCCCGCCGGCCTGACGTACTCCACGCTGCAGGCAATCTATGAGTACCTGATCGTGCTGAAAACGAAGGAGCTTCGCGGGAAAGGTGCTTGATCTGTTCGCGGGAGAAGTGGTGCGCCCGAGACGATTCGAACGTCTGACCTACAGCTTCGGAGGCTGCCGCTCTATCCAGCTGAGCTACGGGCGCGCGCTGAGATTAGCGTAGCATGGAACGCAGGCCGCTTCGCACCTTGCGACACCGGGAGAAACCAGCAGAAGCCGCCGCCAGAAACGAGAGCCCCAAACCGCATGTCTCTTCGCACCGTTCTATCGCTTGCCGGCGCTCTCAGCCTTTCCGCGGGAACACTCGCCCAAAGCCCGGCGGACACACCGCTTCCCAGTCCAGCTGCGACCGCCAGCACCACGCTCAACGGCAAGTCCATCGTGGTGCGCTACAACGCTCCCTCGATGCGCGGCCGCAAGATTGTGGGCGGCCTCGTTCCCTATGGCCAGGTCTGGCGCACCGGCGCCAACCCGGCCACGACCCTTGTTACCGCCGCACATCTGAAGATCGGCACCCTCGACGTCCCCGCCGGCACGTACACGCTGTACACCCTGCCCGGCGCGGAGACCTGGATGCTGATCGTGAATAAGCAGACTGGACAGTGGGGCACGATCTACAAGCAGGACCAGGATCTCGGCCGCACAGTCATGACCGCCAATCCTTTGGCCCGGCCGCAGGAGGTCATGTCGATCTCGTTTGAACACACCGAGGCGCACACCACCGAGCTCCACGTGAAATGGGAGAAGACGGATGAGTATGTGACCATCTCGGTGGAATAAATCTATGTTGTACGAAGGAACGGTCTGCGGCTTACTCCGCAGCCTCTTTCCCCATCCGCAGCTCTTCCATCACCGAGCTCACCAGCGCCTTCGCCCCATCCAGATCGTTGAGAACTGCTCGCAGATCAAACGCCGGCAGCTTTGGGTCGCGAGCGCTCGTGCAATACACGCCGTGTTGGCCGACCAGCGCCATGGCGTCGGTCAGCACATCCATGGTCACGGCCAGGCGGCCGCGCGCCACGCCCATCATGAACTCATACTTTTCGAGCTCGAGGTGACGGTCGTGGAAGACGGACATCGACCTACCACTCCTTCGCCGCGGAGTCCGGCGTCAGCGACGTCGAGGCGACTGGAGCTTTCCATCGCAGTACCGGCTTTCGGGCCGCGGCTGTTTCGTCCAGCCGGCGCATGCGCGTAGTGTGCGGAGCCGTGCGGACCAGTTCGGGATTTTCCGCAGCCTCGCGCGCGATCTGCTGCAGCGCATCGATCAACAAGTCCAGCTCCTCGCGGCTTTCGCTTTCCGTCGGCTCGATCATCATGGCGCCCTGGACAACCAGAGGAAACGAAGTGGTGTAGGCGTGGAAGCCGTAGTCGATCAGGCGCTTGCCCATGTCGCCGGTTTTGACTCCGTTTTTCGCCTGCAGCCGATCCGAGAAGACGACCTCATGCAGCGACTGCGTCTTGTACGGCAGCTCAAAGACGCCATCGAGCTTGGCGCGGATGTAATTCGCATTCAGCACGGCGTCCTCGGTCGTCTGCCGCAGACCATCCGGCCCGTTCGCCAGAATGTAGGCCAGCGCCCGCACAAACATGCCGAAGTTGCCGTAAAACATGCGCACGCGGCCGACCGTCTGGGGACGGTGGTAATCCATGCCGAGCAGGCCATTGGCGCGCTCGACGATCACCGGCGTCGGCAGGAACGGCTCCAGAATCTTCTTGCAAGCCACAGGACCCGAGCCCGGGCCACCGCCGCCATGCGGCGTCGAGAACGTTTTGTGGAGGTTGAGGTGCATCACGTCCACACCAAAGTCGCCCGGTCGCGCCTTGCCGACCAGCGCATTCATGTTCGCGCCGTCCATGTAGAGCAGCGCGCCCTTCGCATGGAGGATCTCGGCGATCTTGCCGATCTCCGACTCGAAGACGCCGATGGTGGAGGGATTCGTCAGCATCAGAGCGGCGGTGTCCGCATCGACCATGCGCGCGAGCTCAGCAAGATCCACCATGCCCTGCGCGTTCGACTTCAGGTTGGCCACCTCATAGCCGACCACTGCGGCGGTTGCCGGATTGGTCCCGTGCGCCGAGTCCGGGATGATGATCTTCTTGCGCGCATTTCCCTGGCTCTCGTGGTAGGCCCGCGCCAGCAGAATCCCGGTGAACTCACCATGGGCGCCCGCCGCCGGCTGCAGCGTGATCGCGTCCATGCCCGTGATCTCGATCAGCGCGTCCGAGAGCACCTTCATAATTTCGAGCACGCCCTGGCTGAGCGACTCCGGCTGGTACGGATGCGCTTCGGCGATCCCTTCAAGGCGCGAAACCAGCTCGTTCACCCGGCCGTTATATTTCATCGTGCAGCTGCCGAGCGGGTACATGCCCAGGTCGATGGCATAGTTCCAGGTGGACATGCGCGTGAAGTGCCGCACGATCTCGATCTCGCTCAGCTCCGGCATCGCGCCAAGATCCTTGCGCGCCAGGTCGCCCAGCAGCGACGCGGCATCGACCGCCGGCACATCGAGCTCCGCCATGCGATACGCCTTTTTGCCCGGCGAGCTCTTCTCAAACATCAACCCCTCGTTCTGGTTGGTGTGCGTCGTCGCCTTCCTGGGCGTCCCCACGAACTTCGCCTCGGCGTTTGCCGCCGCCATCTCCGGTGATGTGATTGCTGCAGCCATTCCAGTCCCCTCGCTCTAAAACTCCACCATGTCCGCTGCCGACCCTGTCTCCGAGTAGGCCCCCGCGTCGGGACCTGACAGATCCTCCTCGCGCAGGCTCAACGCAACCACTGCGCCGTTTGCCAGCTTCACCGTCAGCGAGCTGCCATCTTCAAGCAATGCCTGCTCGACCTCTTCGCCGATCAGCGCACAAAGCGCGTCACGGTACCCGGGCTCGCCGAAGGAGATGGAGAACTCCTCAAGCAGCACACTCGGCCACTCATAGAACGTCAGCAGCGGGCCTTCAAAGCGCAGCTGCAGGTAGTCCTCGACGAACTCCACCGCCTCCAGCTCTTCGCCTTCAATCGCACTAATATCCATGCGCCTCCGCCAGATGGTCGGACGTGGTGCTCGCGACGCGCGTTACCGGCTCGCAGCCTACAGGAAAGTTGACCGAGTTGGCGATGAAGCACCGCCGATGCGCCTCCTCATGCAACTCCGGAACCTTCGCCATATCGGAGCCTGCGGCGAGAGTCACCTCAGGCCGAAGTGTCACCCGCTCGAATCGGCCCGTCTCGGCTCCCGGCGTGGTGCGCATCGTGCCCTCGGCGGTGTCGACGTACCCCGTCACCACCACGCCGGCAACGGCGGCCAGATGCAGGAACCACAGCTTGTGGCAGGCGCTCAAGCTGCCAACCAGCAGTTGCTCCGGGTTCCACCGCCCGTCGTCGCCGCGAAAGGCCGGGTCGGACGAGCCGGCGATCGCATGCTTGCCCTCCGCTTCGAGTTCGAACGAGCGTTGGTAGTCCTTGTAGCCGGTCGTTCCCGCGCCGGTGTTGCCTGTCCAGGTCACGGTCACTCGATACTCATGCACATCGCCCATCCCACATCCTCCCCGTCAAGTGCTATCGTGCGCCGACCATCTGCCCAACCATCCGCCCGGAGGCGCCTGCCAGCGCCGTCGCGGCCCCATCCATCTCCGCGCGTGTGGTGACCTCGGTGGCGCACCACAGGCTCGCGCCCGCGCCAAGCTCGGGATACCACTTCTCCAGCGGCAGCCCGCCGATGATCTTGCTTTCCAGCAGCCCCGTGTTCGCCGCCTCCGCTCCGCCCTCGATGTCCAGGACGAACTCATTGAACCGCGGAGCCCCGTCAAACAGCACCTTGGCTCCCAATCCCGCCAGAGAGTGCTTCAGATAGGCTGCCTTTGCCAGATTGTGCTCGGCCAGCTCCCGCAGGCCCTCTTTTCCGTACACCGCGAGAAAGACCGTCACCATCATGGCGACCAGGGCCTGGTTGGTGCAGATATTCGACGTCGCCTTTTCCCGCCGGATGTGCTGCTCGCGGGTCGAGAGCGTCAGCACAAACCCGCGCTTGCCATCCATGTCCTTCGTCTCGCCCACCAGCCGCCCAGGCATCTGCCGGAGAAACTTCTCCTTGCATGCAAGAACGCCGCAGTACGGTCCGCCGTAGCTCAGCGCCACGCCAAAGCTCTGCGCTTCGAGCGAAACGATATCGGCCTCGACCGGTGGTCGCACGATCCCCAGCGACACCGCTTCGGCGATCGAGACGATCAGCAGCGCGCCCTTCCGGTGTGCCATGTCGGCGATGGCGGCAACGTCTTCGATCGTGCCAAAGAAGTTCGGCGACTGAATCAGAACGCATGCCGTCTCGCCCGAGATCGCCGCGTCAAGTGCTTCGAGGTCGACGCGGCCGTCTGCTCCGTACCCGACCTCGCTCAGCGGAATCTCCTGATGCAGCGCGTACGTCCCAATCACCTCGCGGTACTCCGGGTGGACCGTCCGCGCGATCACCGCGCCGTCGCGGCCCGTCACGCGCACCGCCATCATGATCGCCTCGGCCGCTCCCGTGGAGCCGTCGTACATCGACGCGTTTGCGATTTCCATGCCGGAGAGCTCGCAGATCATGGTCTGGAACTCAAACATCGCCTGCAGCGTGCCCTGCGCGATCTCCGGCTGGTAGGGCGTGTAACTCGTCAGAAACTCGCCGCGCGACACGACCGTATCGATCAGAACCGGGCGGTAATGCCGATACACGCCGGCGCCAAGAAAGCTCGCGTAGCCGGCGGCATTGTTTGCGGCAAACTGGCGAAAACGGTCGATGATCTCGCTCTCGCCATGCTGCCGCGGGATGCGGAGATCGCCCTTGACCTGAAACTCGCTCGGGATGGTGGAAAACAGATCGGCAATCGACGGGACGCCAATCTCCCGCAGCATCTCCGTCCTGTCCGCGGGGGACTTCGGCAAATATCGCATCACGTACCTCGTCCTTCTGCTCGGCCGAAGTCTAGTGGCCGGTCTCTTCGGCGATAAACTTCTGGTAGGCCGCGGCCTGCATCAGGCTCTCGCTTTCAAGCGCATCGGTCAGCTCAATGCGGATCAGCCACGTCGTGTTCGCCGCGGTGTTGATCGTCTCGGGTGCGGAGGTCAGCGTCTCGTTGATCTCGGTCACCGTGCCCGTGACCGGCGCATACAGGTCGCTGACCGCCTTGACGCTCTCGACCGACCCAAAGGTCGATCCCGCCTGGATCTGCTCGCCCACCTTTGGCAGCTCCACAAACACGATGTCGCCGAGGGAGCTCTGCGCGTAGTCCGTAATGCCGATCGTGCCGGTCTCGCCGTCCACCGCAATCCACTCATGCGATTTCGTGTAGTGATAGTTCTCTGGATACGCCATCTGTGTCGTGTGTCTCTCTCCCCCCTCGATTGTAGAGGAACAGTCCGGTGCAGAAGAGACTGCAATCGGCCAAGCTCTTCGCTCAGGCCGTCCAAGGATTCATCAGCTTGACCTTGAGGTCCTGTACATCGCCAGTGTTGCGTGTCACAAAAGTCATCTGGTGCACCATGGCTGAAGCAGCCAGCAAGGTATCCACGACGGGTCGCGACCGCTCGGCCGAGATCTCGCCCCAGACCCGGGTAACTGCAGCGTCGATCATCACCAGCCGGTCCGCATACTCGCTCTCAAGGGTATCGATCCACATGGAAAGCTCACGAGCGTATCGGGGGTCGGATCGCCGCTTCATCAAGGCGCCCTTTCTGAGTTCCCCAACCGTCAACACGCTCAGGTACAGCGAGGAGCTTGTCGATCCTTCAAGAAACCGGATCAGCCCAGGATCCGGCTGCTTGCGGCGCGTCTCTGATATCACATTCGTGTCGAGCAGATAACGAGTGGCGCCACTCACAACTCGATCTCACGCCCCACGTCCCGACTCCGTTCGATCTCAACGTCATCGAACTTCGGCCCGCCGAGCAGGTGAGCCTTCAGGTCCTTTCTGTTGGAGGAGAGAGTGCGATAGTCGTCCATCGACAGCAAAACTGCGCGTTCCGCGCCATGGTTCGTGATAACTTGCGGACCTTGCAGCGCCGCCTGCTTGATCACCTCGCTCAAGTGAGCCTTTGCTTCCTGCACCTGCCAGTTTGCCATCACGCCCCCTTATGGGATGATCTTAGCACAATCTGACCATTTCTCTCTAATTCTAGTCAGACTAGCTCGTACGCGGCGTTCCCTTCGGCCGCTTGTAAAACGGCAAAGGCACCACCTTCGCCCGAATCAGCTGCCCACGAATCTCAACCGCTACGTCCGTTCCCGGCTCGGCACTCGCCACCGGCACGTAGGCCATGGCGATGTTGCGCTTCAGAAACGGGGCCGGCGATCCGCTGGTCACGACGCCGATGCGTTCGCCCGCCAGCGAACATACCGGATATCCATCGCGACCGATACCGCGCTCGATCATCTCCAATCCCACCAGCCTGCGCGTCGGACCTCCGCCCGCCTGCACCGCGAGCAGCGCTTCTTTCCCCACGAAGCTCGGCTTGTCCAGCTTGGCATACCGTCCCAGCCCCGCCTCCAGCGCGTTGATCTCGTCCGAGATCTCGTGGCCGTAGAGAGCCATCGCGGATTCCAGTCGCAGCGTGTTGCGTGCGCCCAGTCCGCAGGGCACGATGCCGAACTCCTTGCCGGCCTCCATCACCTCGCCCCATACGCGTTCACTGGTGGGCACGTCACTCGGCACGTAGATCTCAAACCCATCCTCGCCTGTGTAGCCGGTGCGCGCGATGAGCACGTTGTAGAGCCCGCAGACCTTGCCCCAGGTGAACCAGTAGTTCCTGATCCCGCTCAGGTCCACGTCCGTCAGCTTCTGAAGCGTCTCCTGCGCGCGTGGTCCCTGAATTGCGAGCTGCGTGTAGAAGTCGCTGAAGTCGTTCACGTGCACGCTCGGCATCTGCCCGATCTGCCGCCGCACCCACGCGACGTCCTTCTCGCGCGTGCCCGCGTTGATCACGATCAGGTAGTCGTTGTCGCTCAGCTTGTGCACGATCACGTCGTCCACAAACGTTCCTTCCGGCGTCAGCATGGCGGAATACTGCGCCTGGCCCACCTGCAGCCGCGAGGCATCGTTCATGCACAGCTGCTGTACTGCCGCCAGCGAACCCGGCCCGCGCAGCTGAATGTCGCCCATGTGCGAGACGTCGAACAGCCCCACGGCCGTTCGGACGGCCATGTGCTCGGAGATGAGGCCGCCATACTCGACCGGCATATCCCACCCGCCGAAGTCCACCATCTTCGCTCTGGCCGCCCGATGAACCCCGTTCAGTGCCGTCGTCCGCAGTGCTGTTGACGTCTCTGCCATGTGCATCGCCCAAGTCTAAGGTAGCACCCAGGGAGTTCGCATACCTCTCAACTAGCCGGACTTGCCCATGACGGTAGTCAGCGCCCGTCGCATGGCCCGATAGTTCTCGTCGGTCGGTTCACCGGCGACCTGCCACCGCACGGTGCCCTTACCGTCGACCACCAAAACATACGCGTCCCTGGAGTCCTCGAAGTGGGTTACAGCTTTCCACTGCTCCTGATTTCCGGTAAGCGGGACGAAGTGCGGCTTACCGGGATCGGCGACGTCTTTGGCGATCGCCCGCAGCACGACCCCGCGCAACAGTCTGGGAACATCGTCGAGCACGGGCAGTTCGTAGAACGAGACCTCCGAGGAGCTGTTGAAGTCCCCCGCGAGTCGTGTGCCCCACGCGGTTGCCTGCTCGCGCGACTCCCGGCTGAAGCCTACGACCAGCACGCCGGCCTTTTGCTGCAGCATCGCCGGCAGGTTTACCGGACGTCCGGTGAGGTCTGTGCTGTGCACCTCAGGAATTCGGTTTACCGGAGCCTGAGCGGTTGCGGAGGTGGCCAGAAGTACGAACCCAGCCAGCAGGCGCAAACCGTGCCGGCATCTCGTCACGAAAGCCGAGACGCCGCGGAAGGAGAGTTTGCTGAATGCCCTGAGCATGTTCGGTAAGATGCGGCGCGGCGCTTTTCAGGCTATGTCTGCCGGCTGCGTCTCCGGGCGCGGAGAAAGCTGGTGGCGCAGAAGTACGCAAAGAGCAGGGCGACTGCGATCGTCATCAGCAGATGCGTGTGACCGGCCGGGTTAACCGGGCTGCCATGCCACTCGCCGCGCAGGCGCCACGCGCCGACAGACGCGGAAAGGGCGAACAGACCGAAGAAGACGCCCGTGATCTCCAGCCACAGAACCCCGGAGAGGCGCGCCAGGGGATTCCACATGGCCTGTCGGAAGCGGCGACTGCTTTTCCGAAGGTCTCTTCCTGAGATCGGAGCCAATCTGGCCCTTGAACCGTGGGCCGGGTCTGGCGCAACTCCCCGCTCGGCCGGCTGGCCGGTTCCGTGCGGTTTCGCGGAGGCAGCGGACAGAGGCACGTTCGGCGCCGGCGCGGCAGCAGCGTCGACCGCCTCGACGACTGTCTTTGCCGCCATGCGAGCGCCCATGCCCAGGGCTCGTCCGAATCGCACGGTGTCCATAGCCGTGAGTTTAGCTGACCAACGGACGAATTCGCCGCTTTTGTCCCCAACGGAATCCGCCGGCTCTCTCCCAACCGCACCGCGGCCCGACGCATCCAATCCCCTCAATATGCCGCGCAGCGACCCCAAGCGGTCGTGCATTGGCGAGGAGTCTTTCCGTGAAAAAGTTTCTTGTCCTTATCGGCGGCATCTGTGCCGCGACTGCCGGGTTTATCGTCTGGGGACCGAAGCGGCGTGAGCCGGTTGAGGAGCTTGCGCATCGCCTGGAAGAGGCCTGGGCCGATCACCATACCGTGGTGTAGCGTCGGTTTGGATCGATGCTGTTGATTGCAGGAGCGATCCGCGCGGCGTATTTTAGACGTATCGTTGGGCCCGCAATGCCGTTCCCGCCACCGTGCTCTGGGCGGGAATACCCGATGCGTGGTGCCATCCATCCCCCATGCACCTCGGAGGCGCCATTGAATCAGAAGGTCAAGAACCTGATCCAGAAATTGGGTGAAGCGATTCACGAGTCGGTTTCGGAGTCGGAGGACATTGCTGTTGTGGTCCGCAGCATTCGCGAACAGGGTTTCGACGTGCTCCTGATGCTCGAGGCGACCATCGGCTTGAACGAGGTGGAGGAAGAGGCGGCGGCGGACCAAGCGGACACGAGCGAGGTAGCCGGACCGTTCACCAACAACGATCTAAGTTTCCTGAAGTCTTTGCGAATCAGCGTCTCGGAAGATGACGCGTCGAAGAATTCGGTTGACGACGTGTAGTTTCGAGCTCCCGGTCCGGAGATCCGGATCAGGCTAACGTGCGTCGACGGCAAGCAGCCGCTTGTACAGGTCGATTGTCTGGTCCGCAATCGCGGTCCAGGAGAATTTTGCTTCCACGCGTTTCCGGCCAGCTTCGCCGAAGCGGCGACATTTGTCTGGATCGGCAAGAAGTTCTGTGAGGCGTCGAGCCAGGTCCTGAGCGAATTGGGTGGAGTCGGACGGGAAGGTGGTGACGGGGTCCTGCGCGAATGGGACGAGGTAGCCGGTTTCGTTGTCGACGACGACCTCCAGGATGCCGCCGGTTGCCGATGCGACCACAGGTGCGCCGCAGGCCATGGCTTCGAGATTGATGATGCCGAAGGGTTCATAGACTGAGGGGCAGCAGAAGACCTGGCAGTGGGAGTAGAGCTGGATGGCTTCCTGCTTGGTGACCATTTGCTCGATCCAGACGATGTTGTGGCCGTGGCGGGTGGGGTCGCCGGTGGCGAAGGAATGGCCGCCCTCGGGGGTGAAGTGCTCGGCGAGCGCGGGCTGGGAGCCGGGGGTTTCGCGGCGAAGCTCTTCGACCTTGTCGCGCATCTCCTGAGCGATCTCCGGGGTGTCTGGCGCGCCGGCGCAGAGAACGACCTGGGTGCCGGGCGGGAGGTAGCGGACGGCGTCGACCAGGTGGGTGACGCCTTTCTGGCGAGTGATGCGGCCGACAAAGAGGACGTAGGGCTTTTCGGGATCGACGCCGTACTTGTGCAGGGCCGAGGTGTCGCGGGTGAACTGGTACTCGTCGAGGTCGATGCCGTTGTAGATGACGTGGATGCGGGATGGGCTGACGTCGGGGTAGGCGCGAAGGATGTCGGCTTTGGTGCCCTCGGAGACGGCAATCACGGCATCCGCGTCGAGGATGGCGGTGCGTTCCATCCAGGAGCTCATGGCGTAGCCGGAGCCGAGCTGCTCGGCCTTCCAGGCGCGGAGGGGTTCAAGCGAATGGGTCGTGAGGACGAAGGGAACTTTGTACAGCTTTTTGGCCAGGAAGCCGGCCATGGAGACGTACCACGTGTGGGTGTGGACGATGTCGATCTGTCCGAGCTCCTTCATTTGGGAGAGGTTGAGCGCGAGGGCGTCGACGGCGGCCTTGAACTTTTCGGTGGATCCGGCGGTGACTTCGGGGGGCGGCTCCTGACCGCTGACGTGGAGGTTGCCGTCGTCGGCATGCTGCTCGCCCCAGCAGTGGACCTCGACCTCGATCTTTTTCGCGAGCTCCCGGCTCAGGTATTCGACGTGAACGCCGGCTCCCCCGTAGACATGGGGCGGGTACTCGCGGGTCATCAGGCCTACTCGCATGGGAACGGCTCCTCCGTGGTGTGGGCAGCTACGGATGTAGATGCTGCGTTTGCGTGCTGTGTGGCGCGGAGGATCCGAGAGACCACCCCCTCCCCCCTATACCCTAGGCTAAATCCCTTGTTTTGTTAGGTTTGTCTTTTCAGGTACACCGTATGTTGTTTCAATCAAAGGAGTTGTGGGTAAATACTAGATATCTCTCGACTTAGCACGTCAGGCGTGATCTCGGGTGCAGCGGGCGGTGTCGTGTTGCAGCTCCCCCCATCGGTTTTGGTGCGAAGTGAAACTCCGCCTCAGGCTGGTGACGGGCGTCCGGAGACCTTTCCGGACATCAGTGGCAGTCCGAGAAAGTTACCTCCGCGGCCGAAAGGTGGGTGCTTCTTGATTGTAGCGAAGGGCCGGGAACTGGGCTGCCACCACGAAAGATAGCGCAATGAGGGGGATACGGGTGCAGGAGCTTGACAGGGTGTCTGTGAGCGAGGGCGTCAGAACGAGCGCCACGGTAAGAGGCTGTCGCTGTGTGGAGATGAGCACAACGGATGAAGAGTGGACGGCCGGAGAAGGAAGAACGGCGATGGTCAGAGGTGAGTAGGCGGGCCGTGCGGAGATCGGCCGCCCAATCGCGTTTGGATGACGCCTCGTCAGATGACCTTGAGCAGGAGCAGGATGAGGACGATGGTGAGGATGAGCGAGAGGCCGCCGCCGCCGTAGTAGCCAATACCGGGGCCCATGCGGAAGCCGCCGAAGCCGAAGAGAAGAATGAGGATGATGAGCGCGATGATCATGACTGGTTTCGATGCGATGAACATGGATGCAGTTGAGGCGGGTTGCGGGAAATTTTGTGGATCCGGCGTCCGGATCGGACTTGGTCTGTACCGACCTTCGCTCGCGAGAACGACGGATTTGGAGTTGGGGGGTTAGAGGCCAAGGAGGCGGAGGATGGCCTGGGCGCTGGAGCTGGTGTTGGGGCCGGGTTTGAGGTGGTAGTCGAAGGCGAGGGGG
>CALMVL010000073.1 GCA_937873265.1 uncultured Granulicella sp.
CCGTGTCCAGCGCGGCTCGGGTACATTCGACCAGGGCGGCCCGCGCACCACGGAGTTCCAGCTCAAGCTAAACTTCTAGACGCGCTGCACAACTCCGAGGAGGGACTCTACAGAGTCCCTCCTTTTCCTTGTACTCTCCCGATCTGCAACTCTAACTCAATCTTCTGTGCGAGCTGACCTTTTGGTCTTCTTTACAGAAGGCGTTCTCTTGGCGAAGGGCGCTGCTTTTCTACTGGTGCTTTTGCTTGGAGATGGCGCAACCCTCTTTGCGGTTTTCGAGGCCGTCGGCTTCGCCTTCTTAGCAGGAGTTTTCTGCATTTCTTCAGCCAGGCTATCTTCGATCTCCTGAGCGGCGGCAGAACGCCTGCGCTTGCGCGAAGGCGCCAGCTGCGCTTCCATGGCGTCTCGTAGCTCTGTCGTAAGCTGATCGGTGCTAACCGTAATCGCTGACTTCCGCAGGCGTTCCAAGCCGTAGAAGGCACGCTTCTCTGGCGAAAAAATATGAACAATAAAGTCGACGTAGTCCATCAGGATCCACTCCCCCTGGCGACGGCCTTCGACCGCATTGGGATAAGTGCTGAACTCGCGTTTGAGGCGTAGCTCGATCTCATCCGAAATGGCGTCGTTCTGTCGCTCGTTCGTTCCATTGCAGATCAGGAAATAGTCCGATAAACCGCTCTCTTCGGGGTTGAGCGCAAGAATGCGGATGTCTTCGGCTTTCTTGTCTTCACAGGCTGCGGCTGCCGCAAGCAGCAGTTGGTAGCTTTCGATCGAGGGCATGAGGCTCCTTAGGTCTGATGGTAGTGGGATGCGAGAGGCATGCCAACGCGATTGCAAAGGCTTTTGCGGGAACCAGGCACAGCGCGAGACGAAAGCCTGCATCCCGGCTGGATGTTCGCTCATCGATATCTCTGACAAGATCGTCCTGCGCATTTAGGAGAGCTCAATCGTTATGCCGGAACCCACACCTCTTGATCAGACCAAATACGCCCAGACCGCAATTCCCGTAGAGGCCGTCATGCTGCGGCGCTGGAGTCCTCGCGCCTTCTCGGATAGGCCGGTCAGCGAGGACGATCTCCGGTCCGTCTTCACGGCCGCGAGCTGGGCGGCTTCGTCGTATAACGAGCAGCCGTGGCGATTCGTCGTGGGGCGCAAAGGTGACGAGACATGGACAAAGATCTTCGATTCGCTCGCTCCCCTCAATCAGGGCTGGGCCAACTCTGCTCCTGTGCTCTACGCTAGCTTCGCGAAGAAAACCTTTACGCATAACGGCTCGCCAAACGGAGTTGCCATGCACGATGTCGGAGCGGCTTCGGCGAACGCGTCGCTGGAGGCGACGGTGCTGGGCCTGCACACACATGGCATGGCCGGTTTCAGCAAGGAGAAGCTGCGAGAGGCTTTCGCAGTTCCTGAAGGATTCGATCCTGTAGCGTGTTGGGCGCTGGGGTATCTGGGTGACCCGGGGGCGCTGCCGGAAAACTTCAAGGAGATGGAGCTAAAGCCGCGAATACGGAAGCCGCTCGGCGAAGTGGTGTTCTCGAGCTGGGAGAAGCCTGCGCTTTAGCTCAGCTTGGCGGTGCTTGGTATAGGTGATGCTGCTGAATGTAGACGCTTACCGCTTCGGGAAGGAGACCGGGGCAGAGGTCCCCAGCGGCGAGGCGTTGACGAAGCTCGGTGGCGGAAACGTCGTCATGGACTGTTTGAATAAAGTGGATCCGGCGGCGCTCCTCAGGGTGCAAATTCAGTTGAGTGGACGTGTCCAGGTCGAAGCCGGGTCGGCTTACGACGATCCACTGCGCGAGCTCGAAGAGGCGTGCGGCTTGGTACCAGCGAGGGACGTCGAGGAAGGCGTCGGCTCCGACAATGGCGAAGAGTTCGGCTTCGGGACTTTGCTGGTGAAGCACGCTGAGCGCATCAACGGTGTAGTTCGGACGATTGTCGCCCCGCGGCGCATCGAGAGTTGAGGGTGTGAAACGCGAGTCTCGTTGGCAGGCGCGGGTCACCATGGCGAGGCGGTCGAGATAGGAGGCGTGGGCGCCGCCGGGCTTGAGTGGCTGGAGAGCTGTGGGCGCGAAGAGGACTTCCTTAAGCTGCAAGCTATCGGCTGCGGCACGGGCGATGGCGAGATGGCCGCGGTGTGGAGGGTCGAAGGATCCGCCGAAAAGTGCGATGCGGGGTGCCGTTTGGATTGGCTTGAGTCGAACCATGGTGGAGACGGACGGTGTCGCCTCGGCCCACAAACGCGCGCCCTCGCAAAGGACACCGTTGGGTCCGGAACTTACATGGGTGAGATGCTCCGAAGAGCGGGCCGGACCAGAACGTTTCGCTCGGGAAAGCGTCGGTTTCACGTCCGGCACGAAGGCGACGGGTCTGAGAGATGCGTGAGCGTTCCGCGCTCGCCAGGGAGCGCTAGAACGGGAGCCGAGCCGTTAGCACCGTGTAGTGATTGGCGGTGTGGAAGCGGGTCATGGCGATCTGCTCCCCGGCGCCAAAGGTAACGCCCAGACGCCCGGGTTTACCACTGGCGTCATGGGTGAGGGGCAGGCGTCCGATGATCAGCCCGGGTGTCCCGAAAACCTGCGTCTTGCCGTCGTTTGCTCCGCCCTTGAAGAAGGTGGTGTTGGCTTCGAACTCCGGCCAGAAGAAGCGGGCGATGCCGGTGTGCGCTAGGCGATATTGCGCGACGTTGTTCCAAATGACGCTGCGGCCAAGCCCTCTGGTATTGGACACGGGGAGTGATCCGCCGGCAGTTGAGGTGACATCGAAGTTGCCGAAGCCTTTGCCGACAGCGAGCGTGGGCGTCACCGTGGCGCAGCAGCTCCCGTTACCGTTCTTGCCGGTAGGAACGGTTGCTCCGAGAAAGGCGGTAACGATGGCATTTCCGTGCTCTTCATTGCGCGAGTAGAGGCGCTCCTTCAAGAGGAAGGAAACGTCTCCGAATCCGTCCGACTCACCATTGGACCGGTCGAAGAACGGCGGCGCGTTTACGATGATTTCTGTGTGCCTTTCCGGGATAAACTCCAGGCCTTTGCTGTTGCCGTAGTTCCAGATCTCATGTCCGCTGTTGTTGTGGTAGTGGACGAAGTCGGTGCGGAACTCCTGCTCGAGGCGTGGCGTGACGGTGACGAGTGGCGTGACCCAATGTGGCTGCTCATTCTGGGTTGCGGTGACGCGCGCCTGGTAGCGGCCGAAGAAGGTGTCTGGATAGTTGGGCGGCGAGGGACGGACGCCGTTTGGGTAGCTCGCCTGTTGCGGGGATGTCGGGTCTGCTGGCGAGTTTGCGTCGGCGACCAGGGTTTCCTGAGCAACAACCGATATAGGGAGAAGACAAGCCAGGATGCAAGCGAAAGCAAGGCGCTGCTGAAGAGGTCGCAGGGACCGTAACGGAGAGGTTGGGAAAGGAAGCATTAAGCGATTCTATATGAGTCGATTCGTACTCCGTCCTCTACAAAGGGGCCAGTTCTCTCGTGGATCGAGTGTTCGAGTGTAAAGGGTTCGAGTGTGAAAGGAATCGTCGCGTGGGCGTTGGCCGGTGGGTTCGTGAGGTGGTGGTCCCCCCCTGGGTGGGGGTGTCTTGTGGAGAAC
>CALMVL010000074.1 GCA_937873265.1 uncultured Granulicella sp.
ATGGTGGTTAGTGCTTATTATAGTTGGTTTTGCGGGGTGGGGGCCGAGTCTGCGGTGGTACTTGGGGGGTCGTAAAGGCTTGTAGGGGCGCGTCGTGAAGCGGGCAACGAATACGTATCGCGGATGCGGCATTCCTTATTCAGAATGCCTGCTGTAGGCGGTATGAGAATCAATATCCCGCGGAGGTCCCAGTTGTTGTGAACTGATGGGAAGTCGCTGCATCCGCCGACTTGAGAATGGCACGTGAATTGCTATGGCAACAGCACCGACCTATTTTGCTCAGGATCACTGCCCGGACCTTCTCGGCAGGGTTCGTTAAGGAGATTCCAGGATGAAGCGAATACTTAGTGCCTTCGTGCTCTTTTCCGTGATGGTGGGGGTCAGCTTCGGTCAGGCGGGAACAGGGTCGGTCGCGGGTACGGTGACGGATCCGTCCAAGGCGGTCGTGCCGAATGCCGTAGTGACTCTGGTGAACAGCTCCACTGGATTGAAACGCATAGAAAAGACGGACGCCTCAGGCAATTTTCGATTTACCGCTGTGCCGGTGGGGCCGGGGTACAGTGTCTCGGTGACATCCCCAGGCTTCTCGACCTCGCAGTCCAACAACATAACGACCACGGTGGGGGACGTCATTACGGCGGACTTCACGCTGGTCGCGGGCGGGGAATCCACGACCGTTGAGGTGGGCACGACCAACGAGGAGCAGGTGCAAGTGGAAACCTCGTCGGTGTCGCAGGTGATCGATTCGACGATCTGGCAGGACTCGCCGCTTGAGCAGCGATCCCAGAATACGTTTGTCGGCTTGACGGCCGGGGCCGCAAACAGCGGCGACACGACCGGGGGGACGGGTCGCGGGTATGCGGTCAACGGATCTCGCTCCGGAACCGGAAACTTTCTGGTGGAAGGCATGGACAACAACGACCAGGGACAGGGTGGAGCCGGAACCACGGTGGGAACGGGCGGGGCGGTGACGACGATCTCGCCGGATGCGATCCAGGAGTATCGCGTGATCTCGCACAATCCGTCGGCGGAGTACGGGCGCGCGGGTGGATTTTCAACGGATACGGTGTTGAAGAGTGGCACGAACAGGTTCCACGGCTCGCTTTTCGAGTACAACCGCATTCAGGCGCTGGCGGCGGAGCACTTCTTTTCGAACGTGGATGGGGTCAAGGACAGCCTGATTCGGAACCAGTTTGGCGGGTCCGTTGGCGGACCGATCTTCAAGGACAAAACGTTCTTCTTCGCGACCGTGGAGATCCATCATCTGCGGCAGGGATCGCCGGTGACGGGCACGGTGACGACGCAGGCATTTCTGGATTTTGTCAATTCAGGCGCCTTTGAAACCTTCCAGGAAACGGATCCGAATGGTGTTTGCATGCAGAATTTGGGCACGGCATGTGTCGGTGCGTTCAGTGATTCGAAGACGCTTGGGACGAAATTCAAGCAGCTGCTGGCGGCCGAGCCGAGAGCATTTCCTCTGGGCACGCAAAATCTGCAGTACGGGGGAGCTGGCGTCTACACGACCTACACGCCTGCGACTGCGACGAGTGCGGCAAGCGGCGTTCTCTATCCGGTGCCGATCTACGCGCAGGTTTCGATGGCGCAAAAGATTGCTTTGAACCAGAACCGGGCCACGATGAAGATCGACCACAAGCTGACGAACAAGGACCAGCTGAGCTTTACATACCTCATCGACCAGGAAGCTGAACCAGTTCCATTCGGCGGCGGCGGGACGACGTTCGGACCGGACGAACTTCAGTTTGGTGGCTCGCAGCTATTCACGGCGAATGCGACACACACTTTCTCGCCGACGCTGCAGAACCTCTTCCGCGCTGGGTATACGCGGCACGTGTCGAATTTCGATGTGGCAAATTCCCCTGGTGTCCCACAGATTGCAACCGGGAACGACCCATTGGCTGAAGGATTTGGCGGGAGTGCTGGCCTGCCCCAATACTTTACGGAAAACGAGTTCTTGTACGAGGATTCGTTGACGAAGATCGAGGGCAATCACGCGCTAAAGGCGGGCTTCCGGTTTATTCGGACGCGGAATGGGTCGAGTTTCTACAACGACGTTCGTGGATCGCTGTACCCGTACAGCGTCGAGGATCTGGTAACGGATGAGACGTTTGACGATCAGGCGGACCGTGCGATCTCGGGCGGACCGCTTTATGGATCGCTGTTGGAGGCGAGTGCTTCGATTGACTCGACAACCAATGCGGCTCCGGACGTGTACCGCGGGTATCGGGCGAATGAGTTTGCGGCGTACTTCCAGGACGACTGGAAGGCGACGAGCAAGCTGACGCTGAATCTGGGTTTGCGATGGGAGTATTTTGGACCTCCGCACAATGCAGTTCCTGGGCTGGATTCCAACGTGTACTTCGGGACGGCAACGACGACGACACCAAACGGCAATCCGTTCTTGCCGACGGGAGGCCTGACAGCGCAAATCCAGGGCGCGACCTTTATACAAAAAAACAACAATATCTGGAACAAGGACACGAACAATTTTGGGCCACGGGTCGGATTTGCGTTCGATCCGACAGGTCGGGGAAAGTTTGCGATCCGCGGAGGTTTCGGCATCGGCTTCGATAGGCTGTATAACAACGTGTACGAGAATATCCGGTTCAACTCGCCGCACTTTTCGGATAACACCATCGGCTATCTCGTGAACGGCGTGACCACGGGAGCGCTGGAACAGCCGGCATTGCTGGATCTCCCCTTCGACCAGAACAGCGCATTTGCGGCGTATGGAGGGAAGCCTGTACCGCGGCACATTGACCAGAACCTGGTGACGGCGTACTACGAGCAGGCCAACCTGGGCGTGGAGTACGAACTGAGGCAAGGGTACGTGCTCGAGACGAATTATGTGGGTACGTTTGGGCGGAAGCTGGTTGGCCTGCGCGACGCGAACAACTACGACGGCAGGCTAGCCTGCACGACCTTGACGGCGGCTTGCGCGGCGGCGGGGTATACGGCTCCGTTTAGCGGAGCTCGGCCGAACCTGCTGTTCAACAGCGACAACTTCCGGTCGAACGGTTTCAACTCCAACTACAACGGCCTGCAGGTTGGCGTGCGCAAAGGATATTCGAACGGGTTTATGTTCCTCGCGAACTACACCTACAGCAAGGCACTGGATGAAATTAGCGATGTGTTTACCATCAAGTCGACCGGAACGGGTATCACCGATCCGCTGAATCCGGGCTATGACTACGGTCCGGCGGATTTTGACACACGGCACATTGGCACCTTTACGGTGAACTACACGCTGCCGTACAAGAAGAAAAATCTACTTCTGGGCGGATGGGGTGTTTCGCCCATCTTCCAGGTGCAGAGCGGAACGCCGTTCAGCTCCAACGACACAAATAGCACGTACGACCCGAACAAGGATGGACGCGAGGTGGACCGGGCGGTGTATGTGGGGACAGGTAACTACAAGACGGCTGTGCACCGGAACGGAAACCCATACTTCAATGGCATGCTGAGTCTGTCAGACTTCGCTCCGTATACGTGCCCCGCGACCGTCAATCAGGGCCTGTGGTGCGATCCTCCGATGAGCCGGAACGCCTTCTACGGCCCGCACTATACGGATCTGGATATGGCGGTATCGAAGCGGTTTTATGTGACCGAGCAGCAGCACTTTACCGCGCAGGCAAGCTTCTTCAACGCGTTCAATCATCCCAACTTCTCTAATCCGGTGTCAGACATTAACAATGCTTCGCAGTTCGGGAAACCGCAGGCGACCGGTGACCCGCGCGTGACGCAGTTGAGTCTTCGCTACGACTTCTAGGTTGGCTTTGCTGTTGTAACGGGGAGCACCCTTCGGGGGCGCTCCCCTTTTGCTTGAGCGGAGCAAAGCTCACAGGGCGCACGTACACTGACAGGCTGTGGGGAGGTGGGTGCGAGCGATGACGGTAGGGATG
>CALMVL010000075.1 GCA_937873265.1 uncultured Granulicella sp.
TTGCGGATGGCCGAAACCGTCTCGCGCGCGATTACCTTTGACCCGATCGCGGCCTGGATGGCCACCTCGAACATCTGCCGCGGAATCAGTTCGCGCATCTTGTGCACCAGCGCTTTGCCGCGATCGTACGCCGCGTCGCGATGCACGATGACCGAGAGCGCGTCTACCGGATCACCGCCGATCAGGATGTCCATCTTGACCATCGGCGAGGTCCACGAACCCGCGAGCGCGTAGTCGAGCGATGCGTACCCGCGTGAGACGGATTTGAGGCGGTCGTAGAAATCGAGGACGATCTCGTTCAGCGGCAGTTCATATGTCAGCAGAACGCGGGTTTCGCTGACATATTCGAAGTTCTTTTGCCGTCCGCGCTTGTCTTCGACCAGCTTGAGAATGCCGCCGACATATTCCTCGTTGGTCAGAATCTTTGCCGTGATGACCGGCTCTTCGATCTGCTCGATCTCGCTTGGGTCGGGCCATCGCGAAGGATTATCGACTTCGACGATTGATCCATCCGTCCGCGTGAGTTTGTAACGTACACCGGGCGCTGTGGTGATCAGGTCCAGATCGTATTCGCGTTCGAGCCGCTCCTGGATGATCTCGAGGTGGAGCAGACCAAGGAAGCCGCAGCGGAAGCCGAAGCCGAGCGCGGCCGAAGACTCCGGCTCGAACGAAAAGCTCGCGTCGTTGAGGCGAAGCTTCTCGAGGGCATCGCGGAGCAACGCGTGCTCGTGCGAATCGACGGTGTACAGTCCGGCGAAGACCATGCTTTTGATGTCTTCAAAGCCGGGCAGCGCCTCCGCGCAGGGCCGCTCGGGGTCGGTGAGCGTGTCGCCCACTTTTGTGTCGGCGACATTTTTGATCGTCGCGACGAAGAACCCCACCTCTCCGGCCGAGAGCTCGGTCAGTTCCACCGGCTTCGGCGTCATCACGCCCATCGATTCCACATCGAAGATCTTGCCGTTCGACATGACCTTGATCTTTTGGCCTTTGCGCAGCCGTCCGTTGATGATGCGCGCCAGCACAATGACGCCGCGATAGGCGTCAAACCACGAATCGAAGATAAGCGCCTGCAGCGGAGCCTCGGGGTCGCCGAGCGGCGGCGGCAGCAGCGTGACCACCGCCTCCAGAATGTCCGCGACGTTCAGGCCGGTTTTAGCGCTCACCGCGATCGCATCGTCGGCCGGCAGACCGACCGACTTCTCGATCATCTCCTTGGTGCGCGGAATGTCCGCGCTCGGAAGGTCGATTTTGTTGATAACCGGGATGATCTCGAGGCCATTTGAGATGGCCAGGTACGCGTTGGCCAGCGTCTGCGCTTCCACGCCCTGCGAGGCATCGACGACCAGAAGAGCGCCCTCGCAGCTCGCGAGCGATCGCGACACCTCGTAGGAAAAATCCACGTGCCCGGGCGTATCGATCAGGTTCAGCTGGTAGAGCTCGCCGTCGTGCGCGCGGTACATCATGCGGACGGTGTGGGCCTTGATGGTGATGCCGCGCTCGCGCTCGAGGTCCATGGCATCGAGGACCTGCGCCTGCATTTCGCGGTCGGAAAGCGACCCGGTGAGTTCCAGCAGCCGGTCCGAAAGCGTCGATTTGCCGTGGTCGATGTGCGCGATGATCGCGAAGTTGCGGATGTGCGATGGATCCATGCTGGGAGCGGGCGCGCCTCAGAGTTCATCTTAACACTGGGGACGCCGGCGGTAGCTTCGGCGAGCCGAGCGGTGTGTTTGCCGGAGATTCGAGTTGCCGTGGACAGGCCGGTATTTTCGGGCAAACACGGCATGCGGCGTGAGACGATATCGACAACCTTCGCATGCACGTGTCCCGCTTAGTCTCCGTGTGCCTCGTTTTGATGTCGGACTTGCTGCTTGCGCAGCAACGGCGCGTTGATACGCAGGCGCCACTGCTGACCGAACTTGTGGCTCCGCTCGATGCGCCGCGGCTGTATCCGGGCGCGCCGGCTCTGCTGAAGGTGAAGGCAGCCTGGGCCGCGCCGGGCTGCACGCTGCGAGCCGGATCGACCGTCTCGGGCGAAGTGGTTGCGGTCGAGAAGCGCTCCCGAGCGAATAAGCAATCCAGCGTGACCATCGTCTTCGACCGTGCGGACTGCAACGGGGAGCTGTCCTCGCCCTTCGCCTTCAACGTCTTCGCCGTGATCGGGATTCCCGCGCCCGACCGCGATGCTGTGGTTGATTCAGGCGGACTGTTCGGAGGCAAAGCGGCGCGTCCGGTGAGCGGGCTGGGTGTGTCCCAGCCCGCGCCGCCCGCCTACAACCCCAACCTGGATATGACGACGAAGGCTCGCAGTTCCTCGGCGGTCTCGGGTTACATCTCTCCGGGTCAGGTGGTGGGGATCGATCACCTGACCCTCACTGTCGGCACGGGCGCCGAAGCGGGATCCGTGCTTTCGTCTGACGCACGAAACGTGCGTCTGGAGCGGGCGACAGAACTTGTGCTGATGCCTCGGCGGAGTTCGGCGGCGCCTGCGACTTCGGCGAACGCTGCCTCTACGAGCGCAGCCGCGGAGAGCCGCGTGACGTCCAAGGAGGCCGCCGCTCCGGCGCCCAAACCACCGCTTCCCGAGCCGCCCGATGAGACGGACCTGTGCGCGGCAAACTGCTCGCTGATCGCCGACTCACGCCTGGCTCCGTCGACACAGGCAGCGGCAGCGGAGCTATCCATGACGCAATTCGGCTATGCTCCGCATGAACGGCGGGAGTTCACCGCCTTCAGTCATGAGTCCGCGCTGCTCTATCTGGACCGGTCCAACCTGCTGTTTCTCTTTGATCCGCACCAGCTGCGTCACCGATCAGGCGCGCAGCCGAGGCCGACGGCGACACGCACGGTGAGGGCCGTGCTGATCGACCCGTCGTCTCCAAAGATTACGCGTGTGCTGGACTGGCGCGTTCTGGGCGAAGGACAGTATGCCTGGCCTGCCGGTCCCGGACGCGTTCTGGTTCACGTTGGCCGGCAGCTGTGCCTCTACGGCCCCGGTCTCCAGCTTCTGCATGCCGTCACCTTGCCTGAGACGCTGGACTGGGTCGTTCCATCGCCCTCCGGCGAGTACTTTCTCACCGGCAGCATCCGCGAACGCCATTCGGCGAAGATCCACGACCAGCTGCTTGCGGTCGGCACCGTCGAACCGGAAGAGGATCTCGACGTGCAGCTGTATAACCGCGATCTTCAGCGGATTGCGTCCACGGCAAGCACAAGCACGCCGCTGAGGCCGGCGTTGACGGACGCCGGCGAGCTGCATGTGTCTCTTGTGAAGGCACACCGTTGGCGGATTACGGAAGCCCGCTGGAACGGCAGCGAGCATGAGGTTGCCACGATCGTCTCGCAGTGCACGCCGCGACTTGCTACACCGCTGACGGGGTACATCTTTGTCGTGGGCTGCACGCCTGCTCCCACGCTGCACTGGTTCCGGGTGTTGCGCATGGATGGCCATGTCGTCCTGAAAGAACGCGGATCTTCGCAGGAGATGGGTCAGGCGGCGGATGGTGCGAGCGACGGCAGCGTCGCCGTCCGCACGGTTCGGGCGGCAACGTCCATGCAGGAGGGCGCGGCGTTTCACAAAGGGGATCTCCGCGAGCAGCAGATCAGCGTCTACCGCCTGAGTGACGGCCATCCCTTGTTGCAGACGGTCTCGCACGATGTATCGCTCAGCGAGCAGTCGTTCGCGCTCGCGCCGGATGGCTCGCAGGTGGCCGTGCTTGGAGGCAAGGGCGTCCTGTTGTTCCCGTTGCCTGTGTCGGCGCAGGCGGCTGCTTCGGCTCAGGGGACGCCCGCGCTTCCCTGAAGCCGAATGCCTTGTCCCCTTGCCGACGAACTTCTCCCTCGCGCGTCTACAATGGACCAGGGACGATGGGACGTTTGCGTGGACTGAAATGGACGAGGCGGTTGGGACTGGGGACAGTCTGTGCCGCCCTGACGATGTTTCTGGCAGGATGTCCGAACGACCAGACTGTCGCCGCGCCTGGCAAGACGTCCGCGCAGGCGACGGCTCCGGCGGTTTCTTCTCCGACCCGCAACGCTGGGGCTGTGCCCGCTCCCAGCTTAGCCGCCACACCCGCAGTCACCAACTCGCCCGACGCGCAGAGGGTGCAGCAGCTTGTGGCTAAGGCCGAACGGTCGTACGCGAGCGGCGTGAACAACTACCGTGCTGGGCGGCTGGACGCGGCGCGCGCCGACTTCGACTATGCCGTAGACCTGATGCTGACCAGCGGGATCGATCTGAAGAGCGATCCGCAGCTTTCGGATGAGTTTGATCGCCTGCTTAGTCAGGTGAATTCGCTTGAGATGGCGGCGCTCAAGCAGGGCAACGGATTTTCGCCACCGGCGGAGGAGACGCCGCTCGAGTCCGCTGCCGACCTCACTTTTGCGCCGAACCCGGAGCTCGCCGCCAAATTGAAGAGCGAGCTGAACGTGACCTCCGATCTGCCGCTCGTGATCAACGACCAGGTTGCCGGCTACATTGGCGTCTTTTCCACCTCCAACAGCTTTCGGGCGCACATGGCCGCTTCGCTTCAGCGCGTCGGCAAATACCGCGGACTGATTCAGGCGGTGCTGAAGGAGGAGGGCGTTCCGCAGGATCTGATCTATCTTGCCGTTGCCGAATCCGGATTTCAGCCGCAGGTGATTAACCCTCGTTCCGGCGCCGGCGGCATGTGGCAGTTCATGACCTACACGGCACCCGAGTACGGCCTGACGCGCAACGGCTACTTCGATTACCGCTTCGATCCGGAGAAGAGCACCCACGCCTATGCCCGCCTGATCAAGAACTACTACGGCCTGTTTCACGACTGGTATCTCGCCATGGCCGCCTACGACTGGGGTCCGCTGTATGTGCAGCGCGCCGTGATGAAGACCGGCTACGCCGATTTCTGGGAGCTTTACCGGCGCAACATGCTCCCCGGAGAGACGCGTGATTACGTCCCCAAGATCCTGGCCGCCGTGATCATGGCGAAGAACCCGGAGCGGTACGGGCTCGACAAACTCACGCCCAGTCCGCCGGTCATCTACGACACGGTCTCGACCGATTACAGCATCGATCTGGAGCTGGTCGCTGACATCACCGAGGTCAGCGTCAGCGAGATCGTCGCGCTTAACCCGTCGCTGCTTCGCCTGCTGACGCCGAACGACATGCCGTTCGATCTCCACATTCCGCCCGGCACGAAGCAGCTCTATGAGGATCGGCTCAAAGCGATTCCCGTCGACCATCGCGCGAGCTGGCGTTTCCACATTGTTCGTCAGGGTGAGACGCTTGACAGCATCGCCTCCACGCTCCACGCGCACACCGACGAGATTGCGGAGGCGAATGGGTTCATGCCCGGCACCGCGATCGAGACCGGCGACGAGCTGGTGGTTCCTGTCACGACGGCGACCGCCGTCAGCCGCCCGCAACGCTATGTGCCGCGCCGCGGCGAGACCCTCACCGCGATCGCGGATCGGTTCAACATCACCGTGAATGACCTGCGCCGGTGGAACCACCTGACCTCGAACACGGTTCGTCCGGGCCGTTCGCTCAACGTCTCCGAGCCGGTGCAGTTCGTGCCCGCGACGTATTCTCGGGCGCGCAACGGACGCGTCGCGCGCATGTTGCCGATGCGATCTCGCCGCTCCGGAAGTGGTGCGGGCGCGCGCTCTTCGCGTGCCTCATCGAGAGCTGTCGCGCCGCACGCAGCCGCACGGGTTGCATCCCGCAAAGGCGCGGCGCGTACCGCGGCTTCGCGCCGCACCGCTGTTCGATAGGCTTCCCGCCGCAAAACAATTCTTGCCATCGCTGGCGCAGCCGTGCAGTATGTTGCTAGAATTTGTGCCATCGCCGCTGCACCGAAAATGGTGCAACGACATAGAGCGCAACGCACGTCCCAATCAGACACGGTTGTGATGTTCGCCAGGGGAACAACAGCGATGAGTTTCGATGAGATGAGCAGGATGTACGCGGCGGACGACGATGAGCTCGAAAGCACCACGGATGCGGGTAGCGGCCGGGTCTTCGACGATGAAGACGACGACCTTGAGGACGAGGAAGAGGAAGAGATCACCGTCACCTCCGACGACGATGAGGACGAGCTCGAGACGGCCGAAGCCGGCGATGGCGAAGCAGAAGCAGCGGAGGACGACGAAGACGACGACTTTGGCGAGGATGAGGAAGAGGATGAGGACGAAGAGGAGGAGCAGAGCAGCGAAGCGCCTGTCCCGGTTTCTCGCCACGCCGACATCGCCGAAGAGCACGATGATTTTGCCGAGGCACAGAACGACGACGACGAGGGAATCGACGCCGACATCGATGATGAGCCCGACACGGACGACGACGGCGCGGACGAGGACAAGCTGATGAACGAGGACACCCACGCCGAAGAGGCGACGCTTGAAGCGATGCCCGCAACGCCGGTGGATATGTACACGCCTCCGGTGCGGCAGTCGATCCAGCCCAAGCAGGACAGGGCGGAGGTAAGCGTCGGGGAATCGCTGCGGGGTTCGCGGGCCGCGGCTCAGAGACGAGCCAGCGCAAGTCAAGCCGGCTCAGCCAAGACTTCGGCGAAGACCTCGACCGGATCATCCAAAACGCCGGCAAGCAGGACGCCGGCAAGCAAGACGCCGGCCAAGCCAGCCGCGAAGTCTTCGCGGCCGGCAAAGAAAGTCGCGCCCGTGAAAAAGTCCGCACCGGCAAAGAAGGCCTCGCCCGCGGCTTCGAAGGGGCCCGCCAAGAAATCCGCGCCGGCGAAGAAGTTCGCGCCCGCAAAGGCGTCATCGCGGAAGTCGATTTCAGCATCTGCCGCACGCAGTTCCAGTGCTCAACGCGGCGGGAAGACCGCTCCTTCACGAGCGGCCGGCAACAAGGGCACAGCACGCACCACAAAATCGCAAACGAGAGGTACGACCTTGGCAACCAAGAAAGCAGCAACACCCGCGAAGAAGACTACGCCGGCGAAGAAATCCGCAGCACCCGCGAAGAAGGCAGCCGCTCCCGCAAAGAAAGCTGCCGCACCTGCAAAGAAGGCCGCGACCCCAAGCAAGAAGGCGACCGCTCCTGCAAAGAAGACCGCAACAAAAGGCACAAAGTCCACCGCAAAGAAGTAACCCGCAGATGCAGGGCAAGGCAAGCAGAAACGCCCGGAGCTCCTCTGGAGCCTCCGGGCGTTTCTGCGTCCATCGCCGGCGAACTGTTACTTCTTCTGCGAATCAAGCTCCGCCAGCACTTCGGTGCTGTGGTTTTCGACCTTCACATCCGGCCAAACCTTTACGATCTTGCCTTCGGGCGAGATCAGAAAGGTCTCGCGTTTCGCGTAGTGCATCCCCGCCATCGACATCACCGGAACGCCGTACGCGTCGATTGCCTTATGGTCCGGATCCGCCAGCAGCTTGAAGGTCAGATTGTCTTTCGTGCAGAACGCTTTGTGGCTATCGACCGTGTCGAGCGAAACTCCCAGCACCACGGCGTTGTCGGCGTCATACTTCGCCTGATCGCGCTGGAAGTTGTGCGCTTCGATCGTGCATCCGCTGGTTTGGTCCTTGGGGTAGAAGTACAGCACCACCCATTTGCCCTTGTAGTCGGCGAGCGATACCGGCTTGTCCTCCTGCGAGGGCAGCGTGAAATTCGGCGCAGTTGTGCCGGCTGAGAGCGTGTCCGCTGCCGCGACGGCATAGGCGTGGTAGGTCGGAACGGCGATTGCAACCGCGAGTGCGGTGGCCAGCGCCACCAGGGAAGGTGTCTTGCGCATGCTGAGCATCCTTTTCGATCGTGAGATGGTCCGCGACGCCGTTTCCATCGGAGCACAGCAGCGGTTGCGGCCATTCTACGCTGTGCCGCGGGCCGGCGTTCGACCGCATCGACAGAGAGCCTGGCCGACTTACTCCGCCACGATGGCGATGCCTGCCGCATCCGCCGCAGCCACAATCGCCTCGCGACCAAACAGGAGCGTGCGTTCCGCCTCTACCGCCAGGCACGTTGCCCCAGCCGCGCGCATGGCCTCCACCGTGCGCACGCCCACCACCGGCACGTCGAAGCGCATATCCTGGTTTGGTTTGGCCACTTTCACGACGGTCAACGCGCGCCGCAGCGTGGTCTCGCCCACGTTGTGCTCGATCGACCGAAACAACTCCCCCGCCCGCGCGATGGTCGCGTCCGTGCCTTCCATTGCCTCGACGGCCACGCATGCCGCGCCGGCGATGACGACCGTCTGTCCCAGATCGTATCCCGCGATCGCCCGCGCCACGATGCGTCCGTACGCCGCATCGGCCAGCTCCGCCTCGTCCGGCGCGCGTCGGGTCAGGACGCCGGCCCGCGCCAGCAGCGGCGCAAGGTACTCGGTCGAGCGGATCAGGTGGATGCCTTCGTCGGCGAGCACCTTCGCGACCGCACCCAGCAGCATGTCTGTGTTGCGCGTTCGGAGATTCAGCAGCAGCTTCGCCAAGCGCCAGTCCGGCCGGATCGACGAAAAGATCTGTTTATGCTTGACCTGCCCGGCCATGGTCGCGCGCGTCACGCCTTCGCGCTGAAAGGTCTCGATCAGCCGCGAAAGCTCGCCCAGCGACATCCAGTACACGCGCACGCCCGCGTCAGCGCGCGCTACCTCGTCGATGGCGGGATCCGTCTCTTCGCGGATCGCGGTGACGACGACGGTGAGGCCATGCGCCCGCGCGGCTTCGATCAGCAAAAACGGAAATCGCCCATTGCCGGCAATTACACCCAGTTTTGCGGTGTCAGGGTTCACAGCACCCCGTCCCACAGCCGCAGCTCCTGCTCTTGCGGTCGCATCTCCACGCGGCTCGTGCGGTCCAGCCTCATCGTCGGCCGATCTTTCGCGGTGTACTCCGGCCAGGCCGGCAGCCCCGCCGCCGCCGGCGTCTCGCCCTTGATAAATGCCGCCCAGGCCGTGTGCACTTCGCGCGCCAGCGCTGCGCCATCCGCGCCGACCTCCGTCTGCCTGTCCCACACAAACGGCAGGTCTTCCGAGTGGTATGCCTCTCCGGCGTAGCGCCCGCTGTCCCGCGCGAAGTCGAGCTCGTACATCCACGCACTTCCACCCGCGCGCACATGCGCATCGGCCAGCCGGACCGTCGGTACCCAGTACTCCTCTGCCGTTACTGCGCGAATGCGCAGCTGCTCCGGCGTCATCGCCGGGTACACGCTCGCGTACCGCGCAAAGACCGCGTCGAACCTGTCGAGCGGAAGATTCCCCAGATCTCGCGCCGTCGGATCCCCCGCCGGATGCGGCCCGAGAAACAGCGCACTTTCGTCCCGGTTCGACCCAATCAACAGCCGCTTGCCATGCGCGGAGTTTGCCGCCACCAGGTCCACCGGCCGCGCCGTCAGAAAGGTCCCATCCACCTCGGACCGAAACGGAAAATGCAGCGGCGTGACGGCGAGCAGCTGCTTCTGCACCGCGATCAGATCGTTCGCGGCGGCGGTTTCTAACGCCGGCAACAATGGACCGGCAGCCGTGCCGGCATGCGTCTTGCGCCAAAGCTCCCCGTATTGCCCCGCGACCTCGGCAGCTGCCGCCACTGTCAGCACCCGCTCGCCGCCGCCGCTCTCCGACACCGCGGACTGAAACAGCCCGCGAGCCTCGGGCAAGCCCATCAGCGCCGCCGTTGCCTTCGCGCCAGCCGATTCTCCGCCGACCGTGACCCGCGCCGGATCGCCCCCGAACGCCGCAATGTTGGCCTGCACCCACTTCAGCGCCTCGATGAGGTCCCGCATGGCATTGTTGCCGCTGCCGGCGTACTCCGCCCCCAGCAGCGGCCCGAGATCCATGAAGCCAAAGACGCCCAACCGATACGCAACCGTAACCAGCACAATCCCCGCTCGCGCAAACTCCTCCCCATCAAAGATGGGCGCGAATGAATTTCCCCCGGTAAATCCGCCTCCATGGATCCAGACAAAGACCGGCCAGCGACCGGCGCCCGAGGCTGCCGCGCCCACACCGGAGCGGATATCCGCGGCCGGTGCCCACACATTGAGATAGAGGCAGTCCTCGCTCTGTGGAATAGCCTTGTCTCCCTCCTGCATGGCCGCTGCCGCGAACCGCGTCGCATCCCGCATCCCCGTCCAAGCCTTCTTCGGGACCGTAGGCCGAAACCGCAGCGCGTTCAGGGGCGCCTCGGCAAACGGCACTCCCCGGAAGACCCGTACGCCACTCGCCAATACCTGGCCAAGAAGTCCGCCCAGTGGAGTTGTAACGGTAGCTGGCACAGGTTCCGCCGCCCACACCACCCTCGCTCCAAGAGTCAACGCAGCAGCACCCGCCTGAACGAACTGCCTGCGGGTCGGTCGAAAGCGGCGGTTGTGTCTGTCCATCATGATGGCGAGCTCTCCTTTACGCGTAACAGAAGACAGTAGACCACGCGGGCCGACGCCAGCTCAGGCGCGAAAGGTTCTGATCCAAGTCCGGCCAACGAACGCCCTGCCCTCGTGCAACCAGCCGCCAGTTCGCCCGACGCTTGGGCGTCGCCTGCCGGGAATCGTGGAATCTACGCAAGCGGCGCCGCGAGTTCCGGCTATCGGCCAGAGTCAGGTGAAGCGCACATCCGCATCCACTCGTAGGTGCACTTGCTCGAACGATCCCTTACTTGATGACGCCTCGCTCACTGTTCGCTACGAAGTCCATCAGGTATTGGACGTGCGCAGCCGGCCGGTCTTCGAGCATGCGGCGCATGGCCGCCAGCGCTTCGGTCGTGTTCAGCTTTGAGCCCTTCAGCAGGCGGTATGCCGCGCGCAGCTCTCGCGTCTCTTCCGGCGTAAACCCGCGCCGCTCCAGGCCCACTTTGTTGAGTCCATACGCATGATTGTTCCGCTCGACGCAAGTGAGCGAGTAGGGCAGCACATCCTGCGTGATCGTCGTCCCCCCGCCGATGTAGCTGTACCGCCCGATGCGGCAGAACTGGTGCACCGGACACAGAGCTCCCACGCTCGCGTAATCCTCCACGGTCACATGCCCGGCGAGCGTCGCCGCATTCGCCAGGATGCACCCGTTGCCGATGCGCGAATCGTGCCCGATATGCGTGTACGCCATGATGAGGCAGTCTGAACCGACCGTCGTCACGCCTCCGCCGCCCGGCGTCCCCCGAGAGATCGTCACAGACTCCCGGATGGTATTGCGGTCGCCAATTTCGAGGCGCGTCGGCTCGCCCCGGTACTTCAGATCCTGCGGCGCAGTTCCGAGGCATGCGAACGGAAACACCCGATTGCCTTCGCCCATCCGCATGTGCCCATCGAGCACGACATGGCTTACCAGATCGCAGTTTTCGCCCAGTTCCACGTCCGGCCCCACGGTGCAGAAGGGACCGATTCTGCAGCTCTTCGGCACCCGCGCCCCCTCGGCCACAAGCGCCGTGGGGTGAACGCCCGCGAGCTCCTCCTGCAGCTCGCCCACGGCTACTCCGCCACCTGCACCATCGCCGGCTCGGCTGCAGCGCCCGACGAGCCCGGAGCTTCTTTGCCGGGTCGGGGCACCAACTGGCACGTCACCGTCGCCTCGCACACCAGCCGACCTTCCACGGTAATCGCCCCCTGCATCTTTACCGCGCGCGACCTCCACGCCAGCACCGTTACTTCGATCCGCAGTTGATCTCCCGGCGTCACCGGCCGGCGAAACTTCGCCGCTTCGATGCCGGTGAATACCATCAATTTCTGGTCGCGATCCGGGATCTCGGTCAACAGCAGCGCCCCACCTGCCTGCGCGATCGCCTCCACCATCAGCACTCCGGGCATAATGGGGTAATCCGGAAAGTGCCCCTCGAAATACGGTTCATTCATGGTTACATTTTTGACGGCCACGATCCGCTGCTTGCGCTCGATCTCCACAACGCGATCGATCAGCAGAAACGGGTACCGGTGCGGCAGAATGGCCATAATCTCGACGATATCCAGCGTCGTCTTTCCCGCGTTCGGTGCAGCGGCGGATCCGTTTTGTACCATGTCGGTCATTGCAGCCCTGAGTATACCCGCGCAGTCGGCACGAAAGCCGCCGCGAAATGATTGACGGTAAGCGTACCGATTGCGTGCGGCCCCTGCCCGAACGCCTGAAAGACTCGAGGGCGGCGTCGACGGTCAGGATGGACGCGCCTGGCGAACCCAACCACACAGGATCACTCTCCGGGATGCAGGTGCTTCCTCGGGAGATGTGCTCGGGCGGGACGGCTACTTGCGCTTCAAACCGTTTGCCGGGTCGAAGATCTCCGGCGGCAGCACTTTGTTGTATTCCACTTTGGTTAGAAAGCGCTGCGAGATCATGTCGCCGTTCCGGTAGCGCGTCAGCGTCAGCGCGGTCGGCAGGCCGTCCACGGTGTGCCAGTCGTCATAGTCCTCGCGATCCTCGTCGTGATCCTTGAACTGCTCGTTGCGCCACTCAAACGTGCGGCTCAGCGGCAGATGCGTGGTCTGGTCCAGGTCAATCGTCACGGCGTCGTTGCTGGCGCTGAGCACGGTGACGCGGTCGGCCAGGTGCCGGTTGACCATGGTCGTTCCCTCGCTGACCACCTCGACCCCCGGGGCCACGAGCCAATGTTCGACCACATCCTCGATCGAGTGCCGCCGCCGCCGGAGATAGTCGTCCACCTGGTCTTTCGGAAGCGTGGTTGTGCCCTTGTACGTCAGCTCATAGCCGTTGTCCGCCGTCCAGATCTGCACGACATCCCGTTTCTTGCCGGGCAGAATCATGCTTTTGTCGCTGATGAACTCGATGCGCTCCAGCTCTGGCCTGGTCGCGGCGGGCGCCTGCCGAAATGCCTGAAACTCGATGACGACCCCGGTGGGCTGGGACCGGAAGAACTGCGCCGTTCGCCCCGTCATCGTCACCGTAGAGCGGTCGAGCCAAGCCTTGCCGCCCATCGCTGCCACCATCTGATCGAGCAGCACGCGCCCATGCTGCGCCTGCGTCTGGCCCGCCGGAGTCGTCGGCGGCTGCGCGCTCTGGAGATCGCTCGCCTGCCCCCATACCGGCCCAGCCCACAGCAGCAGGGAAGCGACCCCCGCGGCGAACGCCCTGCTCACACTACGCGCACCTCTATCCAACAAGAACCGCCCCTCCATTTACGTTGAAGATTTCGCCTGAGACGAATCCCGCCCATGGCGTGCACAGAAACACAATGGGCCCGGCAATCTCCTCTACCTCAGCCACGCGGCTCAGCGGGATTGTGGCCAACGCTTTCTTGGACGCCTCCGGATCGTCCAGGGCAGCGGCCGACATCTCCGTTCGCACCCATCCCGGGGCCACGCAGTTGCAAAGGATTCCTTGCGGTCCAAGTTCGCTCGACAGACTCTTCGTCAGGGACACCATTGCTCCCTTCGATGCCGCGTAGTCCGCGTGGAACGCTTCGCCGCGCTGCGCTGCCGTACTGGCTACGAGCACGATGTGGCCCCGCACCGTGCCTGCGACCATGGTCTGCCCGAGCATGGCCGCCGCGGCAGCCCGCACCAGGCCGAAGGTGCTGTCCAGGTTGATCCCCAAGGTTCGCCGCCACTGCTCGGTCGGCATCGTTCCGATCGGCTGCTCGTGCGCCGGCCAGACCCCGTGGTTGACCACCAGGATGTCAAGCTGCCCAAAGGTTTCGATCGCTGTCTGCACCAGGGTCGCACCGTTTTCTACCGAGTTTAATTCCTGCTGCACTGCCCGGCAAACCTCCGGGCCGCCACACTCCCCTGCAAGGGTCTCTGCCCGCTTCCGCGCGGTCTGGTATGAAAACACGACGCGCGCGCCCGCCCGGCGCATCAGGCGCACGGTCGCCGAGCCTATGCCGCGCGAGCCGCCCGTCACGAGCGCGACCCGCCCGTGCAGACTCATCGCCAACCCATCCGCCTTCGGTATAGTCTTCATACGCCTCCGCCTTACGAAGCTGTGCCGCTCAGCGCAAGCCGGCTGAGCGGCGTTTCCAGGGAGATCTGCTTGTGAAGAAAGTCGTCCTCATTGCCCGCATCCTGCTCGGTCTCATTTTTCTCGTATTCGGCCTCAATGGTCTGCTGCACTTTCTGAAGATGCCCCCGATGACCGGCGATGCCGGTCTTTTTGTCGGCATTATGGCGCAGCACGGCTATATGAGCTTTGTTGCCGTGCTTCAGGTGATTGGCGGGGTGCTTCTCCTGGTCGGCCGATACGTACCCCTCGGCCTGGTGCTTCTCTCTCCGATCATCGTGAATGTGCTGCTGTTTCATGCGCTTCTGGCTCCCGAGGGCATTGTTCCCGGCCTTCTCACGGCCATCCTCGATCTTTTCCTTCTCTGGGCGTACCGTTTGTCCTTCCGGGGTCTCTTCGATGCGGCTCCCGAGGTCTCCTAAGTACCTGCGGATAACGGATCCCACGCAACGGGACGACTGCTCGATCTTCCATCCTTAGCGAGAGGACGTCCGCGGCCGCCGGGGCGATCACAACGCACCCTGAAGAGAGCCGGCTGGTCCGGCGATCGGCAGTCCATACAGATCACTCGATCCCAGCTGCACCCATCCCTCCGGTTGCCGCGGAGCCTGCCCAAACCTTGCCACCAGCACTTTGATGTGCTGCTTCCGCAAGACTTCCTGAATCTCGGTCTTGTTCGCGTAGGCCTGCCACTCCGCCGCCGGATCCCCGTTCACGGTGTCCACCTGCACGGTCAACTGCGCCCCCGTGAGACGCGCCCAGTATGGATCGGGGTAGCACGCCTGATCTCCGAGGCACGCGAGCCGATCTCCCGGGCGCACACCCATCGTTTGCAATCCCTCTGCCGCGGGGTAGGTTTCTTTGCTGTAGGCGCCACGCGGGTACCCGGTCACACGCAGGGTCCGCCGCCGCTCTCCCAGGTCTCGCGCTCCGTCCGCCAGCGCCAATAACGCGAGCAGGAGCGCCATGGCGGATGTCGCCCGACTGACGCCGCCTTCCAGAGGCCGCCGCAGCAACGCGATCGCCGGCAACATCACCAGCAGGAAGGCCGCAGTCAGATACCGGTCCTGCAGATCCACCGGCATGTAGATGGCAAACATCAGCCCGCCCCACAGCAGCATGGGAAGGAGAACCTTTGTTTCGCGCCAGGCCCGCTGATACGTGCATCCAGCCGCAAGCAGCACCAGTACAACCAACGGACCTTCGGGGTGTCCCACCAGAAATCGCAGGAGCTGCACGGCACTGCGCCCCAGCCGGTCGACCTGCCCTTGCAGATAGAAGTGCGGGTGCACGCGATCGTCCCAATAGGCCGGGTCGAACCAGAGCGGAGCCGTTCCCCACGCATGCTGCGCATAGCTGTACACGGGCGGACTCGCCAGCAGCAACCGTTCGTGATGCTTGAAGTCGACCGTCGCCCGCCCCGCCCCCTGGCCAGGGTAGTTGAAGGCGTGAAACCGCTGCGTCCCGTCTACGTCAAAGGCGTAGTTCAGCGGACCCGAGTCGCCGGTTGTCAGGCGACCCTGCTTCCTCGAGATCGCCGCGACGTACGGCCCAGCGACCGCCAGAAAGACAGCGCCGGCCAGCAAAGTGCCAAGTACGGTCCGTCGCTGCGCCGCGCTGTTCTGGCGTGTTGCTCCGTACACCAGCGTTCCGCCGAGCAGCGATGCCGTCGGCAGAAACGCGAAGGATTTGGTGAGGTAGGCCAGTCCCAGGACGAACCCCAGCAAAGCAAACCATGCCAGATGCCGGGTTCGCTGGAGCTGACAGAACATCCCGGCCGCCAGCAAGAACCACAGCAGCAGCAGAGCGTCCGAGCGTACCTTGCCCAGACTGAGCTCGCGCTGGAAGGAAAAGAACAACAGCGCCAGTGAGACAAACTGCATGGCTCGTGGCGAGAAGGCCGGGCGGTTCGCGTTCTCGCCCGCCACGCTTGCCCGAAGCCGGGTCAACGACTGGGCAAAGAACAGACACGCCCCAATGCAACCCGCAAAAATTCCGCAGTTGACCCAGTAGAAGACCTGCAGCTCGTTCCACCGCGACGGCCGCGCGACGCTCTGGCCCACTGCTAACGCCGCGGGGTACAACGGATTCCAGTAGGCATTCACTACCTCCGGCCAGTCGTGCCGCAGGAGTGCGTCGCTGATGTCCATGAAGGACAGGGCATCGCCGTCCAGCTGGTAGCTGTCGTACTTCGCGTAGCCGCAGCCCGCCAAGAGCATCAGCACGACATAGAGCAGCACCACCCGCCGGTCCAGGACACGGCGCATCGAGGAGGGCAACATTCGAGCCCCATGATAGCCGAGGTGCTCGTCATTGGCGCCGCAAGTTTCGCTATTTCTTCTACTTGGTTCCCAAAGTGGGACAGCGCGCCCTCGAGAGCGCCGCGGAGCTCGATGTTTGCAGAATTACACCGCCGCCCTCTGCTGGCCTGGACCCACCGCCGCCCCACACCGCGGACAGAAGAGCGCCCGTCCGTCCAGAGGCTGGCCACACGCGGCGCAGGCAGCGGAGTGCGGCAACGGCGGCGGTGCGGCCGCCGCGCTCCACGGCCCCACCCCCACGCGAACCGCGATCTCCTGCGCCCGGGCGAAGTTATAGGCCCGAACCCGGCCCGGCATCAGAAAGGTTTCAACAAACCCGCACAGGGACGGGATTCCCGTCCAGAAAAACGCCGCATACAGGATCCCCAGACCGTTCCGCCCGAGGTAAAACCAGTGTGCTCCAAAGGTCCCGAGAAAAAAGGCCAGAAGAGCGCCCACGACCTCGTCCTTCTGCACCGCGGCGTACTCCGCGGAAGACCATGCAGCCTTTTCAGCGGAAGTCGGTTCCGCCGGTACTCCCGTCCCTGTCTGCTCCATGGCTTACCTCCCACACTCGTCGTACCTCAGAGTACGTTGCGAACCCCGACCTCGTTCCCCGGTTCGCGTGAGGCAAAAAAAGGCTGGGGCCATCGGTTCGATGACCCCAGCCCCTAGCGATGACGCAACCGATACTTACATCTCCTTCACGCCGTCTACAAACGCCTTCAGCTTGCGACTCCGGCTGGGATGCCGCAGCTTACGGAGGGCCTTCGCCTCGATCTGCCGGATGCGCTCGCGCGTGACCTGGAAGCTCTGCCCGACCTCCTCGAGCGTGTGCTCCGAGCCGTCTTCGAGACCGAACCGCATCTTGATCACGCGCTCTTCCCGCGGCGTGAGCGTGCGCAGCACCTGGGACGTGTACTCCTTCAGATTCACCGAGATAACGGCATCCGACGGCGAAACCGCCATCCGGTCCTCGATGAAGTCCCCAAGGTGGGAATCTTCCTCTTCGCCGATCGGCGTTTCGAGCGAGATCGGCTCCTGGGCGATCTTCAGCACCTTGCGAACCTTGGCCACCGGAATGTCCATCCGGCGAGCGATTTCTTCCGACGATGCCTCGCGACCGAGCTCCTGCACCAGCTGACGCGAGGTGCGGATGAGCTTGTTGATCGTTTCGATCATGTGCACCGGAATCCGGATCGTGCGCGCCTGGTCGGCGATTGCGCGTGTGATGGCCTGCCGGATCCACCACGTCGCGTAGGTCGAGAACTTGTAGCCGCGCCGGTACTCGAACTTGTCTACCGCCTTCATCAGGCCGATGTTGCCCTCCTGGATCAGGTCCAGGAACTGCAGGCCACGGTTGGTGTACTTTTTGGCGATCGAGACGACCAGCCGAAGGTTGGCTTCGATCAACTCGCGCTTCGCCTTTTCCGCGTCCATGTCGCCCTGGATCATCTCGCGCTGCGTGCGCTTCAGGTCGGCGATCGAGATACCCGCATCCTGCTCCACACGCTCCAGATCCACGCGGCAGTTCTTTTGCTGCCGCTTGTACTCCTTACGCAACTCCTCTGAACGCGATGCCTCAAACTTCGTTTCGAGCGAACGGATCTGCCGCTCCAGCGTTCGCATGGAGTCAACCGTTTTGTTCACCTTGTCGAGCAGCCGCTTTTTCTCGGAGTTGGTGTACTTCAGCTCGCGGATGATCCGGTTGATCAGCACATGCTCGCGACCGATCAGCCATCGCAGCTTGCGCTGCTCGCGCGTCTTCGCCTTGGCATCCTTCAGATCGACCGAGGCTTCCAGCTTCTCTTCGTGCCCCTGGATCTTCTTCTGGTGCTTCACGATGTGGTCGACGCGGTTCACCGTCGACCGTACCCGCCCTTGCAGGATCTCCTCGGTCAGCTCCTCCTCGTCAAAGGTCACAACCTCCTTGATGTTGCGGACGCCGCGCCGCAGGTCCTCGCCGAGCGCCACAATCTCCCGGATCACGATGGGCGACCGCGAGATCGCCTTCATCACGCGCATCTGCCCCCGCTCGATCCGCTTGGCGATCTCGACCTCGCCCTCGCGCGTCAGCAGCGGCACCGTCCCCATCTCGCGCAGGTACATGCGCACCGGGTCGTTCGTCTTTTCGAGCGTTCCCGGCGAAAGGTCCAGCTCGACGTCGTCGGACTCTTCGCCGGCCTCCGGCTCGTATTTTTCGCGGTCCTCTCCGCGCTCCCGCCGGCCATCACCGGAGAGCACATCGATCCCTTGCGTGTTAATCGTCGTAAGCAGGTCGTCCAGGTCATCCGGCGTCGTGATATCGCCGGGCAGGAGGTCGTTTACCTCACCGTACGTGAGGTATCCCTTCTCTTTGCCTGTATCAATCAGCTTGTCAATGTCGTCTTCGTACTTATCGAGTTCTTCGGCCACGGTCGTGCGCGCTCCTGCCTACCTAAGTGTTGGATTCCGGCGCAGCCTTACACGGCGGTATTCGGGCGCAGAATCCTGGATGATTGTCGGTTTTGGTCGAGGGGAGCAGAGTTGCGGTAAAGACCGCGTTGGCCAGCCGTTAACCTTGGGCGAAGGAAGGGCTATCGAGGGCAAGTTCCCACCGAACCACAGAATACCACATTTTGTTAGATGGACGATTCGGCAAAAAGTTGCAACCGAGCCTTGCGGGGATGCTCTCCGGACGCGCGATGCCACCGAGTTTTGCAGGCGAGACGGAACCCTCTCACTCGCCTGCGCACCACACACCGCCGGCGCCCGGCCAGGTGCGTTCCTAGCCGATCTATTTGAGCGCCCGTTGCACCGGCTTCAGCTTTCCGTCTGTCCGAGGGGCATTGAGGCCCAGCAGCTTCGCCACCAGAGGAAAGACATCCACATTGTCGAAGGTGGGGAGCTGCACCCCAGGCCGAATATCCGGACCTTCCGCATAAAAGATCGCCTTCATCTCCGGCATGCGGTCCGCGTCGAAACCGTGCCCGCCCGCGTGCCCCGGACGCTTGGGAGCATGCGCCAGGATGGAATACGGCCCATTGGGCACGATCACGGGATCCCCTTCGAGCACGTTCTCGCGGAAGTGGAGGTGTTTGGGCACGTCCTTTCGCCGATACGCCGTAAACCGCGGGTCGGGGTGCGCTCGGAACTGCTTGTACGCCTTTCTCGCCGCGTCCTCATCCGGCGGATACAGAAACATCCCCGCTGTCTTGAAGCCGCTCAGGTCGGCAAAGCGGTCGAGCACCACCGGTTGGCCCTCATACTTCACCATGCCGTGATCTGCCGTCACGATCAGGTCGACGGGCAGCCCGAGTGTCTTCAGCTGGGCGCGCAACTCGCCCATGAGCGCGTCGACGTGACGAACCGCATCCCCTGTCTCTGTTGCATCCGGTCCATACTGATGCCCCGCCGTGTCCACGTCCGCGTAGTACAGCGTGACGAAGTGCGGCCGCTCCGCCGGCGGCAGCTTGAGCCAGGCGATTACCTGCTCGATCCGCTTCTCATCGTCGACTTTGTCATCGAAGTGCAGGTAGAACGCCGGTCGTTCGCCGCCGATCTCGGCCTCCGATCCCGGCCAGAAGAAACAGGCTGCCCGCATCCCCTGTTGCTCGGCCAAAGACCAGAGCGGCAGCCCACCGCGCCACCAATACCCGTCCTGATCCTCGTCCGGGTGGCTGGACACGAACTCCTGTCCGCGTGCCACATCATAAAAATCCATGCCGACCATGCCGTGGTGCTCGGGACGCAGACCTGTGACCAGCGTGTAGTGATTCGGAAAGGTGACGGACGGATAGCTTGGCCGCATGCCGTCCGGCGTACTCGCCCCCGACTTCGCCATGGCAGCGAGATTCGGCGCGCCGAACTTCCGGGCGTAGTCGTAGCGAAATCCGTCGAGCGAAACCAGCACAACATAAGGTTTGTCCTGTTGCGCAGCGGAGTTGAGGGGAGTGTTGCCGTGGATTACCGGCGTCACATCCTGCGCCACCGAGATGCCGAAAGAAACACCGGCCGCCAAAGCACCCATGACGAGGCCACGCCAACGGAATCCCACCTGGTACCTCCATTTCGAGCCGGGCCGATCGGACCCGCACCTGATTACGTTATAACTTCGGTCGTCCGGCAGCCCACCTGCTCGGAGCGGAAGAGACCGAGACGGACCTCCGGATCTCCCCCGGGGGAGATGACCGAAACCGATTGGGAGCCATGGATGGAAGCGAACGTGCGGTCAAGGCCAAGCGGAGGCATCCCTCACCAGGGAAGAGGTGCGAACAGGCCGCCCAGCGCTAAGCGAACCGTCCCCGCAGACGGGCCCCCATCTGCCGAGCCACCTCTCCCACCCGAAACACCCGCCAGCTGACCCCAGACGTCACCACCCCGACGGCCGTCGCGACCAACGCCTGCCCGCCCAGCCCCAGACCTGCTGTCCGCCGTAGCAGGACCAGGGCCACCAGAAGAGCCGCCGCGCATAGCCCGACGAGCCGCTGCAGATAGAGGAATTCCAGCCGCGCATGCACCTGGAAGAGCGTCACATTCAGCCGCATGATCCGCACCATCTGCACGCACTCGGTGGCCAGCCACACCCAAAGAAAGCCCACCACACCCGCCGCCTGGACCGCGCCCACCGCTACCACCACCATCGCCAGATAGCTGAAGAACATCACTCGCGCCAAGGACTCGTGTGTGTTGGTCGAAAACTGAAACTGGTACTTGTGCTCCTTCAGGCTGATCACCATCGAGATTGCAGCCGCCAGCATGTACGGATACGGGCTGAACAGCTCCGCCCGCTTATGCATCCACAGCGAAAGGACGACGGGCGACCCTACCAGGACCGCCGTATTCACCACGGGAATGAGGAAAAAGATAAAGCGCTCGGAGTAGTCATAGAGCCGTGACAGCCCCGGCCAGTCGCCCCGTCCGAACAGGTTCGTGATCTCTGCCCCCATGCTCTGCGTAAAGATCGCCAGCACCTGCCGGCACATCGAGAAGACGAGCCGCATCACGATGAATCCCGCCACGGCGACCGGTCCCAGCACGCGTTGCAGCACCACCAGGGGCGCCTGGTAGGCCAGAAACGTGCACATGGTCAGCAGCCCAAAATACCCGCTCGGCTTCAGGATGTCTTTGACGGCCGCGCTGTCCCAAGCCGCCAGGGTCGGAAACACCTCCGGAGCCGTCCGTTTCAGGTCCACCAGCACGCACCCGATCGCCGTCAACATTGTGCACACCTGCACCCCGGCCAACACCGGGAACGGCATTTTCAACGCCACAGCCGCCAGCAGGCAGAGGCTTGTGAGCAGCGCCTGAAAGTTGTTCCAGTAGGCCCCCCGGTGTGCCTTGGCGACACCCATGAAGATTCCCGCCAGATACCCGTTGAGGATATTGAGCAGCACCTGGCATGCCAGCAGATAAGCGGTCAGCTGCGCCGCCCGCCGCGTCAGGTCGAGCTTCAACCACTGGTCCACCGGCAGCAGAAAGACCACCAACCCAAGCAACATCGCCACGCCCACCACTCCGAGAAGAAGCCGCAGCGCCGTGGCCGATCGCACCCGGTATCCTGCGATCTCTCCCCGTCCCCATCGCACCGCGAGGTCCTGGTTCATGTACGTCTGCACGCCGAAGTTGAGCATGCCCAGCGCCGCCACCGCCCCCGAGAGCACGCCCCACTCACCAAACCCGGCCGCGCCATACCGCCGCACAAACACCGGCGTCAGCACCAGCTGCTGCACGATCGTGACGCCCCGGCCCGCTACCATCGCTCCCAGATTCTTTAGAATCCGTCCAAAGACCGCCATACACGATCGCGGAGCCCCGACTCCAACCAACGTTCCGACTCACCCGCATTTTACGTCCGGCCCCGCTTACCGCTCGAACTGCCGCCCCCGAGCCCTCCCTGATGTACCCTTGATGGCGACTCCATGAACCAGGCCCCAGCAGCTCTTCCAACGAAGAGTCATTATGAGATCCTCGACGGCTTGCGCGGCGTGGCCGCTCTTCTGGTCGTCGTCTTCCATATCTTCGAGCCGTACTCCGAAGGCAACCACCGCAAACAGATCCTCAACCACGGCTACCTTGCCGTTGATTTCTTCTTCCTTTTGTCCGGCTTTGTGGTCGCCTACGCCTACGACGATCGATGGGGAAGAATGACGCAGTGGGACTTCTACAAGCGCCGCCTCATCCGGCTCCAGCCAATGGTCCTTGTTGGCAGCCTCATCGGCGCCGCCCTCTTCTACTTCGGCAAAGGCCCTGCATTTCCACGTATCGCAACAACTCCGGTGTGGAAGATGCTGCTTGTCCTGCTGGCCGGCTGCACCATGCTTCCTCTCCCGCCGGCCGCGGATATCCGCGGCTGGTGGGAGACGTACCCGCTCAACGGCCCCGCCTGGTCGCTCTTCTTCGAGTACGTCGCCAACATCCTCTACGCCCTCGGCTTCCGCAAACTCCCGATCCGGGTGCTCAGCCTTTTTGTCCTTCTCTCGGCCGCATTTCTCATCGATCTTGCCGTGCGCAGCCGCCACGGCGACGTCATCGGCGGCTGGGCTCTCAATGAAACTCAGCTCCACGTCGGCTTTGCCCGCCTCCTCTACCCCTTTTTCGGCGGCATCCTGCTCATGCGGCTGGGCAAGCGCATTCACGTCCCGAAGGCCTTTGCCTGGTGCAGCCTCCTGCTCGTCGGTGCGCTTTGCTTTCCCCGCGTCGGCGGTTCGCACCACCTTTGGATGAACGGCCTCTACGACTCACTGTGCATCATCGTTATCTTTCCCGTCATCGTTGCCATGGGCGCAGGCCAAGGCGTCCACGGAGCATCTGCCAACAAGCTGTGCAAGCTCCTCGGCGGTATCTCCTACCCGCTCTACATCACGCACTATCCATGGATTTACCTGTACACGGCCTGGGTCGCGCGCGGAAGGGTTTCTCCAGCCCAGGGAACCGCTGTCGGGGCCCTGCTTTTCATCGTCACCGTGAGCATCGCCTACGCCTGCCTGAAGCTGTACGACGAGCCAGTCCGCGCGTTCCTTCGCCGCCGCTTTCTTCCCCGGCGCGCCTAAATCCAGCACCTCGCGGCCGGTGCGAGAAGAGGCCACCGCCACGCAGGAGTCCCACTCATGAACCGTGCCGCCGAATCCGCTCTGCTCGTCCTCCAGACCGTCCAGGTCGCTTTCCTGCTCTTCCACGACTGGCTTCCGCTGGGTCCGCTGAACGACCTCCGCGCCGTCCACACCGTGATTCCCCGCCGGGAACTTCTGCTCACCACCGCCATCAGCTCGGTGTCCTTTGTTCTCACCCTCGCCTTCTCCTTCCGCTACGCGACCGCTTCCCGCTACCCTGGCTGGCTCATCGAGTGGATGTGGATCAGCTACGGCCTGCTCTTTCTCGGCGAACTCAACGCCTGGTGGATTCCGTACCTCCTCCGCCGCTCGCCAACCCGCGCCGCCCGCTACCGCAGCCTCTTCGGGCGCACCCACAGCTTCCTCCCCGAGCGCAACGGCATCACCCCCAACACCCTGCACGTCCTGCTCCACCTGGCCACCCTGGCCACCCTGTGCCTGCTTCCGCTTCTCTCATAAGCTACGCGCCTCCCGGAGCATGCGCTTCGAAGATCTGATACTCCTTTCTCTTTCGTAGCAGATGCATCCCTTCCATTGCCGCGACCTGATCCTCGCAGCGGGGCCACAGCAGCACAACGACCACATGCCGCGGATTCCGGGTGAGCGACGTTTCCAGATTCCCGAGTACCTGTCGCATTGTGCCCGCGCCAAATGGATTGAAGAGGTACAGCACCAGCTTCCCCTCCGGAAACACAAACTCCGACGCATTCTCGTTCCGAGATCGGAGATCTGTGCAGCCCTGCGTCCGATACCGGAACCGGCCGATGTTCGCGCAAGCCACCTCGTGCAGCCGGCGCGACAGCTCCACACCCGTGATCTGCCGAAACGGCAGCTCCGCCGCGACAAACAGAGATCGCCCCTTGCCCGAGCCAAGATCGACATAGCTGTACCCCGACAGATCCCGCACCGACAGTTCGCGGAGCGCCCGCCGTATGTGCGCCGGTCTCGCCGGCTGGTACCACTCGCTGTCCCCGCTCGCGGCGAGGCCCGAGTCCCCCAATGAAAGATTCCCGGATGTGCGCACGTTGCGCGTCCGGTCAAACCACTGGTCTTCGAAGAACTCCGCCACGCCTCGGACGACATCTCCGGCCCAGTACCGCACCTTCATCCAGCCAGCCCTCATGCATCCACCACGTGCCGCTCCTGCCCTCGTGTACGTCTTTTCCGTGACGCCTTTTCTGCCGAACCGACGGACCTGCACCGGCTCTCGCCCGATCTCAGTTGACTCGCCCCATTCCCCGCACCCGCCGGTCCATTTCGATCTTCTCCCGCGCCAACCGTCCCACTGCCTCCATATCCCCGCGACGGTCCGCCTCCGCCAGCATCAACCGCAGATCTCGCCCCCGCCGCTCCATTGCCCGTCGCTCCAGCGTATGCAGCGCATCCCGCACCCGCCCCTCGAGGTCCTGCCC
>CALMVL010000076.1 GCA_937873265.1 uncultured Granulicella sp.
CCCGCAGCCGCCCTTTGTACGCCCGAATGGCCCCCGCGTTCCCCAGCAACGCCCCAAGCTCCAGGTGCTGCCCGCCCGGCCAACCACCCGTCCCAATCTCCAGGGTCGTGATCTCCGGCCACCGCCGCAGCCTCCCGAGCATCGCTTCCAGCGATTCGCTGTTGAACACCGGCGTAAACAATCCCAGTTGCATCACCACCCCCAAGGAAGAGCGCACCAGCAGCTCCGCCCTGATGGTACTCACCTGACCTGTTCTTTGGGAGCAAAGCCCTGGACGACACACATACAGACGAACGTCTTCCATACAAAATCAGGGGAGGCAGCCTCCGCGCCGCCTCCCCGTATCTGGTATCCACCGGCACTAAGTCTTCCGGAGCTTAGCGCGCGGCAGTCACCAGAACCTCGTAAGAGCGCGCAGTCGTTCCCGCGCTGCTCGCAACCATCGCCCGCTTCGTCGCGAAAGGCGTAGCCGCACCCGCAGCTCGCCCCCACCAACCGCTCGCGGCGTCAAGTGCCGCGGACGCACCCCATCAAAACCGGAAACAAACCAGGACCGCATCGGGAGTTAGAACTCCTCTTCTTGTTTTCTGTGACCAACCGGAAGCCGCAGGCTACCCTGGCGTCCTCCCGTCCGAACCTCGGCCGGGAGGCAACATCCGTGGGAGAGGGCTGGCTTCACTGAAACCTTCGCCAGGGCACCCGCGGCCTCTTTCTCAACCTATCCGCGAGGCCGCCTAAAGGCCATGCCACAAAGGAGGCATCTCGCCGCAATCCACTTTGCCGGTATGACAGAATGGCAGTGTGTCTCCAAATCTCTTGGAGGCTGCATACTTCCCGAGTCCGGTTGCCGCCGGTCGTCGTCGGCTTCAGGCCTCCCCAGAGCGCACGCGGGCACGGCCATGAACCTTCCCAACTCGATCACGCTCAGCCGGATCGCCACCGTACCCGGCCTGATCTGGCTGTTGTCCGCCCATTCTCCCGTCAAAGCCCCGGGCGAGCAGGAGATCGCCGCGTCCATCCTGTTCGTCGCCGCCGCGATCACCGACGGGATGGACGGTTACCTTGCACGCAAACGGCTCCAGGTCACCACCATCGGCATGCTGCTCGACCCGCTGGCCGACAAGCTCCTCATCTCCGCCGCCTACATTGCGCTTGTCGCCTACAATCCCCGCATCGTTCCGGCCTGGATCGCCGTCCTCGTCATCGGCCGCGAGTTCCTGGTCTCCGGTCTCCGCTCCATCGCCGCCGCCGAAGGGTTCACCATCTCCGCCTCGGATCTCGGCAAGCTCAAAACCGTCCTCCAGATCCTTTCGGTCGTCGCCGCCATCCTCGCCCACCGGTGGAGCTACTGGAACCTCTTCGGCTTTATCGTCGGCATCCGCCTGATGGCCTACACGGCAATTTACTGGATGGCCATTGTTTCGATCATCTCCGCGGCCGACTACTTCGTCGGATTCTGGAAACAGATTGACCATGCCGCCGAACGCGCACGCACCCGCCGACCCTCTGTGCTCACCCGCACGAGCGCAACGACCCCACCCGCGCAGAACCCCTCCGGCATCCTCTAGCCGAGGGAGTGACGCTTCGACGCCACTCCCGTTCTGACTCGATGGACATACCGCCCCCGTTCGAAGTGCCGCGGCTTGCCCGTCTTCACCGGGCGGAGTTGCATCGGAGCACAACACTTGCGGCGATCCCGCTGCTCGTCGGCACGAAGGGCGTTTTTGCCAATGACGCGATAGAACAGCGTTACCCTACCCGGCAGATCAGGCATTTCAGGTAGGTCGTTTCGGGCAAAGTCATCACCGCCGGATGATCCGGGGCCGCGCCGCGCGTTTCCAGCAACTGCACCCGCCGCCTCGCGTCCACCGCCGCCTCGCGCACCACGCCCTGGAACATATCGAGCCCTACGTGGTGCGAGCACGAGCACGTCACCAGGGTCCCACCCGGTCGCAGCAGACGCATGGCCCGCAGGTTCAGCTCCTTGTACCCGCGCATCGCGCCTTCCGCCGCCCGCCGACTTTTGGCGAAAGCCGGGGGATCGAGGACCACGGTATCGAAGCGCTCCCCTGAATCCGCAAACGCCCGCAGCAGATCGAACGCATCCGCCTCAATCCAATCCACCTCGGCCGTCAGCCGCGACTCTGCGTCGCCGGTCTGCCCCTCTTGCGCCAGATTCAGCTGCAGATTCCGATCCGCCACCTCCAACGCCGCGCGGCTCGCATCCACACCGGTTACCCGGTCGCAGCGTCGCGCCAGGTGCAGCGCGAACCCGCCCTGATACGTGCAAACGTCCAGCGCCCGCCCGCGCGCATGCATAGCCGCAGCCTGGTAGTTCAGCCGTTGATCGAGGAATGCGCCCGTCTTCTGACCGGCGGAGGCGTCGTAGTGAAATCGCAGGCCGTTGATCGTAAACACCGTCGCGGTCCGGGCCTGGTTCGCGCGTTCCGATGTCGCGGACGTGTCAGCCGACATGTCATTTGCAGCCGGCACAACCGCCAGAACGTCATCGCCGGCGCTCCCTGCCTCGATCCGCTCCAGCGCCCGCATGCGTGCGTCCGCACGCTCCAGCACGGTTCCACCGCGTCCGGCAAAGGCGATCGGGAGCACGTCCGCGAGCACAGACCGAACGTCGGCTCGGGCCATGCCCTGGGTCAGCAGCTGCGCGACGATGAGGTCGTGGTACTGATCCACCACCAGACCCGGCAGCGCATCCGCCTCCGAGAACACCAGTCTCCGTGCATTGTTCTGCGACGATTGGGGCGACAGCTCTTCCCGCAAGCGGATTGCCGCGATTGCCCGCTCCCGAACCAGTCCGAGAAACTCCGTCCGTTTCAGCGCCGCCGAGTTCGAGACCATCCGCACCGCGATCTCCGAGGCCGAGCTGTACAGTCCGGAACCAAGCGCGATCCGCCGTCCATCCACCACCGTCACGAGCGCGCCCGCGGTCGGCTCATCGCCCGTCGCAAAGGGCAGCAGATCGGACCGGTATACCCAAAGGTGCCCCTCGCGCAGGCGGTCCGCTGCACGCCGCGATACCCCAAGCATCGGCGCCTCTGCCTCTATCCTGTCGCTCGCCACACGTGCCTCCCCGCTGCTCGCGGTTCGCAGATCGCCCGCGACCGCGAAGTCCCATTCTCGCAGTTTCTACAACGCTCGCAGCCCTCCGCTTCGCGGGCCTCCCGCAGAGACCGCGCATGTATTCTGAGGGTGTCCCGCCGCCGTCGATTGGGAGCGCTCGATCGCATGGCCCGCCGGCGGAGTAAACGCGCTGTTCTCGCCGCAGACCCGGACGAAAGGACCTCACACCTTTGCCCGATGCAGACGTCATCGTGCTCGGCGCCGGAGCCGCCGGCCTGCTCTGCGCGGCCGAAGCCGGCCGGCGCGGGCGAAAGGTCCTGGTGGCGGATCACGCCGAGCGGCCGGGGCGCAAGATTCTCATCTCCGGCGGCGGCCGCTCCAACTTCACCAACCTGCACACACAGCCGGAGAACTTCGTCTCGGCGAACCCGAACTTCGCCCGCTCCGCGCTCGCCCGCTACACCCCGCAGGACTTCGTTGCCCTGGTTGAGCAGCACCGCATCCCGTACCACGAGAAGACGCTTGGCCAGCTCTTCTGCGACCGATCCGCGCAGGACATTGTCACCCTGCTGGAGCGCGAGTGCGCCGCAACCGGCAATGTCCACCTCCAGCTTGCCACGCGCGTGCTCTCTGCCGAGCACACCGGCACCGAGTTCCTTGTCCGCATCGAAGGCGGTGCCCGTCGCGGCGATCTCCGCGCGCCGGCGCTGGTCGTCGCCACCGGCGGTCTGTCGATCCCCAAGATCGGCGCAACCGACATCGGCTACAGGATCGCGCGGAACTTCGGCGTACCGATCATCGCGACCCGCCCCGCGCTTGTGCCGCTCACCCTTGCTTCACCCGACCTGAGCCTGTGGAGCGAGATCAGCGGCGTTTCGACGCCGGTCACCGCCAGCACCAGGGAGGGAGCGCAGCGCGTCGCCTTCACGGAAAAACTGCTGTTCACGCATCGCGGTCTCAGCGGTCCGGCGATCCTGCAGGTCTCGACCTACCTTGCGGATCCAGCCGAAGTGACGCTGGATCTTGCGCCCGGCCGAACGGTCTTCTCGCCCACCGACCCGCGGCGCTCGCCCCGCACCCAAAGCGCAGCAGCCTCCCTGCTGCGCGAGCACCTTCCCAGTCGCCTGGCGGATCGCTGGCTCACCCGCAACGCCCCCGCAAGCTGGAGCAATGCCGCGCTCCAGGGCCTCGAGACAAAGCTGCACACATGGCGGCTGAAGCCGTGCGGAACCGAGGGTTACAGCAAGGCCGAGGTGACCGCCGGCGGTGTCGACACACGCGCCCTCGACGCCCGCACCATGCAGGCTCGCGCGCTCCCTGGACTGTTCTTTATCGGCGAGGTGGTCGATGTGACCGGCTGGCTCGGCGGCTATAACTTTCAGTGGGCCTGGGCTTCGGGGGCTGCCGCGGGCCGCAGCCTGTGAGGGCGCGGATGCGGGGCACACGCGAACGCGGATGGCGGACGGCTCGGAGCCAGGAGACTGCGGCGGCTCACACGGGGGCCAAGCGCTACTGGACGACCAGCGTGAGCTGCACCGAGCGCGTCAGACCCGCACTTTGGGCGTTCACGGTTACGGTGTAGCTTCCCGTCGGCGTCGGCGGCCCGGAGCCTCCACCTCCGCTCCCGTCGGTTCCGTTGCCGTCGGACGGAATGGTGCGTCCAGCGCCACACCCTGCCAGGCCCAGGGCCGAGACGGTCAGGAGCGCACACACCAGCGCGGCCAGTCTGCGACGACGACGCCCCCCTGCCAGCATGGCGCCGAGCGGCAGCAACCCCAGCGCGATTTCTGGGCCGGATTTTCTGAAGGGCTTCGCGGGCCGGTGCGCCGAGGCAGTCGCGGTCACGCCGGTGGCTATGTTCACGACAATCTGCGTCGATGCGCCGAGCGTCGCACTCGAGGGGGACATGGTGCAGGTGGTGTTCGCCGGCAGGCCAAGGCAGCTGAGCGTCGCGGTGCCGGGAACGCCGGCCGCGGAGCTGAGCACCATGGGGTATCCCGCGACCGTGCCGCTGGAAACGGTCTGTGTGGTTGCGCCGTTTGGGGTAAGGGTGAAGTCCACCCCCGGGCCGCTCAAGGGGAGGCTTTCCGGCGAGTTCGGGGCGCTGCTGGTAACGGTCAGCGTGCCGGTGCGCGCGCCGCCGACGGTGGGTGAAAAGGCGATCAGCATGCTGCAGGAAGCGCCGGTCGGCAGGGTCGTTGCGCAGGTGCTGCCGGCGACCATGCCGAAGTCGCCCGAGCTGGCGAGGCTGGTGATGGTGAGCGGCAGACCGCCGTTGTTGGTGAGGGTGACGGTTTGCGAGGCGGAGCTGGACCCGACAGCGGTTGCGGGAAAGCTGAGGCCGGAGGTCGGTGCAAGGGAAACGCCAGCCGGCGCGATGCCGGTTCCGTTCAGAGCCACGGTTTGCGTCCGGTACTGGTCCGAGATGGACAGCACGCCGGTTTCTGCGCCCACGTTCTTCGGCTGGAAGACGACGCTGATGGTGCAGGACGAGTGACCGTTCAGGCTGTTGCCGCAGGTGTTGATGGTGGAGAAGTCGCCCGCGGTGATCTGCGCCGTGATCAGCGTGAGCGCGACGTCGCCGCTGTTGGTCAGGGTGACGGTCTGGGCCGCACTGGCCGTGTTGAGCACCTGCGGTCCAAAGGTGAGGGCCGAGGGCGCGAGGGCGTCGGTTGCCGGCGCGGTTCCGATGCCGGTAAGCGATGCGGTCAGTGTTCCCGCGCTGGTCACGAGGGTGAGCGTACCGGTGCGCGTGCCGCTTGCTGTCGGCGCAAAGGCAATCGCGAGGGTGCATCCGGTCTGCCCGGCAAGGCTCGCGGTGCAGGTGTTCTGCTTGATGGCGAAGTCGCCGGTCACGGTCGGCGTGCCCAGCGTCGCTGGGAGTCCGCCGGTGTTGGACACGGTAAGGAACGGCGCACTCGTGGGAGTGGTTGTGCTGCCGATGGTGGTCGACGGAAAGTTGAGAAACGGAGGCGTGAGCACAACTGCGGCGGCCGTCGTTCCGTTGCCGGTGAGCGACACGGTGCCCTGCCCGCCGGAAACGTTGCCGTACACGGTAAGCACGCCCGTGCGTGCGCCGGTGGCCGTGGGCAGAAAGCTGACCTGGACGGTACAGCTGGCGCTGATCGCGAGCGGGGCGCCGGCACAGGTATCGGTTTCGGTGAAGTCGCCGGTAACGGCCAGCCGCGAGACGTTGAGGACAGCATTTCCCGTATTTGTTACGGTGACGGTCTGCGGCGCGCTTGCCGTGCCGGAGGCCTGCGCGCCAAAGGTGAGGCTGGCTGGATTGAGCGACATCACGGGCTGCGCCGGGTAGGCCGCTGTCAGCAGAGGCGCCTGCCAGATGCCGCGTCCGTAGGTGCCGGCGCGCAGTTCGCCCACACGTCCGTCGCCGGTGGGAAGGGCCGCGCCTGCTTCGAGCTGGGTGACGGGAGCATTGGGCAGGCCGCTGCCGAAGACGCTCCAGCAGTTCGCGGTGGCACAGGTGGTCACGGCCGTTGTCACGTAAACGCCGGAGTCCAGAGCGACGTACACGGTGTTGGCGTCGTTCGGGTCGACGACGATGCTGTTGGCCGGAGCGTTGGGGAGGTTGCGCGTGATGTTGGTCCAGCTCGCGCCGCCGTTGACCGAGCGGTACACATGGGGTGAGCTGGCGGCGCTGCTCGAAAAACCCATCACGGTGGCATAAACGGTTTGCCCGGTCGCGTCGTGCGTGTCGATGGCCACGGACGAGATGTCGAAACCGGCGGGGTTGAAGATGCCGCCGGTGCTGGATGCGTTGGTGACGGTGTTGCGCGCCAGGTCCGTCCACGCGCCCGCGCCGACACCGCCGGACTTCGTGGCGAAGAGGTGTCCACCATCCGTGCCGCCGCCATCGTCGGCGCCGGCCATCCCGGCGTAGAGGATAGACGAGCCGGTGCTCTGGGCCGCGGATCCCTGCGGGTTGGCCGCGGCAAGTGACCGGATGACCGAGCTCGTGGCGGTGCAGGCGGAGGTGGCCATGGCTGCCAGGGGTGGACTGATCGCGTTGGCGCTCGACCAAGAAGAACCGTCTGCGACCGGACCCCGCCAGACACGGCAGGTGCCCAGGATGACGTTTTGGGGAAGCGCTGGGTCGAGCAGCCATGGCGCGTCATAGAGCGATGCGTCGTCGCTGGTCTGCGCCGGCCCAATTGCCGGGGGACCGGCGAAATCGGCCGCGGCGCAGTTCGAACCGTTCGCGCAGTGCTGCAGACTGACGCCGGCGCCGGTCGAGATCGTCCATTGCGTTGGGTCGATCGGGTTGATGCCGACGTAGCCGCCCTCGCCGGCGGAGAGCTGCGGCCACGCTCCTGTATCGCTGGTTGCGGACGTGGTGGACGCGGTACCGAGTGCGCCGAAGCCGGCAAGCACGGTGTCGGGACTAGTGGGGTCCTGCGCGAGGCTGACGGTTTCGCCGAGCGAGCCGAGAGCGCCGTTCAGGTTGTCGAAATGGCTGGCGTCGGTGGATGCGCAAGCAGAGCCGGTCTGGGCGATGCCGTCAGTGGAGCGCCACAGCCCGCCGTCGTTGCCCAGGTAGAGCAGGCCAGGCGCGGTGAGACCGGCGATGGCAAGCGCGTGCTGCGCGGGTGCGACCCGGGCCGGGGCCGCGCAGCCGTTCGTGGCGTTGGTGGTGTTGCGCAGGGCGCACGTGCCGCCGGTGAGCGCGCAGCGGAAAAGGTCGATGGTGCCGACCAGCAGCGTCGTCCCGGTGACGCCGCCGCTGGTGGTGGGCATGGCGGCAAGCGACTGATTGTAGTCCGCCTGGGCGATGGCCGTGCTGCCGTTCCCAACTTCGAGCGCCGTGGACGGGAGCCGGTTGGCGAAGGTCACGGTGAGCGAGGCGCAGTTTGCCCCCGAAAGCGCGCATGCATCCTGCCAGAGACCCTGGTCGAGGTTGTTGATGTCTGTGGTGAGCGCGAAGAGGTCTCCGGTGACCGGCTGCACGGCGAGGGTGCCGCGGAAGATGGGGCAGCTGGACAGGCCGAGTCCGCCGGGGTTGGTAGGGCAGGCGGTCAGGCTGAGCGAGGTGGCGGGTTGATGCGTGAGACGCTGCCACGTGATGCCGTCGGGGGATTGGTAATAACCATGGAAGCGAACGGCGGCGTAGAACATGCCGCGCCGAGGGTTCCACACGACGGAGGTGGCCGCGTTGCCGCCGAGGTTTTCGGTGAGCGGCATCGGCGTCTGCACGGTCTGCGTGCCATCCAGGACGGTGCTCATCGACCAGGTGACGCCTGCGTCGGTCGAGTAGTAGAGACCCTTGGTGCTGCCGACCGAGGCGTTGGTCAGGTCGCCTTCGACTGCCTGCGAGACGGCTGCGACGACCAGGTTAGGGGCCGAGGTGCTCCAGGCGAAGCCGGCGAAGGAGAGACCGGTCCAGGTATGCGTGCCGGCAGCGCCATCTTGCGAGATCTGGTTGAGCGTCCAGGTGAGGCCGCCGTCGACCGAGCGCAGCAGGCCGCTGCCGTAGTAGGAATCTGTGGCGTCGTTGGGGTCGCCGGTGCCGGCAAGCAGGACGCCATTCGCCACGCTGAGCGCGCCGATGCTGATGGACGGGACGGCTGAACTGCCGGCGTTACCGCTGAAGACGGGCAGGGTGTCGGTGAGCGGGACGAAGGTGACGGAGGCGACGGGGCCTGCGGCATTGGTCGACTTCCAGACACCGCCACCGGTGGTGCCGATGTAGACGGTGTTGCCGGAGGAGTCAGCCGGGTCGATCGCGACGCTGGTGACGCGGCCGGTGACGGTGCCATAGGCGAGGCTCGCGATGCCAGCCGGCCCGAGCGGCTGCCAGGTGGCGCTCAGGCCGGTCTGGCTGGCCATGGGTCGGGCGTGCGGAGCTGCCGTCGCTTCCGTGGTGGCGGCGGCGGGCAGCATGGCGGCATGCTCCCCACGCGCGGCGGCCATGGCTGCGGCGGCTGGCGTGTTGGGCAGACTACGCCTGCCCCGCAGGAACTGGCGGCTGCGGCGGGCGTGGGGAGCTTCGGCCCCGATCCGGCTGGAAGAGTCTTGAGCATCCGCGGATGTGCTTGGCAAGCCGGCGACCTGGGGATCAAGAGCCTGGATCGACTGGGGCAGCAGCATGGCAACGGTAAGCAACACTCCGGCCAGAAGGACGGATGGGCAGAGAACAACGCCGTGCCAGCCTGAGACTGGCTGACGGCGGGCGGCGATGAATGGAGGGCGATTTCTCCGCATACGCAGGGTGAGGGCGAAGCGTCACAGCCCCCGTGGCACGAGCAGGGGCTGGGCAGATCGACTGTACGGGGCAGTGACGGAGCGCGACATTCCGCGAAAGTCGTAGGTGCGGGCAGCGCGGCAGCGGCGGGCAGGAGGTAAGCGGCGGCGAAAAAGAAATGCGGCCCGAAGGCCGCATCGTTGCTGTCTGACGGAACGAGGGCCTACCAGAGACCCCACGCGCGGCTGATGTAGTCGGAGAGCGTCATCGTGATGAGGACAAGAAAGGTGAAGAAGCCGGCGGCGACGGTCATCTTGATGAGCCGCGACTGAAAGTAGACGTGCATGAAGAACAGGATCACGACCACCGCTTTGAAGCTCGCGATAAAGAGCGCGATGATCGGGTTGAGGGGACCCATGTCGAAGTACGCGGCCAACACCGTCAGACCGGTGCCGACGAGCAGCGTCGCGAACACCAGGAGGTATTGGAAGGGCGTGACGATGTGGTGCTCTTCGTGTTCGGGATCCGTGATGTTTGCTGGGGCTTGTTTGTCGGACATCGGAGGTTCCTCGCTGGGCAGGGCTGGCGGACGCTGACTCGCCAGACTGCCAGGATGGGATCAGTGGAGCGGGTGGCGGTTGATCAGATACAGCAGCGGAAACAGAAACAACCAGACGATATCGACAAAATGCCAGTACAGTCCGAAGTTTTCTATAGGCGCGACGTACCCCGTGGTGAAGTCGCCTCGATACGCTCGATGCGTCAGCCAGAACAGGAGACAGATGCCGATGATCATGTGGACGGCGTGCATGCCGGTCATGGCGAAGTAGAGCGAGAAGAAGACCTGGGTGCGCTCGGCGGCGTCGACCGGCAGCGGCTTTTCGTTGGTGATGCCGTGGGCGGCCGGGTTGACGAACTCGGAGATGTCGAAGGAGGGGCCGGGGATGTGGTGCTTCTCCCATTTTTCGTGATACTCGACGTACTTGACGCCAAGGAAACAGAGGCCGAAGAAGGTGGTGAGGATAAGCATGATGACGAGGAAGCCCTTGTTGCGGACCTCGGCCGCCCACACGCCCAGCGCCATGCAGAAGCCGGAGGTGATGAGGATGACGGTGTTTGCGCCGCCGAGCGGCACCGAAAGCTGGTTGGACGCGACGGCGAAGGCCGGGTAATACCAGTTGCGGTAGAGCAGGTAGGCAAAGAAAAGGCCGCCGAAGAACATGATTTCGGTGAGCAGAAAGAGCCACATGCCGAAGGTTCCCGCCTCCCGCTGCTGCGCCTCCGTCTCGAAGTGATGACGGTGTTGCGGCAGAAAGGTGTGTTCGGTGTGCTCCTCGAGCCCGACTGCCTCGCGTGGATGTGCAACGGCCGCTGTGTTATCCAACGGTGGTCACCTCATTGACGGTTTTGTTCGCCAGCCACTCGTAGTCGTACGCCTCGTGGTCGACGATGGGGATCTCGATGAAGTTTTCGGTGAGCGGCGGAGACTGAATCTGCCACTCGAGCCCGGTTGCCTGCCACGGGTTGTTGCCCGCGATGGCGCCGTATTTGAGCGACCAGCCGAGGTAGATCAGCGGCATCAGGTAGCCGACGCCGAGCACCGTCGCGCCGGCGGTCGAGAGCACGTTGAGCACCTGGAACTCCGGCGGGTACGCGTGGTAGCGGCGCGGCATGCCGAGATAGCCGAGGATGAACTGCGGCAAGAAGGTCAGGTTGAAGCCGATGAACGTGGTCACGGCGGCGAGCTTCGAGAGCGACTCCGGGTACATGCGACCGGTCATCTTGGGCCACCAGAAGTGCACGCCCGCGAGGAAGGCCATGAGCATGCCGCCGACCATGACGAAATGGAAGTGGGCCACGATGAAGTAGGTCTCGGTGAGGTGGATGTCCATGCCGAGACCGCCGAGAAAGACGCCGGTCATCCCGCCGATGGTGAACAGGCCGATAAAGCCGAAGGCGTACAGCATCGGAGTTTCAAAGGTGATCGAACCCTTCTGCAGCGTGAACGACCAGTTGAAGATTTTGATGGCGGAGGGAACCGCGACCAGCATGGTCAGAAGCGAGAAAACCAACGCCGAGTAGTTCGAGACGCCCATGATGAACATGTGGTGCGCCCAGACGAAGAAGCCGAAGACGGCGATGGCGACCGACGAGAAGGCAACGGCGGTGTAGCCGAAGACGCGCTTGCGGCTGAAGGTCGAGATGACCTCCGAGATAACGCCGAAGCCGGGAAGGATCATGATGTAGACGGCCGGGTGCGAGTAGAACCAGAACAGATGTTGGAACAGCAGCGGGTCGCCGCCCTTCGAGGGATCGAAGACGCCGATGCCGATGGTGCGCTCGAGCGCGACCAGCACCAGCGTGATGGCAAGCACCGGCGTGCCCAGAACCATCAGAACGGAGGCGGCGTAGTGCGACCAGACGAACAGCGGCATGCGGAACCAGGTCATGCCGGGCGCGCGCATGCGGTGCACGGTCACGATGAAGTTCAAGCCGGTGAAGATGGACGAAAAGCCGGCGATAAAGATGGCCGTCGCGGCGGTAACCACGTGGGTGTTGAGGTAGTGGGTCGAAAGCGGCGTGGTAAAGGTCCATCCGGTATCGACGCCGCCGAGCACGAGAGCAGCCAGCGTGAGCGTGCCACCGATGAGGTACAGGTACCAGCTCAGAAGGTTGATCTTGGGGAAGGCAAGATCGCGCGCGCCCAGCATGATCGGGATCAGGAAGTTGCCGAGCGTCGCCGGAACCGACGGCACCAGGAACAGGAAGATCATGATGATGCCGTGGAGCGAGAACATCTTGTTGTAGGTGTCGGACGCCATGAGATCGGGCTGCGGCGTCAGCAGCTCGAGGCGGATCATGCCGGCGAAGAAGCCGCCGATGAAGAAGAAGAAGGTGATCGAGATGAGGTACAGGATCGCGATCCGCTTGTGGTCGCCCGTCAACAGCCAGCTCATCAGGCCGTGCTCGTTGTTCAGGTAATTTCGCTTCGGCAGCGTGGCCGAGCTCTGATCGGGAAGGTTGACGATGGTCGACGAGGTAGCGCTCATGGCTTCACGGTTCCTGGCGCGGCGGTGGCCGCCTGGTTGGACTGCGATGTGGTCAGCGTCTGTTCATTACGATAATTCGTTTGCAGGTTCTTGATGTATTCCACAAGGTCGATCAGGCCGTCTTCGCTCACCTGACCCTGGTAGGTCGGCATGATGGGCGCGTAACCCGCCACGACGTGCTGCGATGGGTTCAAGATCGTGTCGCGCAGGTACGCATCGTTGACGAGCACCTGCGATCCATCGGCCTGCTGAACACGCGATCCATAGACACCGGCCAGGTTGGGGCCGCGGGCGGCTGCCTGGCCATTGTGGCAGGCGTTGCAGCCGAGCGAGTTGAACAGCCGCTCACCGTTCTGCGCCAGGCTCATGCCGCTGACCGACTCGCGCGTCCACTTCTCGTAGTCCTCGGGGGAAAGCGCGGTGATCTGGCCGATCATGCCGGCATGCAGCGTCCCGCAGTACTGCGTGCAGAAGAGGTGGTAGGTCCCCGGGTCGGTCGCCTCAAACCACACCGTGGAGTACCGGCCCGGGATCACCTCGCGCTTGACCCGGTAGTCGGGGATCGAAAACGAGTGGAAGACGTCCTGCGAGATCATGGTGAGCTGCACCGGCCGGCCGATGGGCACGTGGAGGGCGTTGATCTCGTGCTGACCGCCGGGGTGCTCGGCCTTCCACATCCACTGCTTGCCGATGATGTAGACGTTCATCGAGTTGACCGGCGGCGTGTAGATGCGGAAGTACAGCAGGGCGCCCCAGACAAAGACGATCAGAAACAGCGCCAGGGGAATGATGGTCCAGGTGGCTTCCAAGAGCGTCGAGCCTTCGATGTGCGTCGCAACCGGGTTGCGCTCCTTGCGGTACCGGACCGAGAAGCCGATGACGAGACCGCCAACCAGCGTCACCCCCACGATGGTGATCGCGAGCAGAAAGAAGTACAGAGCGTCGGTGTACGGCGCGATGGTCGACGCTTCGCGCGGAAACAGCGCGGAGGCGTTGAGCCACTTGACCAGAAACTGCCACAATACCGGACTGATATGCATCGATTCCCTTCTACCCGTTACCCTTCTTGGTCAGGTCGTGCTCGCGGCCGAGCCGGACGTCACGCCGAAACATGAGAAACATAAAGCCACCGAGGCCTGCCATGGTCACCATGCCGCCCAGCTGCACCACCCGCGCGACGATCAGCGAGTGCTTGTTGGTCTGCGGATCGTAGTGGTAGCAGTAGGTGAGGATGTTGGCGACCGGCGATCCGATCTTGTTTCCCGAGGCTTCGATCAGACCCAGCATCATGTCCTTGGGCGAGTACTCGACACCCAGGTAGTACTGCGCGATCCGCCCCTGCGGGGTCACGAGCTCGATCGAGCTCGCGTGCGCGAACTGCGTCAGCTTGCCGTCCGGCCCGGGCACCCGCACGTAGCCGAAACCCACCGCGTCGGTGACCGCGTCGATCGACGTCTTCGGCCCAACCAGGAAATGCCATCCGTCGGCCGTCTCCGGCCGGCCATAGCGTTTCACATTCAGCGTCTTGTTGCGCGCGGCCATCTCCGGCGTTTCGCTCGGGTCGATCGAGATCACGACCACGCTGAAGTCCTTGCCGGGCGTCAGGTGAACCATTTCGAGCGCGCCCGTGACGCCGTCCATCTCCTCCGAGCAGAGCATCGGGCAGTTGTAGTAGACCAGCGCGAGGATGGCCGGCTTCTTGCCGAAATAGTCGCCGAGCTTGACCGGCCTGCCGGCCTCGTCGGTAAAGGTCGCGCCGAGCGGCAGCTGCGCATTCAGGTGCTGCGACACAGCCACCCGCTGCAACACCGTCGGCAGCTGATCGCCACGATTCTCGCCCTCCGCCTTCGCGCCATAGTCGGTTACCTGCGCCCGGGCGGGCACGGCGGCAAACCGCGCCGCGAGCGCGAGGACGGAGAGCGAAACGGCCAACCGGATTGTGCTGCTGAACCTCATATCTCCCTGCTTCTGCCCACATCCCAGACTACCGGAAACGGCTGCCCCGTGCGGCGGCGGCCGCCTACCGGAGCGGCTTGTTCTCCGCCTGTTGCGCCTCCGCGTGGCCATAGCTCAAACGCTGCGCCCGCGCTTCCATCTGATCAAGCTCGTACCCCGTGCGAGCGAAGCCGTTGGTCAGCGGAGCGGTCAGCTGCCGGTCGGCATCGCCGAACATCTGCCCGGTTCCAGCGTTCGTCGGCGCGCCGCCATGGAGCGGCAGGCCGCGTTCGGCGATCAGCTGCATCGCCCGGTCGATCGGGATGCGAACGGCGCCGCCGTTGCGCGAGTCCGAGCTGTAATGGTCGAGCAGCAGATCCTCCCGCGCGTGGAGATCGGCCGTATCCTGGTTGCCGTCGTCGGTCTGCAGCCGCGGTCCGGGGAAATCGTTGGTCATGGTGGCGAGCTGGCGCTGCTCCATCTCCGGGTTGGGCGCGAGGTCCTGCCGCTTGCCCTTGTCGGCGGGAGCGCCGGCGATCATGTGGTCCTGGTGCCACCGGTCGGCAGGCCCGTCTTCCTTCAGGAAGGCCGAGTTGATCACCTTGCCCATCACAAAGCAGAAGACAAAGAAGACCACCAGAAAGGCCGCGAGGCCGCCCAGAAAGACGACCACGCCGCCGACGTTGACGTCGGTGGTCTCGTAGCCGGGGCTGTCGGCCCCGGGGCGCTCGATCGAAGGCCTTGGCTTTCCGCCGAACAGGTCTTCGCCGGCATCGTGTTCATCAGGTCTAGTGGGCATGTTCCGGCTCCAGCATCTCCTCGAGGTGAGGATCGTTTGTGTTGACCAATGGCCGCAGCTGCAGCTGGCCCAGGAAGTACCAGCCCCAGAAGCTGATCACGGCGATCGGCACGGTGATGTAGGCGAGAATGCCGATATTACCGGCAAGGTGAAGGTTCGCGGCGGCGTCGCGGAAGTTCGGCTCTATCAGCCAGAACATGTCGACGCAGCGCGCAAAGAGCATGAAGCACGTCAGCACGATCATCTTCGCCTTGTTGCGCTTGATGTCGCGCGACAGCAGAAGGCAGAACGGAATCAGCCAGTGGCAGGCGACGTCGAGCGTGCAGATCACCCACCAGCCGCCGCGGATCCGGTTCAGATACCACGGGATCTCGTCCGGCACGTTGCCCGACCAGATGATCAGAAATTCGGCAAAGGTGAGATAGATGTTCAGCATGGTGAAGGCAAACGCGAGCTTGCCCAGATCGTGCTGCTCGGTGGTGCGCAGCAGCGTCTTCATCGGCTCATAGCGGCTGAGAAGAATGACGGTAAGGATGCCGAGCGCGAGCACCGAATAGCCCTGGCCAACCAGGAACTGCAGACCATAGATCGACGAATACCAGGTCACGTCGAGCGACTTGATCCAGTCAATCGACCCCGCGGTGAGCAGGACAACGTAGAGAAAGATCCCCGGTCCGCTGAGGTTTTCAAACCGCGTCCGCCACCGGTCGTACGAGCGCTCCGTGCCGGCCGCCGGATCGGCGTCGCGCTCGACGGACCAGCGGTTGAGCAGGAACATGAACGTCAGAAGGATGGCAAAGATCACGATGCTCTGGATCCAGACGCTCACCGGACTCAGCATGGCGATCTTGTCGATGGCGGTTAGAGCCTGCTCGTCGGTCACCCAGTGGTGCGCGCGGGCGTTCAGTTCCGCCTGCACGGTGGGGTAAAGCGCCCACTGGTAGAGGTGCTTCATCAGCAGGCCGATGGGCAGAAACATGATCGCGACCAGCGGCAGCGTACGCGTCATCGCCTCGAGCGGCCGGCGGATGAGCAGACCCCACTTGCCGCCCGAAACATACTGCAGCATCAGAAACGCCAGACCGCCGCCGGCAAAGCCGAAGCACGTCATGTAGCCGTGGAGGTAGGCCCGCAGCAGATGGTTGCGGCCCTCGTGCGTCCACACGAAGAACAGCAGCGACGCCACGGTAAAGACTGCCGAGACCAGAAGCAGCCGCGTGCGCCAGGCGGCCACCGCCGGCGGCGTCATCAGGCTGGCCGGAAGAGATCTCGGCCCGTGGTGTGCGTGCTCGTGTTGTTCGTGTACCGATGCCATGTTTGCCTGTCGCCCGCCTCTGATCTCAGTTGCTCGTCGTTCGATTGTCCGGTCCCGAATCTCTGCCGCGTTCCGTTCTCTTACTGTTTGCCGCTCGCCGTATTTGCCCCGGCAGTCGTCTGGACCGGGCCCGGACTGGTGAGTGGCCCGACCGTTCCGGCCTCGCTCGATCCGGCCCCCGCTGCCTGCCCTTCTTGCCGCGAGGGAATCCGTTCCGCCGTCGCGCCCGGCGATCCGCCATTCGGCCCATTGGAGGTGGTCGTGGGGATCACGTAGTCCTGGCCGTTCGGCGTGCCCTTGTCGGCCGTCCCGGGCAACCCCCACTCATAGACGAAGCCGGGCGCAAACCCTTCCTGCTCGGCGATGGAGTCGAGCGGCTGGAGACGGCTGCCCTGCGCCACATCCGCCTCCGTCGCGTTCTGGCTGAGCTGCAGCGCGCGAACGTACGCGACCACCGCCCATCGCTCCTCGGGTGTCAGCTGCGACGAGTAGTCCGGCATCGCGCCGTAGCCGTTGGCGATGACGTTATAGAAGTGGCCGAGCGGCGCCTGCCGCAGGCGATCGGTGTGAAAGTTGCCCGCGGCAGCATAGCCGCGCTGCACGATCATGCCCGCACCGTTGCCCACCCGCGAGTGGCACGGCGTGCAGTACACGTTGTAGCGTTCCTGCCCGCGCGCGATCACGGCAGGGGTCACCGGAAACGGCATGCCGTCGCCCTCTTTGCCGCCGTCGAACCCGGTAAAGAAGTAGGCATCGCGGCGCAGCTGGTTGCGAGCGACCGTGTTGGCGACCTGCGGCCGGACCGACCGACCGTCCGCGTAGAGCTCGGAGCCGCGCTGCGGATAAAACTTCGGCTGGTTGTGCATGTCCTGCCGGCATCCGGCGAGCACCACCGCCGCCGCCGCCATCAGACCCAGAGTTCCGGCCCGCCTGCCTGTGCTGCTGCCTGCTACACCCCATCGGCGCATTAGTGGTCTACCTCCACCACCGAGACGGCGGGGAACTTCTCAAGAAACGCTCGCGTGTCGGCGAGCGAAAACTTCGGGTCCGCCGCCTCGAGACACAGGAAGAACTTATCCGTGGTCGCGCCATTGCGGAAGTTGGGCGCGTTGAAGACAGGATGGTAGAGCTGCGGCAGACCGTTCAGCGCGATCATGCCGAACGCGGCCGACAACCCCGAGAACAGAATCGTCCACTCATAGGCGGGAATGATAAAGGCGGGCCACGAGAACAGCGGCCGCCCGGCGATGTTGAGCGGGTAGGAAATGGCCGCAATCCACGACTCCATCAGAAACGCCGTGGTCACGCCCATCAGACCGCCCAGCAGACACACCAGCGGAACCCGCGTCTTGTGGAAATGCAGCGCCTCGGCGGCCTCTTCGACCGGATACGGCGTGTAGCACTCCATCCGGCGATACCCGGCGAGGCGCGCCTCGTGCGTCGCATGCACCAGCTCACTCGGCGTGTTGAACTCGGCGAGCATTCCGTACACTCCCTCACGCGGCGGCATCAGAGCGCCTCCTGCACAACTTCTTCAGAGTTTGCGCCGCCCGGGCGCACCTTGGTCTGCGGCAGCATCATGCGGATCTCGGACATCGGAATCATGGGCAGAAACCGCGCGAAACAGAGGAACAGCGTCGTAAACAGCCCCCACGTGCCAATAAAGATCATGTAGTCCCACTTGGTCGCGCGGTACGTTCCCCAGCTCGACGGCAGGTAGTCGCGGTAGAGCGAGGTGACAACGATCACAAACCGCTCAAACCACATGCCGATATTGACCACAAAGGAAAGAAAGAAGAGGTAGCCCACGTTGACCCGCAGCTTGCGGCTCCAGAGCGTGGTCAGCGGGATCGCGATGTTGGTCAGAATGAGCATCCAGTACGCCCACCCCATCGGCCCAAACATGCGGTTCCACATCATGAAGAACTCCCAGTGGCTGGCCGAGTACCAGCTCATGAAGACCTCCATGGCGTACCCGTAGGCCACAATCGATCCCGTCGCCAGCATCACCTTCGCCATGTTGTCGAGGTGGCGCAGCGTCACCAGATCTTCGAGGTGGTAGAACTTCCGGATCGGGATCGCCAGCGTCAGCACCATGGCGAACCCCGAGTACACCGCGCCGGCCACGAAGTACGGCGGAAAGATGGTCGTGTGCCAACCCGCCAGGGCGGCCACCGCGAAGTCGAACGAGATGACGGTGTGCACCGAAAGCACCAGCGGCGTCGACAGCCCGGCCAGCAGGAGCGATGCCGACTCATACCGGATCCAGTGCCGCGTCGATCCGCGCCAGCCAAGCGAAAGCAGACCGTACATGTACTTGGCAAAGGGCAGGGTCGCCCGGTCGCGCAGCGTACCGAAGTCCGGGATCATGCCGATGTACCAGAAGACGATCGAGATGGTCGCATAGGTCGAGACCGCAAAGACGTCCCAGCACAGGGGACTCCGGAACTGCGGCCACACATTCATCGTGTTGGGGTAGGGAAACAGCCAGTACCCCAGCCATGGCCGGCCGATATGGATCAGCGGAAACATACCCGCGCAGACCACGGCAAAGATCGTCATGGCCTCGGCGAAGCGGTTGATCGAGTTGCGCCAGGTCTGCTTGAACAGCAGAAGAATGGCCGAGATCAGCGTTCCCGCGTGGCCGATACCGATCCACCACACGAAGTTGATGATGGCGAAGCCCCACGCGCCAGGGATCGTGACACCCCAGATACCGACGCCTTTGAGCACCAGCCAGGTGACGCCGATCACCAGCCCCTGCGCCACGCCCGCGGCGAGGATCAGGCCGAAGAACCACGCGAGCGGCGTGTTTCCGGTCAGCACGATGCCGGCAATTTTCTGCGTGACCGACTTGAAGTTGTGCCCCGGCGCGATCACCGCGTACTCGCCCGTGCGCGGGTCGATCATCGGATCAAGAACGGGGTCGTTGCTGGGCTGCTGCAGCGGGCTCTTGGTTGCCATCTTATGCAAGCTCCGGATTCGGGTTGATGACGCCGGCCGTGTAGGTCGTGCGCGGACGGTAGTTCAGGTCGGCCAGCACCGGGTAGTCGCGCTCCTTGGCCTTGCGCTTGGCCACCTTGCTGGTCGGGTCGTTCTTGTTGCCGAACAGGATTGCGTCGGTCGGGCAGGCCCCCTGGCACGCGGTCACGATCTCGCCGTCGCGGATCGCGCGGTTCTCCTTATCGGCCGTGATCTTGGCCTCCTCGATCCGCTGCACGCAGTAGGTGCACTTTTCCATCACGCCGCGCGAGCGCACCGTCACGTCCGGGTTGCGCATGAACTTCAGGATCTCGGTGTCGTAGTCCGAGTACAGCAGGAAGTTGAACCGGCGCACCTTGTAGGGGCAGTTGTTTGAGCAGTACCGCGTTCCGACACACCGGTTGTAGACCATCGTGTTCAGGCCTTCGGGCGTGTGCACCGTCGCTCCCACCGGGCAGACCTGCTCGCACCCGGCGTTTTCGCAGTGCTGGCACATCATCGGCTGGAAGTGCGCCTGCGGCGCGTGGAGATCGCCTTCAAAGTAGGTATCGATCCGGATCCACTGCATGATGCGTCCAACCTTGACCTGCTCGCGTCCGACCACCGCCAGGTTGTTCTCCGCATAGCAGGCGACGACGCACGCGTTGCAGCCGATGCAGGAGTTCATGTCAATCGCCATGCCCCAGGCATTCTGCAGCTTGCGCGAGCTCTCGTCCAGGTGATCGTAGCGCCACGCGTTGGGGAAGAAGCTCTCGTCGTGCCCCGGTGTCTCGCCCTCGGGCGCGTAGCCGACCTTGTCGATCAGGGTTCCGCTCGCTCCGCCCTCATGCGCGAAGTTCGGATTCTTCTTCACCTCGTCGACCGTCGCATAGCGCACGATCGCGCGTTCCATCGCCTCATGCCCGGCGAGGGAGTAGGTGCCTTCCTTGTCAAATTTCTTGTCCTGGAGGTCCTGCTGCGCGAGCGCTCCGCGGTGCTCGATGTTGTGCACCTTGGTCACGCACAGGTCGTAGCTGCCTTTGCCCCGCGTCACCTTCAGGCCGGAGTCGAAGTTCGGTCGCGTCGAGCTGCGCAGAAGGTACGAGTTGAAGCCAACACCCGCGCCCACACGCCCCACCTCAGCCCCACGGCCAAAGCCGAGATGCACCGTCACGAGGTCGTCCGGGTGGCCCGGCACGACCAGGATCGGCGCAACCACCTTCTGCCCGTTCAGATCGAGCTCGATTGCCTCGTTCTCTTCAAGGCCCAACCTCTCCTGCAGCGCGAGGCTCATCAAAGCGGCGTTGTCCCAGCTCATGCTGGTCACCTGCTTGGGCAGCTCCTGCAGCCATCCGTTGTTGCTGTACCGTCCGTCGTAGAGCGACGAGTCCGGGCGGAACGCGATCTCGATCACGCCCTCTCCGCCCGCCGGCGAGGGCGCGATCGCGCCGGCATTGGCCGCGGAGCCGCCGGACCTGGGCGGAAACGCCGTCCCCTCGATCCATCCGTCGTGCAGCGCCTTGCGCCAGCCGGCGTTGAAGTCGCCGGGGAGGTACTGCCTCGCATTGGCCATCACGGCGTCCATCGCGGTTCCCTGCGCATCCGGCAGCAGCGCCTGCAGCACATCGTGCGCGGTCCGGCCGCCGTAGATCGGATCGATCATCGGCTGCACGATCGACAGCGTACCGTCATACGCGCGCGCATCCGTCCAGCTCTCGAGGAAGTGCGCCATGTTCACGTGCCACTCCGAGACCGACCCCGTCTCGTCCAGGTGCGTGCCCAGATGCACCGTGTGCGGCACCTTGGTAAATCCGTCCGCGAAGCGCACGTCCGCCGGCGCGTTATAGAGAGGATTGGCGCCGAGCATCACCAGCCACTGAACCCTGCCCGCGTTCATGTCGGCCGCGAGCGCCCGCAGATCGGCGTTCTGCTCGCTCGGCATCGGGTTCACCGTGTCGGTGTACACCACCGTCTTGCCCACCGCGCCGATCGCCTGGTTCAGCGTGAACGCGGCCATGTGGACCTCAGGGGGCGCCTGCTCGCCCGGAATCACCACCGCCCGGCCACCGCTCCTCTTCAGATCGGCCATCAGCGCCGCCATGAACTTCGCCTGTGCCGCATCGCCGCCGGAGGTGGGCGTCGCTCCTGCCGCCAGCCCCTGCGCGATCGCCACCAGCTGGCTCGGCTTCACGCTTAGCCGGTGATCGGCCTTGAAGCCCGTTACCGTCGGCATCGTCTCGATGACGTACATCCGGTTCATCGATTTGTCTTCTTCGTAGCGGTGCCGCTCCGCATACGCCCGCGACAGGGGCAGAAACCCTGGATGCGCGATGCCCCCGAGGAAGTCCGCGTCGAGCGACAGGATCACGTCCGCATCCGCAAGCCTGTACTGCGCGTCCACGTAGCTGCCGAAGGCTGCCTTCGAGGCAGCCCGCGCCGAATCCCGGTTGACCGGCTCCCACTGCACCAGTTTCGCCTGCGGGTACAGCGCCTGCACCTGTTTCCACTGGCCGGCAAGCGTCGGCGACGTGATCGTCTCCGACAGGAAATACAGTCCCTGCCCGCCGTTCGGCAGCGCCTTCACCGCCCGGCCGAAGTCCATCACGAAGTCCGCAAAGGTCGCGTTCTGCCCGCGCACCAGCGGGTGCTGCGACCGGTCCGGGTCGTACAGGCTCAGCAGCGTGCCCTGCGTCAGCGCGTCCGACTTGCCCATGGACATCGGGTGCTCCGGGTTGCCTTCGAGCTTGATCGGCCGAAACTCGTTCGACTTCACCAGCACGGGGATCGCCCCGGTGGGGAACGGATGCGCCGTCGCAAAGAACATGGACACGCCGAGGATCAGCTCCTCCGGCTGCCGGATGTACGGATAGATCGGCTCGTCCGGCTGCTTGGTGCATCCGGCGAGGCCCGCCATCGCCATGGACGCGCCCATCACCTTCATGAAGCCGCGCCGGCTGATTCCGTCGACCCACTCCGAGACGCCAGCAGCCTGCCGGGGAAACTCCTCCTGCATCAACTCCTGAAACTCCGGCGTGTCGGCAAGCTCGTCCAGGTTCTTCCAGAAGCGCTTGCCCGTCTTTCCTTCGAGCTTCGACCGGACCGCGGCCACGGTCAGCTTCGGCTTGGTCGGCGCGGCCGAAGTTGTTGCGGCGATCGAGGTCACGACCTGCGGCGCAGGGATCTCGCGAACCACCTCCGCGCCCGCCGGTGTCCCGCGTTCAACAGTCTCAGCCATCGTCTCTTCGGTTCCTGTGGTCTTCATCGGTGGCATGTCTCGCAGCTAGAAAGCTCGTTGGGCTGGCGGATGTGGTAGCGATCGGTCAGGTACTTGCCCAGCGCGATCTGGCTGGTGAACTTCTGGTACGAGGCCGGCATCACGATTCCCGACGGCACATCGCTGTAGGTCTTTGAGTCGCCTTGCGTCGGATTCGGGCTGAGCTGCGTTCCGCTCTGCGTTTTTCCGTTGCCACCCGGGCTCCGCTCCACCAGCTGCGCCAGCTCCGGTCCGCTGCCGTTCGGGTCCTTGGTCGTGCAGGTCACCTGCTGCGCCGTCGTCTGGCCCTGGCCCGTGCTCGCGCACCATACCGGCTTGTCGCTCGACGGCCCCGCCCACGACAGGTTGTAGATTTCGCTTACCGGCCGAAGATTGTTTGCCGGGTTGCGATGGCAGTTCAGGCACCACTCCATCTGCAGCGTGTTCTGCATATACATCAGCGGCATCTCGTCCACGCGGCCGTGGCAGCTCGCGCAGCCGATGCCCTTGTTCACATGGATCGAGTGATTGAAGTACACATAATCCGGCAGGTCATGCACCCGGATCCACTGGATCGAGGCCCCCGTCGCCCAGGACTGCCGCACCGGCTCCAGCAGCTGCGCATTGGTCCAGATCTGCGCATGGCAGTTGATACAGGTCTTGGTCGGCGGAATCCCCGAGTACGCGGCCTTTTCCACCTGCTGGTGGCAGTACTGGCACTGCAGGCCCAGCCCCTCCACATGGTGCTTATGGCTGAACGGCACCGGCTGGTCCGGCCGCTGTCCCTGCCGCGTCACCCACGGGCTGCGCTGCAACTGGTCCAGCGCCACGCCCAGCGCGATCACGATCAGTCCAGTCAGCACCAGGCTCGCTCGGGCGAGCGCATTGGAGCTTCGATCAAATACTTGCGCCATTGCTCTGTTCCTGCTTCCTCTCGGTCAAGAGGAGGTTACGGTCGTTGCCGGTGAAACTGCTGCCACCACGGACCTCGGGGAGCCGTCCCGCACTCCTCGCTTGCCTGGTCCCTGAACGGGAGTCCGATCGAGAAACTTGAGTATAGCAACAGGACTCCCTCTCCCAGAGCAACATTGCCGACCGCAAATTACGAATTTTGAGCGGCGTTTCGATAATCGAAGCGGGAAATGCGCCATGCACCAAAAGGAAGGCCTCCCGTACACACCGACCGGCCGCGTAGAGACACCGCTCCGTATCTGCTTGATAAACCGCACCACGGCGGTCCGATATGGAGACCTGCAGAACCGGCGGACCGCGGGGGACGACCCGTATCATCGTTCCATGCCCAGCGCCGCACAGGCCCGCACCCGCCGGCCGCCGTACTCTCCCGAGCAGGCCGCTGCCGAACTTTCCGCTGCCGATCCCAAGCTCGCGCGCCTGATTGCCCGCATCGGCCCCTGCACCCTCCGCCTGCCTCCCTCGCCTTCACCCTTCGAAGCCCTCGTCCGCTCGGTGATCTATCAGCAGCTGCACGGCAAAGCCGCCGCCGCCATCCACGCCCGCATGATCCAGTCGTTTTCGCCCAGCCCCGAGGCGAACGCCCTCGTCGGTCCACACCCCACGCCGCAGCAGATGCTCGACTGCCCCAACGAGCAGCTCCGTTCCGCCGGCCTCTCCGCGAACAAAGCCCTGGCCCTCCGCGACCTCGCCGCGAAAGCCCTCGATGGCACCGTCCCCAGTCTCCGGCGTGCCCGCCAGATGTCCGACGACGACCTGATTACGCACCTGACGCAGGTTCGCGGCATCGGCAAGTGGACCGTTGAGATGTTTCTGATCTTCTGGCTCGGCCGCCCCGACATCCTCCCCGTCGACGACTACGGCGTGCGTAAAGGTTTCGCCCTCACCTTCGGCAAGCTCAAGCCGGAAGACAAGGTCACCCCCGCCGACCTGCCCAAACCCGACGCCATGCTTCGCCGAGGCCGCCGCTGGCAGCCCTGGCGCTCGGTGGCCAGCTGGTATCTGTGGCGCGCCGCCGACCTCGCCGCCGTCACCCCCAAGTAGCTCACGGATACCCGCCGATGGCCAACCCTCGCCTTGTTCGCCAACGCACCAACCCTAGACATCCAGCCGATTCGAAGCAGCCACCCGCCCGTACCAAAGCCCCGAGTCCTTAACCGTCCGCTGCTGGTTGCGAAAATCCGTATAGATCAGCCCATACCGCTCCGTGTACCCCTCCGCCCACTGAAAGTTGTCAAGCAGCGTCCACGCATGAAACGCGCGAACCCGCGCTCCATCGGCGATCGCCCGCGCCAGCTCCGCCAGCACCTCGCGGTACCACTGGATCCGACGTCCATCCGGGATCCGGCCGTTCTGTTCTTCGTCGGGCCCGTCCAGATATCCGCACCCGCTCTCGGTAATCTCGATCGTCGGGTGGTCGTATTCCCGCGAAATCTGCGTCACCAGGTCATACATCCCGCGCGGCCACACCTCCAGGCCGGCATCCGTCAGCGGACCTTCCGTGGGCATCGCGGCACGGAACCGTGTGTACGGATCCCGCCCTCCCGGCGAGTTGTTCTCGATCTCCGTCCCGCTGAAGCTCCCGCCATGAACAAACTGCTCCTTGCTCGCATCCGAAACGATCCGCCGCGTGTAGAAATGAAAGCCCACCCAGTCCAGCGGCGCTCGCAGCAGCGTCTCATCGCCCGCCTTGAACCCCATCACGTCATACGGCGGCTCGCCCACAAACGCCTTCGGGTAGCGACCATGCGTGGCTGCCTCAAGAAAAAAAACATTGTTCATCGCATGGTACCGGGCAGCCGCCGCGCGGTCCTCGTCCGAGTTCGTCTTCGGGTACGCCGGCGCCATCTCATACGCGCTCCCAAACGTCGCCTTGGGCGAGGCCGCCTTCACCGCCCGATGCGCTCCCGCCTGAGCCAGCGCCAGCGTGTGCGCCGCCTTCAGAAAATCACTGAAGCTGGTCCGGCAAGGCGGCGCCGCCCCCGCGGCATACCCCATAAACGCAATCGCCCACGGCATGTTGAACGGCGCCCACACCGTAATCCGGTCCCCCAGGTGCTTGGCCAGAATGCCCGCATAGTCCGCGAAATAGTTCGCCAGTTCCCGGTTCGGCCAGCCCCCACGATCTTCCAGCGCCTGCGGCAGATCCCAGTGGTACATCGTGCACCACGGCCGAATGCCGGCCGCCAGCAATGTATCCACAAACCGGCTGTAGTGGTCCAGGCCCTTCATGTTCGGAGCCCCGGTCCCACTCGGCTGAATGCGCGGCCAGGAAATGGAAAAGCGTTGGCTCTTCTGGTTGAGCCGCTTGGCCAGCGCAATGTCTTGCTCGTACCGGTGGTATTGATCGCAGGCAACGTCGCCCGTCACCCCTCCCCTCACCTTTCCCGGCGTATGGGTAAACCTGTCCCATATCGATTCGCCCTTGCCGTCCGCGTTCCACGCACCTTCCACCTGGTACGAAGCTGTGGCCGTGCCCCAGAGAAACCCGTCCGGAAAGCGCGCCTGCGCGATCAGTGACTCGGGCACCGCGCCCGGGACATCCCGAGGAGCCGGAACATCCGCGTAGCTACGACCGCGGAGCAAGGCAACGCCTGCGGCGGCGGCCATGGAACGAGCTGCAAACTGACGACGGTCCAAAGGGAAACCTCCATCCGATAAGAGACTACAGCCGAACGCGTACTCCGTTCGCAATCTTGCTCCGCGCTTCGACTCCGACGGTGGACATCTTCGGAAGGCCCTCCGGTCAGATACCGGCGGCAACCCGAACCAAAGGCTGAACCGCGCGGCCC
>CALMVL010000077.1 GCA_937873265.1 uncultured Granulicella sp.
GGGTTTGCCGAATTTGTGGGTGTTGGGCTCGAGGTTGTCGAGGATGCGGACGGTGTAGCCGTTCGCGAGGAGGAGGTCGACGAGATGGGAGCCGATGAGGCCGGCGCCGCCGGTGACCAGGGCGCGCTTTTGGTGAGGGGGCATGGGTTTGATCTTAATAGATGGGTAGGGGTGTGGGCGGGAGCGGAGCAGATCCGTTGCGGGGAGGGTACGAGAGAGCCAGAAGCAGGTTCCCTGCGGGAATGACAACTAGAAAGGCAGCGGCAACAGCAGATGCAAGGCAACGGCACATGCGGAGGTCCTTCGCTTCGCTCAGGATGACGGCGGTGGGGACGGGCAGGGCAACAGCGGTGGAACGGCACTGGCAACGGCAACAGATGAGGTTAGCGGATGGCGCGTTTGACCAGGGCAAACTGCTGGAGGATGTAGGCGTCGGTCATGCCGGCGATGTAGTCGGCGACGACGCGGGCGAGGCCTTGCTGGGCGATTTCCTCGGGGTAGCCGGGAGGGAGATCTTCGGGATTCTCGACCCAGAAACGGAAGAGTGAGGTGACGACGTCTTCGGCCTTCTGGTGTTCGCGGTCGAGGTCGGGGCAGCAGTAGAGGTGCTGGTACAGGTAGTGCTTTTCCTCCCGGCGGGCGTTTTCCATGGGTGGGGAGAAGACGGCGAGGCGCGTGGGGTGTTGGCGAACGGCTTCGAGGGTGGGCGTACCGAGGGCGAGCACGTTGGCGGCTGTGGTGTGGACGAGATCGTCGGTGAGGCGATTCTGCATCAGCTGCAGCGCTTCATAAAAGAGGTATTTCTCGTCGGTGTCGGGGTGAACGGCTTCGACGTCGGTGTAGGCCTCGCCGAGCAGTGGGACGTGCCGGCGGATGTGGGAGATCTCGAGGAGGCCAGATTCGACGCCGTCGTCGAGGTCGGCGGTGAGATAGGCGATCTCGTCGGCAAGATCGATGATCTGGGCTTCAAGCGGTGGGCGCTGGTCGAGGAGATAGGGTGCGAGATCGGGGTGGTCGGCGGCGGTGTAGTCGCGGGAGTGCTTGATGATGCCTTCGCGGACGCCGAGGGTGAGGTTGAGGCCGCGGTGGGCGGCGTAGCGCTGCTCGAAGTGCTCGACGATGCGGAGGGCGTGGAGGTTGTGGTCGAAGCGAAGGCCGTGCTGACGGAGGCACGTGTCGAGGGCGCGCTCGCCGGCGTGGCCGAAGGGGGGGTGGCCGATGTCGTGAACAAGGGCGAGGGTCTCGGCGAGCGGTTCGTTGAGGCCGAGGCGGCAGGCGACCTCGCGGGCGATCTGGGCGACCTCCATGGTGTGGGTGAGGCGGGAGCGGAAATGGTCGGAGGCGCGGGAGGTAAAGACCTGGGTCTTGCCGGCGAGGCGGCGGAAGGCGCGGGACTGCACGACGCGCTCGCGGTCGCGCTCAAAACCCGCGCGGCCGGTGTGCTTGGGTGCGGGGTAGACGCGATGAAGGAGCGGATCTCCCGGCAGAGCAGCAACGCGACAGTGCTTACAGTCGGTAGCCATTGGCGCATCCGTGCGGCGGCGGGCGGAGATGCGCCGATTCAGCGCGGTTCCTTGCCCCCCGAAGCGGGACTGCCGGGTGCCGGAGTAACGCGGGCGAGCTTGGTGCGGGCGGTCTCCAGCTTGTGCTGGACTTTCGTGACATCTTCGGGGTCGGCATCGGCAGGCAGGGAATGGGCGTACTCGGTCATGGAACGCTCCCACTGCGAAACGGCCTGCTTGAGCTGCCCGGTCTTCTCGTAGACGTCGCCGAGGTGGTCGTGGACTGTCGGATCCGTACCGATGCGCTGGTCGGCCTTTTGCAGGTTTTCCTCAGCAAGCGTGTACTGGCCGGCTTTGAAGTAGGCCCAGCCAAGCGAGTCCAGGTAGGCGCCGTTCTGCGGGTCGAGGTCGACCGCTTTTCGAACCATGCTGATGGCCTCGGGCAGATGAATGCCGCGCTCGGCGAACATGTAACCGAGGTAGTTCAGAACGGTAGGGTTCTGCGGGTCTATCGTAAGAGCCTTCCGAAACCAAGCCTCGGCCTCCTCATACGACTTCTGACGATCGGCGAGTTCGCCCTTCAAGAAATAAACGTACAGTTTGTCATCCGACTTGCTGGAGAGCGCGGCGGCTTTGTCGATCTGCTCAGAGGCCTCTTTCCATAGCTTGAGGCGGATGTAAATCTGGGCGAGCGAGAGCTCCGTATCGCGATCTTCGCCACCGGAGGAGAGCTGTGCCTTGGCGAGCGCAAGTCCCTCGTCGACCTTGCCGGTGTCGGCCAGCTGTTGGGCGTACATCAGCTGGACACCGTGCTCTTTGGGCAGGGCCTTTGCGGCGGCTGCGGCGACGTCGGTGGCCTCTTTCCATTGGTGGGCATCGCGGTAGGCGTCGACTTCGCCCTGGTAGCCGCGTAGGGCGTACTCGCCGCCGAGGCTGACCACTTGCTTGTAGGCGGCAACGGCGTCGGCGGTCTTGTTCTGCTCGCGCTCGATAATGCCGAGGCGATCGAGCAGGATGGAGCGAACGTTTTTCTCCTGCTCGGAGTACTTGCCGTCCGGGTGATCCGTGCCGGCGAGGGTGGAGTTGAGCACGGAAACAGCATCGTTATAGCGGCCGAGGGCGTCGTAGGTGAGGGCCTCGTTGTAGTTGAGTTCGAGGGTGTCCTGGACGACTGGCTTGGCCTTTTCCAGCGTGGCGAGAGCCTGATCGTAGTGGCCCTGTCTGCGCTCGATCTCGGCAATGTGGATCTGGGATTGGGCATCCTGTGGCTCGGCCGCGACGATCTGCTGAAAGAGGGTCAGTGCTTCTTCCAGCTGCCCATCGGAGAGTAGCGCATTGGCCAGCCCGCGTTGCACCTCGGCCGGGTTCTCGGGATCGAGGTCGAGCGCGGCACGGTAGGCTGCGATCGCGTCTTTCGGCTGCTTCAGCTGGTCGTACGTGGCGCCGAGAGCGGATTCCACCCTGGCGGTCTGGTCATCCTCGGGGACGGCCTTCAGGGTCTCGGCCGCGCGTTTGAAGTCGCCCTGCTCCGTGTAGAGGCGGGCCATATTGAGGACGACCTCTTCGGAGTCGGGGTCGATCTTTTGCGCGGCCCGGAACTCAGCTTCTGCCTTGGCGGAGTCGTGGTTGAGATTGTAGAGCTGACCGAGCAGAAGATGGGTCTCGATGTCATCCGGTTTCAGGCGCGCGAGCGTCTCGTATTCACCGATTGCGAGCTGCAGCATGTCTCCAGACTGCTGCGTCTGGCCGTCGCCGAGAGAGCGCAGGTAGACCTTGCCGAGCAGTGTATGCGCCTGAATGTCATTCGGATTTTTAGTGGTCTGCTCCTTGGCGGCAGAGACGGCTTCGCGGATGCGACCAAGGCGGAAGTACAGGTCGGCAAGACCGTTTTGCAGGGTCGCGGAGGTCGGGTCGGCGTTGAGGGCGAGCTTGTATTCTTCGATCGCCTGGGTGGCGTAGTCGGCCCGCCCGGCGTTGACGGCCATATCCTCGTACATGTGGGCGAGGCCGTAATGGTAGTAGGCGGCCGATCGATCCGGGGCGGCGGGCGCCGTGGCGGCGGGCACGGGGACTGCCTGCGTGGCGGCCTGCGCGAAGCCGAAGGTGGTGACGAACGATGTTGCGGCGATGGCGCGGAGGGCGGCCCGGGGAAGGGAGAACGTGCGAGAGCTAGGCGTCATCAGGTGTCCTGGTCTGAACAAACAGCAGAGAGCGAACCGCAATTACGGATTAGACGATGTTGCAGGATCGATGGATGCAGCAGGGCCGCGCTTCACGTCTGCGCAGGGACTGGCGGCATTATAGCGTGGCGGCTTGTGCGTCCTTCCGCGGAAGGGCGGAGATCAGCCGTGCCGAAAATGTCGTATACCGGTGACGACCATAGCGACGCCGAGCCGGTCGGCGGCGGCTATGACCTCGGCGTCGCGCACCGAGCCACCCGGCTGGATGATCGCGGTCGCTCCGGCGGCGGCGGCGACTTCGAGTCCGTCAGGAAACGGGAAAAAGGCATCCGAAGCGGCGACGGATCCGGCGAGGGGCAGGGTAGCTTTCATGGCGCCGAAGCGAGCGGCGTCGACCCGACTCATCTGGCCGGCTCCAATGCCGACGGTTTGGAACGTGGAACAGCTGCCAGCGCCGGCTTCGGAGGTGCGCGCGTAGACGATCGCGTTGGATTTCACGTGCTTGCAGACCGTCCACGCGAAAAGCAGAGCGGCGAGTTCTTCGGGTGTGGGCTGGCGGTGGGTAACGGCGTGGATGTCGCCGGGGGAGATGCGGAGCGTGTCGGCATCCTGGCACAGGAGACCGCCGGAGATCTGTTTGAGGACGACAGAGGGTGTGCCGGGGATGATTTCGACAAGGCGGAGGTTCTTTTTGGCGGCAAAGCGATCGCGGGCTTCGGGAGTGAAGGACGGGGCGACGATGGCCTCGACGAAGAGCTTGGCTATCTGCTCGGC
>CALMVL010000078.1 GCA_937873265.1 uncultured Granulicella sp.
CTCGGAGAAGGAGGCGCTGAAGCAGGTGGCGCGCGAACGTGGGCTGGGGAAGAGCGAGGTGTATCGGGAGTGGCAGCGGGGCAGGTGATGAGGGGTTCGCGGGCGTAGTCGGCAGGAGGCGCGAGAAGAGCAAAGACACCGGCAGAGGAAGACGCAGATCCCCTTCGGGGGAGGACAGGCGAAGGGGCTTCGGGGATCACAGATGGCAGGGCGGCTGCGAAGGGCACGGCATACGTGGGGGCGGCGAGTGAATCAGGGGTGCTCGCGGCCTTTGACGCGGTCGTACTCGTAGATGTCGGAGGTGGTGCCGAGGCTTTCGTTGTAGAGGGAAAGCTCGCCGGTGGCTTCTTTGAGTTCTTCGGAGAAGGTGTGGAGGGCGCGGAGGTGGTCGGCGGTAGCGGGGATCTCGAGGCGGCTGGATTTCAGGAATTTCTGGTAGCCGCGGTCGAGGATGCGGGAGATTTCCCCGTTGAGGAGCCAGCCGGGGCGAGAAAGAAGGCTGGTGCCGCCGTCCGGGGCCTGGGCGATCTCGGCGGCGCAGTTGTACTTGCTGACTTTGAAGGCGTTTGGGGTTCGCCTTGCACCTTCCTGCGCCGGGGCAACATCAAACCGTTGCGTACCGAGGGTGGCGAGGACGTCGTTGAAGCTTTTCTGCTGCGCCTTCTTGGCCATGGTTTGGATAGACTCAGACCTAACTGTCGCACATCCTCCGGCGGGGATTCAACGAGCAGGCTGTGAGAGGAGTTTCGAGACGATGGTGAGCGTGGAAAAGACACTTGGCTCGGGGATCCTGGAGCGGATCGGCCATACGCCGATGGTGCGGCTTGCGAGCCTGACGGAGCACATGCCGGGGATCCAGCTGCTGGGCAAGGCGGAGTGGGCGAATCCGGGCGGGTCGGTGAAGGATCGCGCGGCGTCGGCGATTGTTGTCGATGCGGAACGGCGTGGGCTGCTGGCGTTTCACCAGCGCGGCAGGGGTGGACGAGGCCTGCTGGATGCGACGAGCGGAAATACGGGGATTGCGTACGCGATGCTGGGGGCGGCGCTGGGATTTCCGGTGACGCTGGCGATGCCCTCGAACGTTTCGCCTGAACGGAAGAAGTACCTGGCGGCGTATGGGGCTGAAATTGTGTGGACGAACCCGGCTGAGGGATCGGATGGGGCGATCCGGAAGGCGCGGGAGATGGTGGCGCAAACCCCTGAGCGATATTTCTATGCCGATCAGTACTCCAATGAGCAGAACTGGATGGAGCACTACCGGACGACGGCGAATGAGATCTGGCGGCAGACCGAGGGGCAGGTGACGCACTTCGTGGCCGGGCTGGGGACGAGTGGGACGTTTGTGGGGACGACGCGGCGGCTGCGGGAGTTGAATCCGAAGATACGCTGCATTTCGATGCAGCCGGATTCGCCCTTCAACGGGCTGGAGGGGTTGAAGCACATGGAGACGGCGATTGTGCCGCGGATCTATGATCCGACGCTGGCGGACGCGAATGTTGGGATGGAGACGGAGCGGGCGTACGCGATGGCGAAGCGGCTGGCGCGGACGGAGGGCCTGCTGGTGGGGATTTCGGCAGCTGCCGCCGTGCAGGCATCGCTCGATGTGGCCGAGCACGAGGCGCGGGCTGGGCGCGAGGCGGTGATTGTTACGGTTTTGTGCGATTCGGCCGAGAAGTACATGAGCGAGCGTTTCTGGACGGAGGGGTAAGGTGCTCGAGATCAGCGTTGCGGATTACGAAGCCATGAGGGCACACGGCGAGGAGACGTACCCGCACGAGTGCTGCGGGATTCTGCTGGGGCGGACCGATGTGGCGGCGGGAAACAACGAGGTTACGAGGATCGTTCGCGCGGGAAATACGCGGACGGACTCGGCGCATAATCGCTACCACATCGCTCCCGAGGAGTTGATTGCCGCGCAGCGCGAGGGACGCGAAGCGGGACTGGATATTGTGGGGTTCTACCACTCGCATCCGGACCACCCGGCGCAATGGTCTGCCACGGATTTTGCCGAGGCGCACTGGTACGGATGTTCGTATGTGATTACGGCGGTCGAGGGTGGCCGGGCGGCGGCGACGAACTCGTTCCGGTTGACGGGCGCCGATGAGGAGACGAAAGGTTTCAAGGGAGAAGAGATTGCCATCGACGTGCTCGGCGCGGATGGCGAGGTGACCGGGGTCTTGGAGATGGAAGGGAAGACGCGATGAAGATCCACATTCCGACGCCTTTGCGGCAGTTTACGCACGGGCAGGAGGCGGTTGAGGTGAGCGCGAGCTCGGTGCAGGGCGCGCTGGATGCGCTGACCCTGAGCGCGCCGGAGCTGCGGCGGCACCTGTTTACGGAGGACGGCAAGCTGCGGTCGTTTGTGAACGTGTATTTGAACGAAGACGATGTGCGGTATCTGCCGGCGAAGGAGCTGACCGTGACCACGGATGTGGATGAGTTGACGATCATTCCTTCGATTGCGGGCGGGAGTTCGTGTTGTCGCTGACTTTCTCAACGATCTGATTTGATTTGCCGATGCAGGGGTGATGGGACGCGGGCGCCAGCGAGATGGTGACCAAGGGATGTGGCGATGGCGACTGAGACGATGATTCCGGATGTGGCGACAGAGCTGCCGAAGCTCTCCAATGAGGAGATCGCGCGGTACTCGCGGCACCTGATCCTGCCTGAGGTGGGCATGGAGGGGCAGCAGAAGCTGAAAGCGGCGCGCGTGCTGTGCGTGGGCACGGGCGGGCTGGGAGCGCCGCTGGCTCTGTATGTGGCGGCGGCGGGTGTGGGAACGATCGGGCTGGTGGATTTTGACGTGGTCGATGAGTCGAATCTGCAGCGGCAGATCATCCACTCGCAGGGAACGGTGGGCAAGCTGAAGGTGGACTCCGCCGAGCAGATGCTGCACGGCTTGAACAAGAACACAAAGATCGTGAAGCACAACGTGATGCTGACGAGTGCGAATGCGATGGAGATCTTTCGCGACTACGACGTGATTGCGGATGGGACCGATAACTTCCAGACGCGATACCTGGTGAACGATGCGTGCGTTCTGCTGGGCAAACCGAATGCGTATGGGTCGATCTTCCGGTTTGAGGGGCAGGCGAGCGTGTTCGGGGCGCCGGATGGACCATGCTACCGGTGCCTGTATCCGGAGCCGCCGCCGCCGGGGCTGGTGCCGAGCTGTGCCGAGGGTGGCGTGCTGGGGATCCTGCCGGGACTCGTCGGGGTGATTCAGGCGACAGAGACGATCAAGCTGATTCTGGGCATCGGCGAGCCGCTGATTGGGCGGTTGCTGCTGGTGGATGCGCTGGGGATGAGCTTCCGGACGCTGAAGCTGCGGAAGAATCCGGACTGCCCGGTGTGCGGGACGCACCCGACGGTGACGGAGCTGATCGATTACGACCAGTTCTGCGGGATTGCGAAGCCCGCGACGGCGGGGCCGCTGGAGGTGAGTTCGCACGGTTCTGTGGATCAGGGGCAGGCGGTCGTCGACGGCATTCCCCAGATCTCGGTCGAGCAGCTGAAGGCTCGGCAGGACGCGGGCGATCGGCCGTTTGTGCTGGACGTGCGGGAGCCGCATGAGTATGCGATTGTGAACCTGGGTGCGCCGCTGATTCCAGTGGGGCAGATTGGGTCGCGGCTGGGCGAGATCCCGGTGGGGAAGGATGAGGAGATCGTGGTGCACTGCAAGTCTGGCGGGCGATCACAGAAGGCGGCGTTGGAGCTGAGGTCTGCGGGATTTTTGAAGGTGAAAAATCTTGCGGGCGGGATTACCGCATGGGCAGAAAAGATCGATCCGTCGATGCCGAAGTATTAGCACACGAGCCGTGAAGGCGGGCAGGTGGCGAGAGTCGCTCCCTGCCCTGTTGTTTGCGAAAGACGGCGTCTAGTCTTCGGCTTTGTCTTCGACCGTGAGCATCTGGAGGGTGAGCGGTGGCTCGAGCATGCAGTCGAGCTGCTGGATGGAAGCGACGGCGCGGGCGACGGTCGAGGTGAGGCAGGGCTCGGTGGTGACGACGAACGGCAGGCGGTGCTTGGGGTGGCCGGGTCGCTGCAGCAAGGAGTCGATGTTGGCGCCGACGGCGGCGAGCGCGCCGGAGATGGCGGAGACGATGCCGGGCTTGTCGTCGACGATGACGCGGATGTAGTGAGGAACGAAGAACTCGCCGGTGACGCGCTTGGGCGTGACCGGAAGATGGACACTGGAGCAGCGCTGGGCGACGGTGAGGAGGTCCGAGACGACGGCCACGGCGGTGGGCTTGCCGCCGGCTCCGTGGCCGGAGAAGACGACATCGCCACCGAACTCGCCGGAGGTGACGACGGTGTTCTGGGTGCCGTGCGACCAGGCGAGCGGCGAGGAGAGCGGGACGAGCATGGGAGCGACGCGGGCGTGGACGAGATCGCCATCCGGCCCGGTTTCGAGCTGCGCGCGGGAGATCTGGCGGATGGTGCAGCCGAGCTCTCGGGCGTACTGGAAGTCGATCGCGGAGACCTGAGCGATGCTCTGGGTGGCGACGCGGTCGGGGTTGAGATCGGCGTGGAGCGCGATGCGGGCGAGGATGCACAGTTTGGCGCGGGCGTCGAGGCCGTCGACGTCGGCGGAGGGATCCGCTTCGGCGTAGCCGGCCGCCTGCGCTCTCCCGAGCACCTGGGCGTAGCCCTC
>CALMVL010000079.1:0-1941 GCA_937873265.1 uncultured Granulicella sp.
CGTCAGCCACCCTGAACCCTGGACCCCAACCCCCAACGCCTCCGTTGACACGACCCACCCCTACCGCGTCCCCCTCGACGACGGCCGTTCGATCGACGTCTTCTTCTACAACGGCCCTGCCTCCCGCGCCATCGCCTTTGAAGGCCTGCTCAACTCTGGCGAAACCTTCGGCCAGTCGCTCATCAAGCACCTCGGACCGGCAGAACCAGGTCGGCCCGCCCAGCTCTCGCACGTCGCCACCGACGGCGAATCCTACGGCCACCACCACAAACACGGGGACATGGCGCTCTCCTACGCCATGCACTGGATCGAAGACCGCGAACACGCCACCCTGACCAACTATGGCGAATTTCTCGAGCTTTTCCCGCCCGAGTGGGAGGCCGAGGTCGTCGACAACTCCTCCTGGAGCTGCGCCCACGGCGTCGAACGCTGGCGTTCCGACTGCGGCTGCAACGGCGGCAAGCCCGGCTGGAACCAGCGCTGGCGACGCCCCCTGCGCGAGGCCCTCGACCACCTCCGCGACTCGATCGTTCCCCTCGCCGAAGCCAAGGCTGCTCCGCTGCTGCGGGATCTCTGGGCCGCGCGCGACGCCTACATCGACGTCATCCTCGACCGCTCCCACTACAACAAAGACCGTTTTCTCGTTCGCCACGCCGCGAAGTCTCTCACCTTCGCTGAGCGCACCGCCGTCTGGGAGCTGCTCGAGCTCCAGCGTCAGTCCCAGCTCATGTACACCTCCTGCGGCTGGTTCTTCGACGAGATCTCCGGCATCGAGACGGTGCAGATCATCGCCTATGCCGCTCGCGTCCTGCAACTCGCCGGCTGCCTCTTCGGCCCGGAGGCAGGCGATCGCCTGGAAGCCGAGTTCCTCGCCAAACTTGATCAGGCCGAGTCGAACGTCCCCGGCCAGGGCACCGGGGCTGACGTCTACCGCCGTGCCGTCAGCAGCCTTCGCATCGGGCTCGTCGAGGTCGGCGCGCACTACGCCATCTCGTCGGTCTTCCGCGCCTACCCGGACAACGGGGCCCTGTTCTGCTTCGACATCCGTCGCGACCACCACGAGGTGCTCGCCTCCGGTCGCGGCAAGGTCGCCCTCGGCCGTGCGCAGATCCGTTCCCGTATCACCGAAGAGGCCCAGCAGATCTCCTACGCCGTCCTCCACCTCGGCGATCAGAACCTCTCGGCAGCCGTTAAGCCTTCGGACCGCACGGACCCCGCCGAACTGGCCGGCTTCCGAACCCTGTCGGCCGAGATCTCGAGCGCCATCAAGCGCGCCAATCTCCCCGAGGTCATCCGCCTGCTTGACCGCACCTTCGATGGCCTCACCTACTCGCTCAACTCCCTCTTCGTCGACGAGCAGACCCGCATCCTCCGCACCATCCTCGACCAGACCCTCTCCGAGATGGAAGACTCCCTGCGCAAGATCTACGAGGACCACGCCTCCTTGCTGCACTTCCTCACCGACTCCGGCGCGCCCGTTCCCGCGGCGCTCGCGCTCGCCGCCAACTTCGCCACCAACGCCAGCCTCCGTGCGGCGATTGAGGCCGAACTGTTCAACACCGTCGAGGTCGAAACGCTGCTCAACCGCGCGAAGGTCGACCAGGTCACCCTCGACACCGCGACCCTCGCCTTCGCCGCCGGCCAGCGCATGAAGCGCGCCATGGTCGCCCTCGAAGCGTCCGCCTCCGTCGGGGGATCGCTGGGAATCGTTGCGCTGCAAAACGCCCTGCTCATCGCCGACTCCATCCGCACCTTTCCCTTCGAGGTCCCCCTGTGGGGCGCACAGAATATCTGGAACGACCTGCTTCGCCGCGCTGATACTCGCGTCTGGTCCCCCGAGTGGCGCGACGGCTTCCGCAAACTTGGCCTGTCCCTGTCCATCTCCGTCGACCACCTTGTTATCGAAGAGGGCGTCCCCACCTTCTAGCCCGACCCCGGCGC
>CALMVL010000079.1:1951-3789 GCA_937873265.1 uncultured Granulicella sp.
CCTAGGTACTGTTCTCCTCCGTCTAACGGCGGCCGCCCTTTCGGCATCTCACCGCACCATAAGCCTGTACGTGTACCATCTGGCTGACATCATTCCCACCTCAGGACCCCTCATGGCCACCTTGTTCCGCGTCCTTCGCTCGGCACCGCTCCTCGCCGCCGTCGCCTCACTGCCGCTGGTTCTCCGCGCCCAGATCCCAACCACGCTCACCCCTTTCACGTCCACCACCCAGCTCGACTCGGACATGAGCACGGTCGTCCATTACTACGACATCTTCAGCGGAACTCCCATCATCAATCTCACCCCGCAGGACGCCCGCCAGCAGATCTCCGTGCAGGAAACCGCCAAGGTCATCGCCCGTGACACCGGCGTTCAGCTCGCCCCCATGCCCGTCGGGCAGGTGATTGACGGCAAAACCATCACCGGCGTGGACGGCTACCACATCCCGATTCGCATCTATAAGCCCACCGGCGCCCCACCGGCATCCGGCTATTACCCGGTGATCCTCTACTTCCACGGCGGCGGATTCGTCGTCGCTACCATTGACACCTACGACAGCAGCGCCCGCGCGCTCGCCGACTACGCCAACGCCATCGTCGTCTCGGTCGAGTACCGCAAGGCGCCCGAAGCCCCCTACCCCGATCCGCTCCGTGACGCCTACGCGTCCTATCCCTGGGTCGTCGACAACATCCGCATGTATGACGGAGATCCGACCAAGATCGCCATCGCCGGCGAAAGCGCAGGCGGCAATCTTGCCATCAACCTGGCGCTCCACGTTCGCGGAACGAGCATGCCCCAGCCCACGTACGAGCTGCTGATCTACCCGGAAACCTCGAACAACACCAATCAGGCCTCCGACACCCTGTACACCAGTCCGCTGCTGCCGCTCAACACCCCCGCTCTGCTCTGGTTTGACGGCTACTACAACCCCAACAAGATCAGCAATGAGGATACCGATCCCGTTGCCTACGACCTGAAGGGTCTGCCACCGACCACCATCATTGCCGCCCAATTCGATCCGCTCGTCTCCGACGGTATCGCCTACGCCAACAAGCTCACAGCCGCGGGTGTAAAGAACAACTACCGCTTCTATACCGGCGTTACGCACGAGTTCTTTGGTCTCGGCGCCGTGGTCGCCAAAGCCAAACAGGCCGAACTCGACGGAGCCGCCGACATCTCCAGCTCCTTTACCACCGCCACCAAGTAAGCCCTACACAGACAGCCCCTTCACAGCCGTTGGGGCCGGCATCTCCGCCCCCGCCCCCGCCCATCCGATCCTTTGCGGCCTCAATGCCAAAGGATGGGATGGGCGCGTGGGCAGGGCATCGCTTCACGCGCTTCCAATTGACGCCTGCACGGAGGCTGCGGCTATCGGCGGTAGTTCCGCGCAAAGGTGTCCCGCGGCAAGCCATCCCGCTTTGCCTGGGCCACCAGCGCCTCGGCCTCGCGCTCGTCCATCCATCCGCCAAGTGACACCAGATACGGCGCGCGCCCGCTTGGCGACCAGACCTCCGGCCGCAGACCCACATGCCGGCCGGCAATCTGCTGCGCCTTGTGCCGAGCCTGATCTTCCCGGTTGTAGGTAAAGGCCACCACGCGCCAGCTGCCGCGTCCCGCAGCCGCGGCACCCTCGCCTCGGAACCCCGTTGCCGGCGAACTTCGCCGTCCCAACGCCGTCGTCGGTGCAGCCGAAGGCTTCGCGCCGCCAACCCCGTCCGCGGCAGCCGCAGCGCCACCAGCGGCCCCAGGCGCCCGAACCGGAGCCGTCGGCGCAACCACAGCCGCGGCCGGAGCGGCGGCAGGCACGACCGTCCGGTGCGTAGCGCGCCACCCCAGCA
>CALMVL010000080.1 GCA_937873265.1 uncultured Granulicella sp.
GCGAGGGACCGGTCACCTGGAGCCGGCAGGTCGCGCCCCTCGTCTATGCGAACTGTAGCGGGTGTCACCACCCGGGTGGGTCGGGGCCGTTCTCTCTGACGACATACGCGGAGGCGAAGCGGTGGGGCGGCCTGATGGAGACGGTCACCGCATCGCGGTACATGCCGCCGTGGCTGCCGGCGGAGGGGCATGGGGAGTTCGCGGGCAATCGGCGGCTGGGGGAAGAGCAGATTGGCCTCATTCGCCGGTGGGTGGAGGCCGGCATGCCGGAGGGCAATGCGGCCGAGGCCCCGCGGGCGCCGGTGTACACGAGCGACTGGGCGCTGGGACCGCCGGACCTGGTGCTCGAGATGGACTCGGGGATGGAGGTGCCGGCCTCGGGGACGGACCTCTTCCGCAACTTCGTCTTCCCGGTGCCGATCGCCGGCACGCGATGGGTGCGCGCGATGGAGATCAAGCCCGGGACGCCGCGCGTGGTGCACCACGCAAACCTGATCATCGACCGGCCGGCATCGCTGCGCCGGCTGCACCCGGCGGACTGGCGGGGGGGCATCCCGGGGATGGATGTCACGGTGGACGCGGGCGAGGGATTCGATCCCGACAGCCATTTCCTGGAATGGAAGCCGGACTCGCGCGCTCTGGTGGAGCCGGAGGGCATGGCGTGGCGAATCGATCCGGGCAACGATCTGGTCCTGAACATGCACCTGAAGCCGACAGGCAAGGTGGAAACGGTGCGGGCGCGCATCGGCCTCTACTTCACGGAGCAGCCGGCCACGAAACTGCCGATCCTGCTGCAGCTCCAGCACGATGCGGCGCTGGACATTCCGGCCGGTGACGCGTCGTTTACCGTCGAAGACCAGCTGCGCCTGCCTGAGGATGTGGATGTGCTGGCCATCTACCCGCACGCGCACTACCTGGGCAAACGCCTGGAAGGCTGGGCGGCGCTGCCCGATGGGGAAACGCGCGCTCTGATCCTGATCCCGAACTGGGACATCGATCGGCAGTCGATCTACCGGTACAAGGAGCCGGTGTTTCTGCCGAAGGGATCGGTGGTGCACATGCGGTACACCTACGACAACTCGGCGGCCAACCCGCACAATCCCAACTCGCCTCCGATCCGTGTCAAGGCAGGCGACCGATCGGTCGACGAAATGGGCCATCTGTGGCTGCAGGTGCTTCCCCGGAGCTCCGGACAGCAACACGAGGACGCGCGGGCTCCGCTTCTTCGGGCGTGGATGGAGAACATTCTGCAGAAGTCTCCATCGGACCCCACGGCGCTGTTCAACCTCGGCGCTCTCGACATGAGTGAGGGGGATCCGCGGACGGCGGAAGAGCTTTACCAGAAGGCCCTCGCAGCGAAGCCGGGAGACGTGCGCGTGACGACCGCGCTCGGTTCGGCGCTGGCGCGTACCGGGGACTGGCAAGGCGCGCGGACGCAGTTTCAGGCTGCGGTTGCTGCCGACAGCGGCTACGCGGACGCGCGCTTTGACCTGGCAACCCTCGATCTGCAACATGGCGAGTTCGCGGATGCGGAACGGCAGTTCCGTGCCCTGCTCGCGGCCAATGCGGGGGACGCGACGGCCCACGGGGGTCTGGGATCGGTGCTGCTCGCGACCGATCGCGCGTCGGAGGCGCAGGAGCAGTTCGAGACCGCCATTCGGCTGGATCCGGAAAACTTCGACGCTTTGTACAACCTCGCCACCATCGAGGCCGGGACGGGGCATACGGAGGTTGCCCTGGAGCACCTCAAGCGCGCCGCGGCGCTTCGGCCTGGCGATGTGGACACCCATCGGGGACTGGTGGCGATTTACGCGCACCAGGGCGACACCGCGGCGGCGATGCGCGAGCAGCGGCTGATCCTGGGCCTCGATGCGGCGGATCCCGCGGAATGGAACAACCTGGGGTCGCTTGAGGCGCGCAGTGGAGATCCGACGGGTGCGCAGCGGGACTTCCGCAAAGCGCTGCAGCTCGATCCGGGTAACGCGGAAGCGCGGGCGAATCTCGAGAAGATGCAGGGGCCGCCGCCGCGATAACACACCATCGCTGGCTTCAGTTTGGCCGGAGTATTGGGCGTTGAGCAGTTAGGCTACTGCCATGCGATGGATCTGTGTTCAGGCAGGGGGCGCGGCTGCGCTCCTTTCGGCGGCGGCGTGCGTAGGTGGGTTGGCGCAAGGGAAGGTGGCGGCGCACTGGCCCACCAACGAAGACCTGCGACACCTGCGCGCAATGGGTTCGGCGCGGCTTTCGCCGAACGGGACCGAGGTGCTGCTGGAGGTGACGGACAGCACCGCGGACGGCGCGGCAAGCCACCTGTGGCTGGTGGATGTGGCAGGCGGGGAGCCGCGTCAGCTGACGTTTTCGCCCGAAGGAGACAAGCGCGGCGAGCGTTCCGGGCAATGGGCGCCGGACGGTCGGAGTGTCTTTTTCCTGGCGAAGCGCGGCGAGCGTGTTGGTCTGTTTCGGCTGCCGATGGATGGCGGGGAGGCGCGGCGCTTCGCCCTGAAGACGCCGGTTACGGTCGACGCGTCGAAATCTCCGGGAGCGATCCCGCCCGAGAGCGCCCGCGGCCCAGCGGCCGCCCCGGCGCCTTCGCCGGACAAAGGCAAGCCCGAGGAAGCCGAGCTGGAGGTGAGCGGATTTGCGGGGTCGCCGGATGGCAAGTGGATCGCCGTGATCGCGCGCGATCCGGAGACGGCGGGGGAAAAGCGTCAAAAGGACGCGAAGGCCGATGCCAGCTGGGTCGACCACGACCAGCACGGCGAGCGGTTGTGGCTGCTGGATTCGGCCACCGGCAAGCTGACCACCGTCGCCGGTGTCCCGGCGGACGTGCGAAGCATCGCCTGGAGCCGCGATGGCGCACGCTTCGCGGCGGTGGTCGAGGGCCCCAATGGGGTCAGCGATCTCCGTCCCGCAGCAACGGCCTGGATGGTGTCCATGGCGGACATCGCTCATCCGTCGCTGCTGGAAAACGTTCCGGCGACGGTGGGCGATGTGGTGTGGGCCGAGGATGGGCGGTCGTTGTTGCTTGAGGCCCAGGCCAAGGCGGACGCTCCGCCGGGCGTGCGGGATCTGTACCGGTACACCCTCGCAACCCGCGATCTGCGGGACCTCACGGATGGGTACAGCGGATCGATCGCCGGCGGCATGGTGGCGCTCCATGATGGAGCCATCGCGGCGAAGGTCGAGGAGGGGTTTCGGACGGGGCCGGCCATTGTTCGCGACGGCAAGCCGCCGGAGATGGCCAAAGAGCCGATGCGGACGGTGGACCGGGCTACGACAAATCTGGGGCAGACCGGTTGGATCCTCGTCGGGAGCGGCGGCGGACATGCACAGGAGCTCCTCTATACCAAAACGCTCGGGGCCGAGACACGGGTGTTGACGACGCCGCCGATGGGATGGGACGATCTGCGCCGCGGCGTCGGGCGCGAGATCCGCTGGACCAACGAAGGCCTGACGATTCAGGGCATGTTGTACCTGCCGGAGAAGGCCGGCGTTGGGGGCGGCAAAGTACCGCTCATCGTGGATGTCCACGGCGGCCCGACGGGAGCGTTCTCCGACCGGCACGAGCCCCTCTATGACCTGTTCCTGGGCCGGGGGTGGGCAGTTCTGGTGATGAACCCACGGGGAAGTACCGGCCGCGGCGCGGCGTTTGCGGCGGCCAACAAGGATGACCTCGGCGGCGCGGACCTCCGGGACCTCATGGCGGGCGTCGATTTCGTCGTGCGATCCGAGGCCATCGACCCGGGCAAGCTGGCGCTGATGGGCTACAGCTACGGCGGAGAGATGGCCGGGTTTGTGGAAGGCCAGACCGACCGCTTCCGGGCGATCGTCAGCGGAGCTCCGGTCACCGACCAGTTCAGCGAATACGGGACCGAGCAGGGCAGCTGGTACGACCGCTGGTTCTACGGCAAACCATGGGAGCACGCGGAAGCGGCCGTGCGCCAGTCCCCGCTGGGACACGTCGCGGGGGCAAAGACGCCGATGCTGCTGCTGCAGGGTGAAAGCGACGCCACCGACCCGCTCGGGCAGAGCCAGGAGATGTACCGCGTTCTGCGGCAGATGGGCGTCGCGGTCGACCTGGTGACCTACCCGCGGGAGGATCATGGGCCCCTGGCGCGCGGGATCTACGGCATGCCGTCCACCGAGCCGTGGCACGGCTTTGACGCTCGCCAGCGAATCCTCCGGATGTTTGCGAAGGCGTTCGGGGAAGCGCCGGACTAGCGCGTTGGGGTGTGGCACGCGACAAGCCCGTCAGCGTCTTGCCGGGCGGAGGCGCCTAGTGGCTCGGCTTGGTCGCGGGCTGGTCGGGCGGGGCTGTATTGTTCGTGATGTCCTCGCCGTTGTAGATGATGCGGCTCTTGGCGCGGAACTGCTTGTAATCCGTGTAGCGGACGGTGGATCGCATGTGCACGTTCTGCGAAAGGTAGCCCTGGCCGCCGGAGAAGTGGAGTTCGCCCTCGGCTTTGGTGTACGTGGGAAACCAGTACTTGCCGTCAATCTGCTCGTAGTAGGTGGTGAAGGGCGGCGACAGGTCCTCGTGCCCACGGCGGAGATCGTCGGGCACGTTCTTGCCGTTCACCAGCACAATCTCCATATCCTGCTGGTCGACCCAGACCTTGCCCTGGAAGTAGCGGTGGTTTTTCTCGATGACCTTCGGCTTCACATCGAAGACATAGGTGTCGAGGTCGTCGACCTTTTGTTTGCCGAGATAGCTGAGGTCGTACTGCGGCAGGTCCTCGGTGGTGAGGATGAACGGCAGCCGGTGCTCGATATCCTGCAGGTCGGCCGGAGACATCATGACGTCTTTGAGGGTGTTCTGCGGCGCAAACACGACATGCTCGGTGGGGCGGTTCTCGTTGTCGTAGGAGACGTCGGCGACCTCCTGGTACTCGCCGGATGTTTTGTTGGTGTCATCGTCGACGGTGTCCACCTTGACGGTGCGGCGGAAGGTGTAGTTGTCGCGTGCCTTGGCGAAGGCGGACTCGCGCTGCCCCATGCGCTCAACAATGGCAGCAATCGCGACGCCCGTGGGCTGCGCGGGGTCGAGCGGGCCGAAGCCGGAGGCAGCGCTCTGGGCCGATGCGAGCGCGAAACACGGGGCCACGGGAAGCAGAAGCAGGGAGGCGGCAGCGGCGAGCTGAGCCGGGATCGCGACGGCAGATCTCATGCGGAACTCCGGGAAGGTGCGGTGGGAACCAAAAGTACGAAGTGCTACGAGTGGCCACAGAGTCGCCGAGAGCCTCACTTCGCTGCTCATTTAGACGTCCGCGGAGGGGGATGGTTGCGAGCCCCTCCAATCCACGGTCCCCGGATCGGGACGGCCAAATCCATTTCGGGAAGCGGCGCGTGGAAATTCTCCGAAAGACGGCTTCTCGAATGCCCTCTTTTCTGAAAGGATGAGGGATACGCTCGGTGTGGCACGGTCCGCTGAGTGCCCGATGTACCTCTGCTGCCATGTCGTCCTCTTCTTCCATTCTCGTGTATGGCCGTGACCAGCGGCTGCTGGAGACGCGGTCGTGGGTACTCGAGCAGGCGGGATTTCACGTGCAGACGGCGATGGCTCTGGGTGAAGCCGAGCAGGTGATGGGCAACGAACCGGTTGAGGTGGTTGTGCTCTGCCACACCCTCTCGTCCAGCGAGCGGGTGGAGGCGCTGGCGGCAGCGCGGCGTCTGCGGCCGGGCGTACAGCGCATGGTAATGACTGCCGATGCGTTGACCCTTCCGGAGGACGGGCAAGAGGAAACGCTCAGCGTCTACGACGGGCCGCGGCAGCTGATCCGGTCGGTGCAGCAGCTTGCAATGCGGTACGCAGCACCGCGGTAACGTTGACCTCTGGCAACGTATTCGCATCACACAAAGAACCTCGCGGATGGCTCCCATGTCGCAGGCGCGCCACCAAGGGCCGGAGGGGCCATGTGTGTCAGCTATGACGGATGACGTGACAAAGGGGGGTGGGCAGGCAAGCGCAGCGCTCGGCTCCCACGCGCCCGCCGAACAGCGGGCGACCGCCGGTATGCTCGCGCTCGAAGTGATGCACGAGATCCGCAATCCGCTCGAGCTGCTGGGTTACCTCACCTATCTTGCGGCTGCGGAGGCAGACCATCCGGAGAAGGTTCGCGAGCACATGCGGATGGCGGAAGAGCAGATTTCCACGATGAGCTGCATCGCGCGGCAAACGCTTGGCCTGGCTCGGATGTCCGAGGCGACGGCTCCGGTGGACCTGGTCTCTGTGGCCATGTCGGCGATCCGGATCCACCAGCGAACGATCGAGGCGAAGAGCATTCATCTGGTGAAGGATGTGCCAGCCGATCTGATGGCGGAAGGGCAGAGCGGACGCCTGCTGCAGGCACTCTCCAACCTGATCCTCAATGCGATCGAAGCCTTGCCGGAAGAGGGGACGCTGTTGCTGCGGTTGCGCCGCCGCAGCGGCAAGGTCCACGTCGTGGTCGCCGACAATGGGCATGGCATCGCGCAGGAACATCTTGGCCGCCTCGGGGAGCCGTTTTTTACGACAAAGCAGCAGTCAGGCAATGGCCTGGGATTGGCCCTCTCCAAGCGGATCATCGAAGATCACCGCGGCAAGATGCGGATTCGCAGCAGCGTCCGGCCGGGGCGGAGTGGAACCGTCTTCCGGATCTCCCTGCCCGCCTAGGCGTGGCAAGCGCCGCGCCGCGCAACCTCCACGTTGCATTCGCCGGGACCGCAGAGGTCAGCCGCCATACTGGCCGCGCGCACGGGGAGCCCTGGCCGGTCGCGCTCGCGCCTTCTCGGCCGGCGCCGGTTTGGGAGCGGCCGCGGGTGAAGGCTCGTTCTGTGCCGGATTCTGCGCCATGTAGGCGGCGGCGTTGAACTTGCTGCCGGTGCTTTTGCCGCTCATGTAGCGGATCTTGCCAAAGATCGGCCGGTTGAACCACGGGCGATCGAACTTGCCATAGATCGCCCACGCGATGCCGGCATACCCCGAGGGATCGCGCCCGTCGACGAAGTACTTGTCGTTCAGGTAGATGGTGGTGCGCATGGCGGTGGCGTTGTCGGGGGACCACTCCAGGATCTTTTTGGCCCAGTACATGCGCATGAAGTTGTGCATCCAGCCGCGGCGCACCATCTGCCGCTGCGCGGCGTTCCACAGCTCGTCGTAGGTCTCGGCCCGCTCCATCTGCTCGGGCGTGTAGATCGGGTCACGCGTGTCGGCGGCGTGGTCGGCCACTGTCTGGCGGGCCCATGGTTCGGCGCACTCGGGGTCGTCGTAGTGCGGGTTGTAGCGGACGTAGTTGATGCACAGCTCGCGCCACGTGACCAGTTCGTCGAGGAAGCTGTCGGCGGACTCGCGAAGGGCCCGATCCCGCTCGACCGCGGCCTCGATGGCGAGGGTGATCGTGATGGGTGAGATGTGGCCGTAGTGCAGGTAGGGCGAGAGAACCGAGGTCCCATCGAGGTCGGGGTGGTTTCGGTTGTGGGCGTACGCGGGCAGCAGATGCGCAACAAAGTGCTGGAGGCGCACCTGCGCCGCATGTGCCCCGCCCGTGAGATCCGGGGCACGACCGACGGAGCGATCGAGCTCCGTCCAGCCCGCGGTCATATCGAGCGCGGGGTCGTCGGCGAAGAAGCCTTTCGGTCGCCGCCAGGCATGGTCCGCGCGTGGGTTTTCGTACGCCCGGAGGTACTCCGGCACAAGCCGCCAAAGGCGTGGGCGCATGGTGTACGCGGCAAACTGCGCCTTGGGAAAGAGCTTCGAGGGGACAATCACATCCGCATCGACGGTCCAGAACGGGACGGCAAGGCCGGCCGCGACGTCGCGCCGCCACTGCTCGGGGACGCGCATCGGGTTTTCGTCCCCAATCACGAGCGCTGCCCCAACCTCGCGAAACAGGGTGAGGCGGTCTTCGCGGGGCGCATTCCGCAGGATAAAGGTGACATTGCGCGCGGCGCAGTCGGCCTGGACGTCGCGCAGCCCTTCGTTCAGGAAGAGGTAGTGGCGCAGGTTCGCGTGGGGGAAGTTCGAGATCCCCGCGAAGTACACCACGACCGGCAGCCCAAGGGCGTTTCCGGCGAGAATCGCCGTGTCGAGGGCGTGGTTGTCCCAGCCGCGTTCCGCGCGCTGCATCCAGTAGACGACGGCTTTGCCGCCGGGCGCAGGCGCGCCGTCTCGGCGGACGGTGACGCGGTCGTCCGAGGCAAGGTCGCGGAGCGCGGGCGGGAGATCAGGAGAGAGCCCGGCGGCAGCGGCTGCCTCGCGCGCGGCTCGGTCCGGCTCGGTTTTCCTGGCCGGCTTGCGAGAGCTCCGCGGGGTGTGCAGGGCTTCGGAGGCGGCGTGGATGGCAGCTTCACGAGCCGGATGGTGCGAGAGCGCCTTGGGGTCGGGCTCACTCATGGCCTTGGCATCGGAGCCCGTGCCAGGTTCGCCGGGCGGCGTGGCGATGCTTTCGTCTTTCCCTTTGCGGAACTTCGGCATAGATCTCCGTGAGATGAGGTCCGACGGCGAGCCGGGTCTTGCCGGCCTTCATAGGGTGAAGGCCGGCAAGGAATTTTTGAGCCGGGC